>JASHOV010000256.1 GCA_030038495.1 Streptosporangiaceae bacterium
TTCGGCGCTGCCGAAGCGCCGCCTGCGCCCGGTCGTGGCTGCGGACGAGGCGGCGCTGTCGGCCGCGGCGGCGCCTTCGCCTGGCTGGCCGGCGCGACGCCAGACGATGCCGCTGGCGCACCCGACGCAGGCGCCGCCGACCCTGATGCGGCCGGCCTTGTCGCAGCCGGCCTTGTCGTACCGGACGCGGGCGTACCGGACGCGGGCGTACCGGGCACAGGCACATCGGACACGGGCACATCGGACACGGGCACATCCTCCTGGCCCGGCGCCTCGATGACCGCGTCTGCCAGTTCCCGATCAGCCCGGGCGGACCGGCCCGGCTCATCCTGGCCGGAACCGCGCGCGCGGGTAGCCCGCTCGGCCTTGGCGGCGGCCATCGCGTCGGTCTTGCGCTTGTGCGGCCCGATGACCATGATCATGTTCCGGCCGTCCTGCTTCGGGGTGGACTCGACGAAGCCGAGTTCCTCCACGTCGGCAGCGAGCTTCTGGAGCAGCTTGAAGCCCAGCTCGGGCCTGGACTGCTCGCGGCCCCTGAACATGATCGTCACCTTGACCTTGTCGCCGGCCTTGAGGAAGCGCTCGACGTGGCCCTTCTTGGTCCCGTAGTCGTGCGGGTCGATCTTCGGCCGGAGCTTGATCTCCTTGATGACCGTCTGGGCCTGGTTCTTGCGCGATTCCCTGGCCTTGAGCGCGGACTCGTACTTGAACTTGCCGTAGTCCATCAGCCTGCAGACAGGCGGCTTTGCCATGGCCGCAACCTCGACGAGGTCGAGATCTGCTTCCTGGGCCAGCCGGAGCGCATCCTGAATCGCGACGATCCCGACCTGCTCGCCGTTCGGGCCGACAAGCCGTACTTCGGGAACCCTGATGCGCTCGTTGATACGAGGTTCGGTGCTGATGTGACCTCCTTAAGTCACGCTGCTCCGGTGCCGGGACTCTCCCGGCTCCGGAAAATGCGGATTACCCCATGAAATAGGGAAAGCCCCGCATATGGTGCATGCAGGGCCACCAGATGGGCCGCCCGGCCCTGGCAATGCCCGGACCGGCACACCCCGACGCCGCTGCTGCTGCCGCACCGCGACGCGAGCAACTTGCGTCCGGCCTGGTCGGCCCGCCCGCAAGGCGGTCCGACGCCGCCGGCACGCCTCACTGCTTGGGGCTAGCCGGCCAATGTACCCGCTGGCGCTTACGTGCCAGCCAGGTGGGAGGCGGCCGTGGTGGTCCTCCGCTTGCACGCCCGGCATCAGCTGCCGAGCATTGTCGTCAAGCAACACTAACGCATTACGGTGCCTGCTTGTTTCCTGCGCCGGCAAGATCAGGTCCGGGCGGCCAGCCGGGCCAGCCCGGCGGCCCGCATGGCCTCCACCGGGGCGGGCCTGCCGGTC
This sequence comes from Streptosporangiaceae bacterium, assembly GCA_030038495.1. Taxonomy (GTDB): domain Bacteria; phylum Actinomycetota; class Actinomycetes; order Streptosporangiales; family Streptosporangiaceae; genus JAJYUU01. The sequence continues at coordinate 1,389 of JASHOV010000256.1, forward strand.
ATGAGCCGGACCTGTTCCGCGGCCTGGTGCAGCAGCAGGCTGAACCCGCCGATAACCGTGCTCCCCGCGGCCCCCGCCGCCCCGGCCAGGCGCGTCGGCCAGGGGTGATACAGCACGTCGAAGACGGCGGCTGCGGTCAGTGCTCCGGCCGCCACGAGGTCGGCGTAGCCATCGGCGGCCCCGGCAGGCACCGTGGAGAGCAGCAGCGGCCAGCGCCGGGCAGCCGACTCGGCCAGCCATTCCTCGCGATCCGGCCCCGGCCCGAAGGACACCATCCGCAGCGGCAGGCCGACGCGCTCGGCCGCCGCTGCCAGCGCGCCCGCCGTGGCCGGATTACGGACAGCTGCCGTGACGGCCGACGCGCCGGCCTGGCGCAGTGCCGCGATCGCGGCGCACGCGGTTGCCCCGCCACCCAGCATCAGTACCGGGCCGTCCACTCCGACGCCGGTCTCGTCAAGCGCCGCGACCAGGCCGGGAACGTCGGTGTTGTAGCCCGAGCACTCGTTCCCAGTAAGCAGCACGGTGTTGGCCCCGCCGACCACGGTCACCAGCGGATCGGCCCGGTCAAGCAGTGGCAGGACCGCGCGCTTGAGCGGCATCGTCAGCGACAGCCCGGCCCAGTCCGGACCCAGCGAGGCCAGCAGGCCCGGCAGGCCGGCCTCGTCGCACTCGATGGCCTCGTACGACCAGCCGGACAGGCCGAGCTCGCGGTAGGCGGCCGTGTGCAGCGTCGGCGACAGCGAGTGAGCTATCGGCGAACCCAGCACCGCCGCCCGGTGCGCTGGCGTGACGTCAGACTCCGTTCTTCGCCGCTAGCGCCTGCCACGCGTTGAACTGGCTCTCGCTGTTCGTGAAGTACGTCAGCCCCGACTTGTTCACGGTGATGAAGTACGTCCAGTCGTCGTTCGGCGACGCCGGGTGCAGCACCGCGTCGATCGCCGCGAGGTCCGGCTGGTCGATCGGGCCGGGCGGCAGGTCGGTGTGGAGGAACGTGTTGTACGGCGAGGGCGTGTGCAGTTGCGCGGACGACAGGTTGAAGCTGTAGTCACCGGTGATGTAGCTGATCGTGCTGTCGAGTTCCAGCGGCATGCCGATCGCGATCCGGTTGTCCAGGGTCCTGGCCACCTTCTCGTAGTAATTCGGACCCACCTCGGCCTCCAGCAGGCTGGCCTCGGTGATGATCTGGTTCTCGGTGAAATCGGCCTTGCGGGCCTCGGCGGGCAGGTCGATCGAGGCCATCACGGAATTGAACTGATGCACGGCCATCTGCAGGATCTGCAGCGCGGTCGTCGAGCCCGGCACGATGTCATAGGTGTCCGGGTAGAGGAAGCCCTCGGGGTTTCCGTTGGCCCAGGACGGCAGGCCGAGCGCGGCCGTGTCCTTGATTGCGGTCTGGAACTGGCTGAGCGGTATGCCGCTCTCCTTGGCGAGCCTGGGCAGAACCACGGAGTACCGGTCGCCGTCCGGAATCGTGACCGTCGAGTCCACCGTCGCCGCGGGATTGTTGAGCATCGCCCATGCCGCCGCCGGGCTCATGTGCTCGTGCAGCCTGAACTCGCCCGGACGCAGCGAGTCGGGCTTGTTCGCCACGTACGACGCCCACGGGTCGACCGCCTCGATCACGCCGAGCCGCTGCAGTTCCGGGCCGATCGAGTCGGCGGTGGCGCCCTGCGCCACGGTCACGTCGACCGAGCCGAAGCCGTCGCCAATAAAGCTGGAGTGCCGCAACTTGTACTCGCTGTAGTAGTGGTACACGACCCCGCCCGCGCTGCATACGAGCGCGAGGACGACGAACAGGGCGATCCACCCGGCCGCCCGGCCGCGCCGGCGGCGCGGCCGGCCGCCGTAGTGGTCATCGTCGTCACTGGCATAACCAGCGAAGAAACTGTTATGCCGGTCGTCGTCAGCATTCATGCTGCGGCCGGACCTCCTGCTCCCCCCGGGCGGCCCGTCACGGCCGTCGCCTTCCTGCTGATACGCCGAGGCACGACGACCCCGGCGCCCGTAGTCCTGGTCCTGTGCCTGCCAGCCCGGCTGGCTGCCATCGGCCGCGCCGTACTCGTCGCCCCCGGTATAGGCGGGCATGGGACCCGAGCGGGACGCTGCCCCGTAGCCGTCGTAGGACTGCCCGTAACCGGCCGGTCCGCGACCGTAGCCGTCATCCCTCGCGTAACCGCCGGACCCGTAGCCGTCGGGCTCCCGGTAGGCATCCTGCCCGCCGAATCCCTTCAGCTCGCCAGCAGCGGCCTGGCCGTTGTACACCTCCCGGCTATCGTAGGCCGCCTGCCCCTGGTACCCGCCCTGACCCGGATAGGAACCACGGTCGTCATAGCCCGGCGCGAAATTGTCCTGGGCGAGGTCGTTCTGCCCGTAGCCGTCCCGCCCTTCCCGCCCGTCCCGCCCGTGCGGGCCCGAGGCGCGCGGGTCTGACCGGCTCACATAGTCGGCCCGTGGGTCGTAGGGCGGCTCGGTGTACTCGGCGTTCCCGTGCGGGTCGGTCCGGCTGTAGGGATCCTGCTCGCCGGTCCAGTCGCGGCCGTCATAAGGCGGCTGCGCGGCACCGTAGGGGTCCTGGGCCGGATAGCCACCAGGAGCGCCGTCCCATGCCTGATCGCCGGTCGGCTCCTCGGCGTGCCGACGGCCGCGCCGGGGCCGGTCATACTCGCCTGCCGGCTCGTAACCGGCGCCGGGCTGGCCGTAACCGCCGGGCTGGCCGTAACCGCCGGGCTGATCGTAACCGCCGGGCTGGTCGTAACCGCCGGGCTGGCCGT
>JASHOV010000257.1 GCA_030038495.1 Streptosporangiaceae bacterium
CTGGCCACCGCACCGGGTGCAGCGCCGGCCAACGCACCGAAACCGTTCCCGTTCGCCGCCGCGACCCCTGCTGCTGCCGCGCCAGCGGCTCCGGGCAGGACCGGCGCTCCCGGTACCGCCTTTCCCGCGGCACCGACGGCCGGGTGCTTGGCCGATATCGTCGAGACCTGCGACCACTGCAGGTCGGGTGCCGTGTGCGGGGCCACAGTGCAGCCGGGCGCGGGCGGCGGCTGAGCGGCCTGCCGATCGTCGGGCCGGAGGACCGGCTGCCCCGCGGGCGCGGGCACCAGTCCCGCCGGATTCAGGCCTGCCAGCGATTCAGCCAGGTCAGTCGCGGACGGGCGGCGCGCGGGATCGCGGGCCAGCGAGGCCAGCACCAGCGGCACTAGCGGGGTCGGGGTGCCGGACAGATCGGGCTGGCCATGCACGATCCGGTAGAAGATCGCCTCGAATGTGCCGGTGCCGAACGGCGGGCGCCCGGTCGCAGCGAAGGCCACGGTGGCGCCCCAGGAGTGGATGTCGGCGGCCGGGCCGCTCGGCCGGCCCTCGATCACCTCCGGTGCCAGGTAGCCGGGCGTTCCCATGAACATGCCGGTCATCGTCAGCCGGGTGGAGTCCGCAGCCTGGGCTATGCCGAAGTCGATCACCACCGGCCGGCCATCCACCAGCATCACGTTGCCCGGCTTGAGGTCGCGGTGCACGACGCCGGCCGCGTGCACCGCGGTCAGCGCGGCCGTGAGGCCCCCGGCCAGGCTGGCCAGCGCTTCGCCCGACAGCGGCCCGTTCGCCGCGACTACGTCCTCCAGCGTCTCACCAGGCACGTAGCGGGTCACGATGTAGGGCGGATTGCCGGTCAGGTCCGCGTCCACGACCTCGGCTACATACGGGCTGCTCACGCGGCGCATGGTCGCGACCTCATGGGCCAGGCGGCGCCTCGCGGTCTCCTCGGCCGTCAGGCCCTGGCGGAGCACCTTGATCGCGACCGGCCGACCGCCGGCGTCCTCGGCCAGGTACACCACGCCCATGCCACCGACGCCCAACTGCTTACGCAGGCAGTATGGGCCCAGACGCTCATCCCCGGCATGGGCGCTCATGTTCATACAGCCTACGGTGCGCCGCAGCCGTCAGCCCCCCGACATTCCCGTCGGGTCCGTAACTCCCGGTAATACACTGCTAGCCGCCGGTGATGAGCTTGCGCAATGCCTCGGCGGTCGCGGCGTTCTGCTCGGCGTGCCCGACCAGCGCCCTGGCCAGCTCCGCCGCCCACTGATCCACGGGCACCTCCTTCCGCGACAACACGATCCCGCGGACTTCCCGGCAGATCTCGGCCACGGGCGCACCACGCTGGATCCCCAGCGTCAGGACCTGCTCCCCCAGTCGTACAGTGATCTTGGCCACCTTGCCCGGCCGACCGCGCATCCGGTCCGACATCGACTGGTCGTGGTCCACGGTGACGCAGCCGGCCGGGAGCGATTCGCCGAGCGAGTCGGTCAGGACCCGTGCGTAGATCGCAATATCGCTGCTATCCGCGCGCAGCGCGGCAGCCACCATGTCCAGTGATGGGTTATCCGCTGGCTCCATCATCGCTGCCGCTTCCTCACTGCATCCGCCTGTTCCCGATCAGCTCCCGGAGAAGCTGGCCTTCCCCGGCCCATTCTCCAGGAAACTGCGCATTCCGGCCCTGGCATCCTCGGTCGCGAACAGTGCCGAGAAGTTCAGCCGCTCGAGCTCCAGGCCAGTGTCCAGATCCGCCTCCAGGCCGCGGTCGATCGCCTCCTTGGCCGCCCGCAGCGCGATCGCCGGTCCCCTCGTGAACCTGGCCGCCAGCTCGCGCGACGCCTCATACACCTCGGTATCGGCGACCACTTTGTCCGCGAGGCCAATCGCCAGCGCCTCGGCCGAGTCGACGAACCGGCCCGTGTAGATGAGGTCCTTCGCCCTGGCCGGGCCGATGAGCCGCGGCAGCCGCTGGGTGCCGCCCGCGCCGGGAATGATACCGAGCAGGATCTCGGGCTGACCTACCTTGGCGCTCTGGCCCAGCACACGGAAGTCCGCGCACAGCGCCAGCTCGAGGCCGCCGCCGAGTGCAAAGCCGGTGACTGCCGCGATCACCGGCTTGGCGATCCTGGCCACGGCGGTGAAGGTGTCCTGCAGGCGGCGCGAGCCCGTCCCGGCCATGTCCGCATAGCCAAGCGCGGACATTTCCTTCACATCGGCCCCGGCGGCGAACACCTTGGGGCCGCCGTACAGGACGACGGCGCGGACCGCGGGGTCGGCAGATACCCGCCGGGCGGCCGCGGCCAGATCGTCCTGAACCTCGGCGCTGATCGCGTTCATCGGCGGCCGGTCCAGGCGGATGGTGGCAACAGATTGGTCGATCTCCACCCGAACCACGTCGCCCACGATGCACCTCCCGACGCCGACCCACGATCACGCCCAGGGGGCGACCCCTGGAACCCCCGAGTGATCCTACGCAGCCCGGCGGCAGGCGCTTAATCCGCGTGCGGCTAGTCAGTAAACACAGGGCGGCGGCTTCCGATGCCGGTCGAGTAAGTCGCCGGCAGCAAGACCTGGGGCCGTGCTTCCTGAGGCCGTGCTTCCTGAGGCTGGGACCGGCAATGGCAGGAATGCTGACAGCTCGGCGAGGTGCACGGGCTCGTGCTGCTCGGGTTGCCCGCGGCCTTGCCGGCGCAAATTCCGAGCAGGCAGGCGGGCGAGAGTGCGTAATCAAGCTCGACCAGATGCCCGGCTGTCACCCCCTCGGTCAGTACCAGGTCGGCCGCCTGCGCCAGGGCCGTGGCCGCGGGCAGCAGCCGGACGGCCAGGGCTTCCCTCGACACCCGGCTGAGGCTCCTTCCGGCACCGGCCGCGTCGGATCGTAAGAACGCGGCCAGCGCGTCCAGGCAGGCCTGATCGTCGCTGGTCCGCGAATGCTGGCCGCGGCGCCTGCGCCGAATCTGACGGCTCCCCTCAAGGGAAAGCATCACTCCCATTTGCTGCCCCCTCTCGCTTTGCCAGCAAATGGCTGCGCTAGCTCAGATGGCCACCATACTGTGAAGAATCGCGATGGGTCAAGAACTTCGCGCGAAGTCTGATGAATCTGCACGAAGATCACACCACGGTGATGTGACCTGCGTGGATTACGTCCGGTAACGGCTGCGATGCTCTGGACAGAATGCGAAGTTCATGCGAAGGTAGCAGCTATGAAGGGACGTCCTGAGCCACCCCCATGGGGTGCGCTGATTACCGCAGCCCTCGCCCGCCACGGCCTGTCGGCCCGCGAGGCGGCACGGCGGGCGGGCCTGAGTGAGGGACGGTGGCGGCAGATCGCCGGCGGCTACCAGGTGGTGAGCCCGGGCGTCTACGCGGAGGTGCGCGGCCCGGCCGGCACCCTGGCCAGAATGGCCGCCGTGGCCGACGTGACCCCGGCGCAGCTGAGTGCCGCCGGGCGTGACGACGCCGCCAGGATCCTGGCCGGTCAGCAGGGCCCGGAGCCCGGTGTCGGCGCGGAGATGCTGGAGCGGGTCCGGGCCATGGACACCGATCAGGCTCGCCAGCTGCTGGCCACCATCGCGGTTCAGCTGGGCATCAGCCTGCCGGATCCGCAGGCCGATGCCGAGGACGACCAGCAGCGCAGGTACGGGACGTGAGGCAGTGGATCGCGAGGATCAGCCTGAGCTCGAGCGCATAAGGCGCCTGGCCGCCGAGTTAGCGGCCATCGATCCCGGCCCCGCCGGGGCGCTGGCCACCGAGCTCGCCGAGGCCGTGGCCAGCCTGTGCGCTCGCGTCGACGCTCTGTGGCAGCTCATCTCCGCGGTCGTCGCGTCGGCCGGACTCGCCGGTCCGGTGGAGGCCAGCAATACGGGAACGGGGGCTCCGGTGCCGCCAGGTCGTACCGGGGCAGCTTCCGAGGTGGATTTCGCCAAGGCGGTGGCGAGCGCACGCAGGACCGGACAGCGCGGTCTCCGGCTCAGCATCGACGGCCGGGATTGGGTCGCGGCGCTGAGTCCGGAGGCCCGCAGCCGACAGGCACAGGGCCAGCAGGCACAGGGCCAGCAGGCAGCGGCCCGGCAACGGCCCGACGCGGATCGGGCGGCCTGGTCGGCCATCGAGCGCCTGGCCCGCGAATCAACGGGTCAGGACGACGGCCCTGACCAGCCCGATCAGGACGACAGGTAACCGCTGGCCCTGCGGAACTCGGCCTCGAGCGCCGGATGGCCCTCAAGCCGCCAGTCCTGCCGGTACTGGCCACTGTCCTGCGCCACGTCGAACCAGATCAGACCGAGCAGACGGCTGGTCCGCAGCCCGGCAAACAGATTCTTGATGTCGCCGGCCTGGTCGCCGGTGCCGGGACCGACCGCCGTCTCGGAAATGATGATGGGCTTGCCGAATCCCCGCACCTCGCCGAGGACGGTACCGAAGACGTTCCCGAAGGTGTCGCCGGGATCGGTGTAGTACCCGTCGACGCCGATCCAGGTGACGTAGGCGGAGCCCGGCCACCACGTGCCCGCCATCGGGCCGTCAGGTCCCTGCGAGTTCACCGTCCAGAGCCAGGTGACGTTGTCGGCGCCATCCTGCCTGAACACGGTCACGACATGCTGCCAGGCGGCGATCCAGGTCGCGGGCGATACATGACCCAGCCCCCACGGGTACCAGGAGCCGTTCGGCTCGTGCGCGAAGCCGATGATCACCGCCTGCCCGAAGTCCCGCACCGCGCTCGCGTACGAGTCGAGGAACTTGTCGTACCGGCCGTCCGCGATATCAGCCAGGCTGACCCCGAACGGCTCGATCTGCACGGCCGGCGTCATTCCCGACTCGTGCGCCTGTACGGCGAAGTCGGTATTGAACCGCTCGAACCAGGAACTGTAGTACAGCGCGATATTGGGGTGGACCTGCGTCGCGGCCGTGAACTCAGTCACCCCGCCGAAGCTGTCGGGCACCCCGGACTCGTAGACGCCCAGGTAGGAAATCGGCTTGTCCGGCAGGGTCTTGCGGACGATCCGACGCGGTTCTGCCGACGCCGTCCCGGCGCCAGCGCGCGGGTGATGACCTGCCGTTCCGCCGGTGCCGGCGTTCGGGCTGGCGGTGGTGACCACGACCGTGACCACTGCGACAGTCCCCACGGCGGCGGTGGCGGCTACCGCCAGTCCGTTCACGTGGTCGCCCGCGGCAGAGACGGCCTGCTGCACCGCCTGGCTCGCGGCCGAAATGCCCGCGTAGATCCGGCCCGCGAGGTGCCTGACGGCCTCGATCGACAGCGCCGGAATGAGCGCCAGCCGCGGGTAGCGACGGATCGATGCCATCACCTCGCGCATGGCCCGGCGGCGGTCGGCCTGGTCCAGCGATGCCCTCACGATGATCGTCTTGCCGTCCGCCGACGCCAGTGCGTCCACGCCGGGCGGCAGGTCATCGGTACGCATGATCCGCGTCACGCCCGCCGCGCTCCGCGCGGCGTGGCCGCCCGGCCGGCTCCGTGGCGCGGGCGGCTGCGGGCTGGTCACGGTTTCCTCCCGCTCACACGGCCGTCCGGCCGGGGAAGATCAGCCGCCCGACGATCACCAGGTTGAGCAGGCCGAGCAGCGTAACGATGCCAAAGCGGAGTGACCCGGTCTCGGCCATCCGCCAGAACGCCAGAACGACCCAGAGCACGGCAAAACCGCCGTTCCAGACCGTCACCCCGTACCAGAACCGCCGGGTCGCGTCGCCCGGCTGGCGGGTGGGCGTCCAGGACATCACCCGGCCGCGGGCGAAATCCCACAGCGCGAGCACCTGAGCCCAGCCGACGGCGAGTGACAGGGGCCAGATGCGCGGGCTGTACGGCGCGTTGTGCCAGAGCGGGTACAAGACGGCCGTTACCAGCAGGACCGGCACCAGCAACACGGCGTTCCGCAGCCGGATGTCGCCCGGCAGGTAGGCGAGCAGCACGACAGGAACGAGCGGCAGCAGGAGCGTGCGCAGTGCGGTCGTCAGGTTCCACAGCCACCCGGCCACATACGGCAGGCGGGCAAGCCGCGGCATCGGGACGCGCCACATGTGCCTGGTCCAGATCAGCGACGTCGCGCCGCAGCACCAGCGGTACTGCTGGCGCATGAACGCGTCGAGTGTGGCCGGGCAGATGCCCGCCGCCAGCGGCACCGGCAGGTACGCGAGCCGGTAGCCGTTGTACCTGGCATCCAGGCCCGAGTGCGAGTCCTCCGCGTACGGGATCAGCGTGAAGCCGCCGGTGGGCGCCAGCGCGGCCCGCCGGTAGACCGCGTTGGAGCCGACGCACAGCGCCGAGCCGAACCGGTCCCTCGACACCTGCACGGCCCGGTAGAAGACCTCAAGCGTCGGCCCCGCCGCCCGTTCCACCCACGTCTGGCCGGAGCTCACCCGGAAGAACTGCGGCGTCTGCACAATGCCGATGGTCGGGTCGTCCAGGTACGGCAGCGTCTCGGCCAGGAAGTCCGGGCGCGGGCGGAAGTCCGCGTCGAACACAACAAGGAACGGCGCCGCGGTCCGGCCAAACGCATAGTTGAGGTTGCCCGCCTTCTTGAACTGCCTGGTGTCGGGCCGCCGCAGGTAACGGAAGCCGAACGACTCGCACATCGCCGCCGTGGGTTCCGACGGCCCGTCGTCCAGCACGAAGGCGCGGGCAACGCCAGGATAGGCGTCAATGAGCTCGAAGACCCCGGTCCAGGTGTTGCGCAGGATCTCCACCGGTTCCCCGCATATCGGCAGGTAGATGTCGACATCCGGCCAGCTCGTGGGGCGCCACGCCTTGACCCGCAGGACGTGGGCCACGAAGTCGAACCCGCGGCCGCCGAAGTTAACCGG
>JASHOV010000258.1 GCA_030038495.1 Streptosporangiaceae bacterium
TCCGGCCGAACCGCGGCGCCGGGGCTGGCTGCCGCACGCCCCCGATTTCCACGAACGCGTTCCTGGCGATCGCATGCGGGTGCACTGGCGCCTCGGCCAGGCTCAGAACCGGCGAGACGCAGGCGTCCGTGCCCGCGAATGCCGCGGCCCATTCGTCGCGGCTGCGCGAGGCGAACGCGGCGGCGAACCGCTCGCGAAGCTCGGGCCAGCGGGCCCGGTCGTGCTGATGAGGCAGGTCGGCCCCGTTGAGGCCGAGCCCTTCGAGCAGCGCGGCATAAAACTGCGGCTCGAGCGCGCCGACCGCCACGCTGCCCCCGTCGGCGGTGACGTAGGTGTCGTAGAACGGAGCGCCGCCGTCGAGCAGGTTGCTGCCGCGCTTGTCCTGCCATGCGCCCCGGTCCAGCAGGCCGTAGATGAACGAGGTCAGCAGCGCCGAGCCATCGACCATGGCGGCGTCGACCACCTGGCCGGCTCCGGAACTGGCTCGCTCCACCAGGGCGGCCAGGATGCCAAGCGCCATCAGCATCCCGCCGCCGCCAAAGTCGCCGACCAGGTTGAGCGGGGGAACGGGCCGCTCGCCCGCCCGCCCGATCGGGCCGAGCGCGCCGGAGATCGCGATGTAGTCGATGTCGTGGCCCGCGGTCGGCGCGAGCGGCCCGTCCTGTCCCCATCCGGTCATCCGGGCGAAGATCAGCCGGGGATTGCGCTGCGCGCATACGTCGGGCCCGATGCCCAGCCGCTCGGCCACGCCGGGCCGGAAGCCCTCGACGAACACGTCCGCGCTCTCGACCAGGCGCAGCAGCAACTCAACCGCAGCGGGGTCCTTGAGATTGAGCCCGACTGAGCGACGGCCGCGGACAAGCGGATCGGCCGGCACCCTCGCATCCGGCCCGCAGTGCTCGGCCCGCTCCACCCGCAGCACGTCGGCGCCGAGGTCGGACAGGATCATGCAGCCGAACGGGGCAGGGGCGAGGCTCGCGATCTCGATGACCCGCACGCCGTCCAGTGGACCCATATCTGCCGCCTTCCAGTACGCCTATCGCGATCGTAGCCGCGGGGGTCCAGGGGGCCGTCGCCCCAGGGCGGCACATTGGACGCCCACCGTCACAACTCGACCAAGCGCTTGGTTTCGGTCGAGAAACGATGGTACATAGGGACGAACGGTTCACAAGTTCTCGCGATTGGCGCCCTGGCCCAGCCCGCCAGGCGCACGGCACTTCCCCCCACCCATGGAAGAAGGAGTCGAGTTCATGCGCAAGTACCGTTTCCTCGCCGTCGCGGCGGCTGGCGTCATGGTCGTTACCGCGCCCGTCGGCACGGCACTGGCTGCCAGTGCGCACCCTGCGGCGAACAAGCCGGTGCTTCTCGTCGGCAGCTCGAAGGGCAAGGGCGTGAAGAACGGCGCGAAGATCGGCGCCAGCCTGGCCAAGGGCCAGAAGGTCACTTTCACTATCGGCAAGGCCAGCGTGAGCTGCTCCAAGGCAACGTTCGCGGCGACGGTGGTGAAGAACCCTTCCTCGACGGGCAAGGCCGCGCTATCAGTGACAAAGGAGACCGTGAGCGGCAAGTGCTCCGTTAGCGGAATCTCGATATCCGGCGTCTCGCTGAAGAGCGTCACCGCGATCAACCTGCCGTACAACGCAGTCGTGACGGCCAAGGGCGACAAGATCACGGTCACGGAGGCCGGCAAGTCCAAGCCAATCGGCTTCACGGCGGTGGTCGTCGTCCCGCTCCTCGACCCGCACCCGGACGTGAGCTGCACCTTCGTGGCGTCCTCGGCCTCGGGTGTCCTGTCGAACAAGCACAACACAGCGACGTTCAAGCACCAGAAGCTCACCCTGGAGTCGTCGGAGAAGAGCGGCCTCTGCCCGGACATCGGCAGCACCACCGCGTACTTCTCGGCGACCTTCGGCCCGGTGACGGACACGAGCGTCAAGCACCACCCGACGGTCTTCGTCGGCTAGCAGCAGCGCAGCGGGCCCGGCCGGTCTCGGCCGGGCCCGCTTTTTTGCTACCAAGCGCTTGTTCGGGCGGGCTCGCCCCGATTTCCTTGACACCTAGCTGAGTATGAGACCCCGGGTGGGCGGGCGCATCGCGCCGCGCCCACCCGGTCCGGCCACCGGGCCCGCATGGCTCCCGCAAAGAGTGACGGGTCCGGCGGCACCTTCCATGTAACCATGTCCGGGCTGCCCTGCATCGCTGGCGAAAGGCCCGTTAATCCTCAACGTCAGGCGGCGGCACCGGGGCCATCGTTCCGCGGCCATCCGGCGGTGGTCTCGACGGTGCCGTCGTGACGCACCAGCCTGGCCGGCAGGCCGATGTCATGCAGCCAGTCCAGCGCCGCCGGACCGCGGATGATCGCGGCGGTGCTCGCGGTATTGGCGTCAACGCAGTCGCCGGCCGCCACGCTTACGGTCCGCCAGCACGACCGCACCGGCTCGCCGGTCGCCGGGTCGATGATGTGATGCACCGGCCGGCCGCCGACCTTCCAGGCGCGGACGGTGGTGCTCGAGGTGGCCAGGCCGCCGGTGCTGATCGTGACGGTCTGGCCGGGTGCCGAGGGCGGTGCCGCGTGGTCGTCGGTGACCCGGACCGGCCATCCGGCCGCCGGCGCCGGTCCCGCCACGGCGATGTCGCCGCCGAGGCTCATCAGCACGCCGCAGTCCAGCTCGCCGGCGATCAGCTCGGCGCAGCGGTCGGCCGCCATGGCCTTGGCGGTGGCGCCGAGGTCGATCTGCACGCCGCGGTCCAGCCAGGCCCTGCTCCCCTCCAGATGGACGTGCTGCCATCCCGGTACCGGGCCCACCGGGCCGGTCAGCCGGGGCGGAGCGTCTTCCGACACCTCCGCGAAGTCGCGGTCGTAGCCGAGCGCGATCAGGGCGCGGCCACAGGTCGGGTCGACGTCGCCGCCGGTGATGCGGGCGGCGCGCAGCGCGGCACGGAGCAGGTCGGCGAAGAGCGGGGTGATGCGCTGCGGGCCCTCGCCGGCGGCGCGATTCAGCGCCATGAGCTCGGAATCGGGACGGAACCGGCTGCAGGCCAGGTCGACCGCGGCGAGCTCGCAGTCGGCGAGACGGCGTGCCTGGCTCGCGGCGGCGCGATTGGTCGCGCTGACCAGCAGGACGGCGGTGGTGCCGAAGACGCCGAAGGTGTCCCTGGCGACGTCGTCGATCGTCATGACCCCTTTTTACCTCGCTCCGGCGTTTACCTGGCACGACAGCGGATCGCCGGGCCAGCATCGCTCGTGTACGGTCGGATCATGCACGGGTACACGCCGGACAAGGACGCCTACCTGCGGCGGCTGCGGAGGATCGAGGGGCAGGTCCGCGGGCTGCAGCGGATGGTAGAGGACGACACGTACTGCATCGACGTCCTCACGCAGATTTCCGCGGCGACCAGGGCGCTCCAGGCGGTCGCGGTGGGACTGCTGCAAGATCACCTCGGCCACTGCGTCGCGCAGGCGGTCGAGCAGGGCGGCCCCGACGCCGACGCCAAGATCAAGGAGGCGGCCGAGGCCGTGTCCCGGCTGGTCAGGTCGTAGGTTTCGGGTCCGGCTCAGCCAGCCGCGGGGCCGGCGGGTCGCCGTTCCCTCCGGTCAGCCGGCCGAACGCCTGCAGGTTGGCCAGGCTCTCGCCGCGCTTCAGCCGCCAGGCGTACTCCTTCTTGATCGCGGCGGCGAACCCGAGCATCAGCGCCTGGTCGAAGGACTCGTCCGAGTAGCTGAGCACGCAGCCGAGCAGCCGGTCGACCTCCTCGGGGCTGATCGCGGCCAGCGGCAGCCGGCCGGTGATGTACACGTCGCCGACCGGGTCGAGGGCGAAGTGGACGCCGTACATGCGGGCGCCGCGCTCGAGCAGGAAGCGGTAGAACTCGGCATGGTTCTCATCCGGCTGACGGCAGAAGAATGCCTCGACATGCAGGCTGTGCGTGCTGGCGATCAGCCACACCATCGTGACGAGCTTGTGCTCGCCTGGCAGCTTGACCAGGTAGGCGCCCGGACGGGGCGACTCGTAGGTCAGGTCAAGCTCGGCCAGCGCCGCGGCCAGCGCGTCGCCTGGATCCGTCGCGGTCACGCGTCCACCGTACCCATGCGTCGCCCGTGTCAGGCGTCAACAGTGTCAGGCATCAACAGGGGCCGCGGCCTCCGTGGTCACCGCGGTGTAGAGCTGGAGGAGCGAGTCCACGGTCGCCGACCAGCTGAACCGCGATGCGTGCTGGCGAGCGCCGTGGCGCAGCCGCGCGAGCGTCGCGGGCGATGCGATCAGGTCCCGCACCACTCGGGCGTAGCGGCCGGGGTCACGGGAGTCCACAAGCACGCCGGAATACCCGTCGCGGACCGCGGTCCGCAGCCCGCCGACGCTGGCGGCGACCACGGGCGTGCCGCACGCCTGGGCTTCCATGGCCACGAGCCCGAAGGATTCGGAATACGACGGCACCATCACCACGGTGGCCGCGCGGTACCACTGGGCCAGCTCGGGCTGCGGGCAGGGCGGCTCCAGCCGCACCTGACCACCCATGCCCAGCTGGCTGGCGAGCTCGGTCAGTCCGTCCGGGTCATGCCTGCCGGTGCCGCTGGGACCGCCCACAAAGGCCACGGTCAGCCGATCGGCCAGGCCGGGCTCGTCCCTGAGCAGGTGCGCGGCGGCGTGCAGGACCACATCGGGCGCCTTCAGCGGCTGCACCCGGCCGACGAAGACCAGCACGACGCCGTCGGCCGGCAGACCAAGCTGCCTCCGCGCCTCGGCCTGGGATCCGGGCCTGAACAACGAAAGGTCGACGCCGGGGTTGATCGTCGCGACCCGGGCCGGATCGGCGTCATAGCGGTCGATCAGCTGCCTGGCCTCGTCCTCGGTATTGGCCACCAGGCGGTCGGCGCTGGCCACGACCTCGGCCTCGCCGCGCAGCCGGACGGCGGGCTCGGCCGCGTCCCCGGTCGCCAGCGCGGCGTTCTTGACCTTTCCGAGCGTGTGCATGGACTGCACGAGCGGTACGCCCCAGCGCTCCTTGGCCACGGCTCCTACCTGGCCGGATAGCCAGTAGTGGCCGTGCACGAGGTCGTACCGGCCGGGTGCGTGCGCCGCCTCGGTCCGCAGCAGCTCGAAGGTGAACTGGCACAGCTGACCGGGTAGATCCTGTTTGTCCAGATCCTCAAACGGGCCGGCCGGGAGATGCCGGACCAGGACACCGGGCGCCAGCTCGGCGACCTGCGGCTGGTCGCGAGAGACCGCCCTGGTGAATATGTCCACCTCGACGCCCCTGGCGGCCAGGCGCCTGGCGACCTCGACGACATACACGTTGAGACCGCCCGCGTCGCCGGTTCCCGGCTGCTCAAGCGGCGAGGTATGCACGCTGACGGTCGCTATCCGCCTTGGCTGGCCTGGCGGCACTGGGCATCCACCTCCGGAGGCTCCAACCGCTGATCGTTCCGGCATGTTCCCTACCGGAACGTCCACTTATTCCTAATATTTCCTAGTGGTAAAGCAGATAACTTAGACCCCATCCGGGCGGCCTCGTCGCCGCTAGTGCGTAGGATCAGCGGACATGAGCACGCTGATCCTGATACGGCACGGCGAGAGCGAGTGGAACGCCGAGGGCCTGTTCACCGGGTGGGTAGACGCCGCTTTGTCCGAGCGCGGCCGGGCCGAGGCGGCTCGCGGCGGTGAGCTGCTCGCCGAGGACGGCCTGGTGCCTGACGTGGTTCACACCTCGCTGCTCAACCGGGCCATTCAGACCGCCAACATCGCGCTCGACGTCGCCGGCCTGGCCTGGCTGCCCGTGCGGCGCTCCTGGCGCCTGAACGAGCGCCACTACGGCGCGCTCCAGGGCAAGAGCAAGGCGCAGGTCAGGCAGCAGTACGGCGACGAGCAGTTCATGGTCTGGCGGCGCTCCTACGACGTGCCGCCGCCGCCGCTGGCCGACGATAACCCGCTGTCGCAGGCCGCCGATCCGCGCTACGCCCAGCTGCCGGACGAGCTGCTGCCCAGGACCGAGTGCCTCCGCGACGTGCTGGCCAGGCTGCTGCCGTACTGGCATGACCAGATCATCCCCGACCTCGCCGCCGGGCGGACCGTGCTGGTGGTTGCCCACGGCAACTCGCTGCGGGCCCTGGTCAAGCACCTCGATGACATCAGCGACGCGGATATCGCCGAGCTGAACGTCCCGACCGGAATGCCGCTGGTCTACGACCTGAATGAGCGCTTCCGGCCGGTGACCCGCGGGGGCCGCTACCTGGATCCCGAGGCCGCCGACCTCGCCGCCGAGGCCGTCAGGGCCCAGGGCCGGTAGCCAGATCGTGGTATCGACCCCGAGGCGCCCAGCAGGCAGAATCGACATGGACCGGGGTTGTCGCTGCGGTGAACATTGCGCGAATAGCCGCAGGTCGGGCCGTCGGACCGGTGGGCATGATCTGGCCCGCCGCATAACATCAATGCGTGGACATGGGGGTGAAAGCAGTCATGCCTGCAGATGTGCCGGCCCCTGACCAGGAGGCAGCGGCCCATGAGTCAGGATCGCGACTGCCGGCAGGCATCAGCTCGGTGCTTGCGGTTTTGCTTTCCTCGGCCGTTGTCCTGGACAGCGACGATCGCGTCCTGAGCTCCAGTGCCGCTGCCCGCGAGTTCGGGCTGGTGCAAAACGACCGCCTGGTGGTGGGTGAACTGCTGGCCCTTGCCCGCCAGGTCCGCCGCGAGGGCATGCCCCGCGAGGGCGAGATTGACATCATGACCAGCCGGTTCGGCGGCCGGGCGACGAGCTTCGCGGTGCGGGTGGCGCCCCTCGGGCCCGCCGTGGGCGACGGCGGCCTGATCCTGGTGCTGGCCGAGGACCAGACCGAGAGCCGCCGGGTCGACGAGGTCCGCCGTGACTTCGTCGCCAACATCAGCCATGAGCTCAAGACTCCCGTCGGCGCGCTCGCGCTGCTGGCCGAGACCGTCGAGGAGGCCGCCGACGATCCGGACGCGGTGCTCCGCTTCGCCGGCCGGATGCGGCAGGAGGCCTCCCGCCTGACCGATCTGGTCCAGGACCTGATCATGCTGTCGCGTATCCAGGCGGCCGAGCCCGTGCCGGACCCGAGGACCGTTCAGCTCGACGCGGTGGTGGCCGAGGCTATCGACCGCTGCCGGATGCGGGCCTCGGCGCGCGGCATTGTGCTCGAGGTAGCGGGGGAACGCGGGATCTGCATACTCGGCGACGAGGATCTGCTGGTCACCGCCCTGCGGAACCTGCTGGAGAACGCCATCGCCTACAGCCCGGACAAGACCAGGGTCGAGGTGACGACGCAGGCGGCGGACAGCTGGATGGCCGAGGTGAGCGTCACCGACCAGGGCATCGGGATCCCCGAGCGCGACCGCGAGCGCATCTTCGAGCGGTTCTACCGGGTGGATCCGGCCCGCTCGCGCGCCACCGGCGGTACCGGGCTTGGCCTCGCGATCGTCAAGCACGTGACAGCCGCGCACGGCGGCAACGTCACCGTGTGGAGCAAGGAGGGCCGTGGCTCCACCTTTACTCTGCGGCTGCCGCTTCGCCCGAGGCGGAGTTACTCGGTTAGTGGATCTGATCACGCGCAGGCGCGTGGAGCCAGGGAGGCAGTTAGGTGACAAGGGTGCTCGTTGTCGAGGACGAGGAATCCTTCAGCGACGCGTTGTCCTACATGCTGCGGAAGGAGGGATTCGAGGTGGCCGTATGCCCGACCGGGCCAGACGCCATCGAGACCTTCGACCGCACGGGCGCCGATCTGGTCCTGCTCGACCTGATGCTGCCAGGGCTGCCGGGCAGCGAGGTCTGCCGTAGCCTGCGGGAGCGGTCGAACGTGCCGGTCATCATGCTGACGGCCAAGGACAGCGAGATCGACAAGGTCGTCGGGCTCGAACTCGGTGCGGACGACTACGTGACCAAGCCGTTCTCCTCCCGCGAGCTGGTCGCCCGGATGCGGGCCGTGCTCCGCCGTCGCGGCGATATCGAGGAGCCGATCAGCTCGATCATGGAATCCGGCCCGGTACGGATGGACGTCGACCGGCACGTCGTCACCGTCCGCAGCCAGCAGGTGCAGCTCCCGCTGAAGGAGTTCGAGCTACTCGAGGTGCTGCTGCGGAACGCGGGCCGGGTGCTGACCCGGATGCAGCTCATCGACCGCGTCTGGGGTGCCGACTACGTCGGTGACACCAAGACACTCGACGTGCACGTCAAGCGGCTGCGCGCGAAGATCGAGGTGGAGCCCGCCAGCCCCCGGCATATCGTGACCGTGCGCGGCCTGGGCTATAAGTTCGAGCCGGTCGGCTAGTCCGGCTAGGTCGCCGACGGCGTCGGGGTCGCCGATGCCGTCGGGGTGGCCGGCACCTTGAGCTTGTGGTGGCGCTTGGTCAGGCTGGCGGGCGGCGCCGCGCTGGCACTCGGACTCGGCGCCGGCGAGAACGTCGTGTACTGGGCCGCCCTCGGCAGCACCGGAACCTGCATGCTGACCTGGCCCTCGGTCTTGAAGTGCAGCACCAGCTGCAGGTTCGAGCCGCCGGCGATCGTCCGGGTCAGGCCGACCAGGTACGCCAGGGTCTGCGGGCCGCTGATGTATACCGGCTTGCCGGGAACCACGGCGATGCCACCGCCGGGCAGGTGCACCGATTTCGCGCTGCCAGGCGCGGTGATGCTGGTCAGCCGGTCCGCCGACGTTCCTGTGGCCACCAGTGACAAGAACAGGCTGGCCGTCTCACCGGGCCGCAGGCTTGATCCGAGCGGCGCGCCGAGGATGAAGACATTCCTGATCGCGATGGTGCCGGCGTCGGCCGTGGCCGAGTCGGTCGAGGGGTGGAAGCCCAGCGTCGGTGCGTTGTTGCCGGCCTCGCAGCCGCCCAGTACCGGGACCAGCGCCACCGCCGATATGAGCAGCAGCCGGCGCAGCGACACCTTTCCGCGCGTCGGGCGGGCGCTCCTGATCACCACATGCTCCCCTCGTGGTCACCCTTAAGACGTCGGAAAGCGTAGCCATAGCTGCCAACCGGCCGCGCGCCGGGCCGGCCGAAACCGGCATCGGCGCTCGTGGTGATTCTGCCAGGACGGGCCGGCCGGAGACGGGAACCGGGGTCAGATGCTGTCGACCAGGCCCTTCAGGTCGGCCCCGGCCTGCAGCTGGTCCTCGTAGGTCACCATCCCGGCCCGGCTGACCGCGATCGCGGTCAGGCCGGTGTGAACGTAATAATCGGGCCCGGTCAGCGCGCCGGACAGGTCGGTGACCGGTTGCAGCCCGTGCCCCAGCCGGCTGACGAGCCGCTCCGCGCCGTCGATATCGGCGGGCGCCACCACCAGGAAGATGTGCTCATGCGCGGTCGTGGCCAGGCTTGCTACCTCCTGCACGACCGGATAGCAGCCGCAGCGGGCCGGAACGATGAGCAGGATCGCCGGCCCGCCGAGTGCCTGCAGCGCGACCGGCTGGCCAGCCACGCCGACGATGGCCGCGTCCAGCTGGACCGGCGCGGGCGTGGTCGTGCTCCCGGCCGCCGGCAGCGAGGTTCCCGGCCGGGCCGAGCCGCCGCGCCCGCCCGGCCCGGTCTGATCGATCGATGTCGCCGTGAACAGGGTGAGCAGCGTGCCGGTGATGAGCGCGAAGACCAGGCAGCAGATCAGCAGCGGCATGACCATGCCATCCCTGGCCAGCGTCAGGTGCAGGCGCCTGCTGCGCATCCGGCGCCGGTCGGCCCGCAGCTCGCGGCGATAAGCCTGGACATCACGGTCCAGTTCACGCGCGTCGTCGGGGATATCGACGTCGATACGGGGCAGCCCTGTGTCGTCCCGTTCCGGTCCGCCGCCTGAGTTCACGTTCACCTCGTTCCCGCGCGAAGCGTGCCCCTTCTTTCAGTATGAGCCAGGGGTGGCGCGCCGGGCTCCGTCGGCTCCCGGCCTCGTGGTGACCCGCCCGGCAGTGCATTTTCCCCGCCTGCTCAGGGCGCCATTGACCTGCATCTTTGCCCCTTAAGGACGGCGAATCACCTCGACTGCCCGTGGTAAGATGGCTATCAGCGGAAGGGGTACATGCCACATGTCTTTCAAGGTCGGCGACACCGTCGTCTACCCCCACCATGGGGCTGCTCGAATCGAGGAAATCGAAACCCGTGTGATCAAGGGTGAGGACAGGACTTACCTCGTCCTTAAGGTCGACAAGGGCGACCTGACTGTGCGTGTGCCTGCCGATAACGCTGAGCTAGTTGGCGTGCGGGACGTCGTCGGTCAGGAAGGGCTGGAGCGGGTATTCGAGGTGCTGCGTGCCCCGTATACCGAGGAGCCGACTAACTGGTCCCGGCGGTATAAGGCCAATCTTGAGAAGCTCGCCTCTGGCGACGTCAACAAGGTGGCCGAGGTGGTCCGCGATCTATGGCGGCGTGACCGCGAGCGCGGCCTGTCGGCTGGGGAGAAGCGCATGCTGGCTAAGGCCAGGCAGATTCTCGTGAGCGAGCTGGCGCTGGCCGAGAAGACCAACGAGGACAAGGCCGAGGCCCTCCTCGACGAGATCCTCGGGTCCTGACGACGCCGAGCAATGTCCCGCTGCCGCGCGTCGGTATCGGCGTTGACGTGCATCCCATCGGCACGGGCGGGCAGCTCTACCTGGCGGGCCTGCTCTGGCCGGACGAGCCGGCGCTGACCGGGCATTCCGACGGTGACGTTGCCGCCCATGCGGCCTGCAGCGCGCTGCTGTCGGCGGCCGGCCTGGGCGACCTGGGCGGCCAGTTCGGCACCGACCGGCCTGAGTGGGCGAACGCGCACGGGGCCGCGCTGCTGAGCGAGACAGCCCGGCTCGTCGCCGACGCGGGTTACCAGATCGGGAACGTGGCGGTCCAGGTCATCTGCAACCGGCCGCGTCTGTCGACCCGGCGGGGCGAGGCCGAGCAGGCGATGTCGGCGGCCCTTGGCGGCGCGCAGGTGCTGGTGTCGGCGACCACGACCGATGGGCTGGGCCTGACCGGCCGCGGCGAGGGCATTGCGGCGATCGCGACCGCGATCATCAGCCGCTAAGCCCCGTCAGGCGGGACCGGCGAGCTCCACATCCGGTGGAATACCGGCATCTCGGGGTCGGCCGCGGCTGGGTCGCCGGTGGCGCCGGGCGCGGCTGTCTCGGCGGCCGTATCCGGGTCGGCAGCGCCCGCGTCGTCCGGGGCCGCGTCGTCCGTGCTCGGGTCGTCCGTGCTCGGGTCGTCCGGGGCCGCGTCGTCCGGGGCCGCCTCGTCCGTGCTCGGGTCGTCGGGCGCCAGTTCGGCGTCGATCGCCAGATCCGGATACACAGGTGCCCGGTTGCCGGAGTCGGGCGTGGCCGGTCGAGGTACGACGAGGCGCAGGGTGTCGTTCGGCCCGCCCTCCGGCGGTGCCGCGTCCGCCGGTGCCGGGGCGCCGTCCCTGGCCGGGAACCCCGGTACCAGCGGCTGCGTGGACAGCGGCGGCGGTTCCTGCGGCTGCCACTTCACGGGCCTTGGCGCCGCGCCCCGTTCTGCCGCGACCGCCTGCGCGAGCCGCCGCAGCCTGGCATGGCGCAGCATCGCCAGGAGCAGTACGAACGCGATCAGCACCAGTG
>JASHOV010000259.1 GCA_030038495.1 Streptosporangiaceae bacterium
GAGATGGGGACATGGCGAACTACACCGCCGCCGACGTGAAGCGGCTCCGCGAGCAGACTGCCGCGGGCATGATGGACTGCAAGAATGCCCTGGTGGAAGCCGACGGCGACTACGAGGCCGCGGTCGAGTTGCTGCGCATCAAGGGCGCCAAGGACGTCGGTAAGCGCGCCCAGCGGACCGCGGCGCAAGGCCTGGTCACGGCCCGACTGGAGGGCACCAGCGCGGGCGTCCTGGTGGAGCTGAACTGCGAGACCGACTTCGTCGCGAAGACCGACCTGTTCCAGCAGGTGGCGTCCGACATCGCAGCCGCGGCCCTGGCCGCCGGGGCCGCCGACCGGCTCGCCGTGCTCGGACTTGAGGTCCGCACGGGCCAGACGACGCAGGAGCTGATCGACGAGGCCAGCGCGTCGCTCAAGGAGAAGCTCGAGCTCGGCCGGTACGCCCGGTTCGAGGGCGGTTACGTCACGAGCTACCTGCACAAGTCCGACCCTGGCCTGCCCCCGACCCTGGGCGTCCTCGTCCGGCTCGACGGCGGCGGGGCAGAGATCGCCCAGGAGGTGGCGTTCCAGGTGGCCGCGATGCGGCCGCAGTACGTGACACGGGAGCAGGTGCCCGATGAGGTGCTGGCCAACGAGCGGCGTATCGCGGAGCAGGTCACCAGGGACGAGGGCAAGCCCGAGCAGGCGATCCCGAAGATCGTGGAGGGCCGCCTGAACGCCTTCCTCAAGGACATCGTGCTGACCGAGCAGCTGTCGGTCCGCGAGGAGCACAAGAAGAAGACGGTCAGGCAGCTGCTCTCCGAGCAGGGAGCCAGCGTCAGCGAGTTCGCGCGGTTCCAGATCGGCCAGGCAGGTTGACCCTGCCGGACGGTCATACCGCGGTGGCAGGGCTTGCTCCGGGCGAACCGGACGGTGAGCCGGAGAGCACCCCTGCCGCCCTGCCGCCACGGCGCAGCTGGCACCGGGTCGTGCTGAAGCTGTCCGGCGAGGCCTTTGCCGGGGGGGAGCCACTCGGCATATCGCCGGACGTGGTGATCCACGTCGCGAAGGAAATCGCGGCCGCTACACGGGAGGGCTTCCAGATTGCGGCGGTGGTCGGCGGCGGCAACATGTTCCGCGGCGCCCAGCTGTCGGAACGCGGCATCGACCGGTCCCGTGCCGACTACATGGGCATGCTCGGCACCGTGATCAATTGCCTGGCGCTCCAGGACGTGCTGGAGAAGCTGGGCGTGGAGACCAGGGTGCAGACCGCCATCACGATGGGCCAGGTGGCCGAGCCCTACATCCCGCGCCGCGCGATCCGGCACCTCGAGAAGGGGCGCGTGGTGATCTTCGGCGCGGGCCTGGGCGCGCCGTTCTTCTCCACCGACACCTGCGCTGCCCAGCGGGCGCTGGAGATCGGCGCCGAGGCCGTGCTCAAGGGCACGCAGGTCGACGGCGTCTACGACGCCGACCCGCGGCACAGCCCGGACGCGACGCGCTTTCACGACCTGGACTACGCCGAGGTGCTTCGGCGCGAGCTGCGGGTGATGGATGCCACCGCCGTCAGCCTGTGCATGGACAACAACCTGCCGATTGTCGTGTTTGACCTGATGGGTGCGGGTAATGTCGTCCGGGCCGTCCGCGGTGAGAGAATCGGCACGCTAGTGAGCAGGCACGCCCACTAGTGCAACCGTGGCGGGTGGTCGCGGGCGCGCTAGCTTGCTTGGGTGCACCATGGAAGCAGCGGAGCCGGATGCCCGGCTGGATGCCTACCAACGCACAGGAGCCGCAGTGATTGACGAGAGTCTCCTCGAGGCCGAGGAAAAGATGGAGAAGGCCGTTGCGGTCGCCAAGGAGGAGTTCAGCGGCATCCGCACCGGGCGGGCTCATCCGTCGATGTTCAACAAGATCACGGCCGAGTACTACGGGACGCAGACACCGGTGAACCAGCTGGCATCGTTCCACCTGCCCGAGCCGCGGATGGTCATCATCCAGCCTTACGACAAGGGCTCGATGAGCGCCATCGAGAAGGCGATCAGGAACTCCGACCTCGGCGTGAACCCGTCCAACGACGGCGTGATCATCCGGGTGGTGTTTCCCGAGCTGTCCGAGGAACGGCGCAAGGAGTACATCAAGATCGCAAGGGGCAAGGCCGAGGACGGCCGGGTGGCCATCCGCAACATCCGCAGGCACGCCAAGGATTCGATAGACAAGCTGGTCAAGAACGGCGAGGCCGGCGAGGACGACGGCAGGCGCGCCGAGCGCGAACTGGACGAGCTGACGCATAGCTACATCGGACAGGTGGACGAGCTGCTGAAGCACAAGGAAGCAGAACTACTCGAGGTCTAGCTTGCGGCTCGAAGACGATCACCAGCAGTCGGCGCCAACCGCCGGGGGCGAGCAGACGCAGCAGCGCCGGACGATCAGCACCGGCCGCAACCTGCCTGCCGCCCTGGCCGTGGGTGCTGTCCTCGGCGGCCTGGTCATTCTCACGCTGCTGACCATCAAGGGCACGTTCCTCATCTATGTCGGCATCATCCTGGCTCTCGCCCTGTGGGAACTCGGGCATGCGCTGGCCTCGCGCGACATTCATCTGCCGCTGATCCCGATCGCCGCCGGCGGGGTCGCGATGGTGACGCTTGCCTACTTCTCGACCCCGAAGTGGGTGCTCGCGGCTACCGCGCTGACCGCCATCGCGGTGTTCGCCTGGCGACTGGCGGGCGGCGCGGCCGGCTACGTGCGGGACGTGACGGCGGGCCTGTTCACGCTCGTGTACCTGCCGCTGATGGCCGTCTTCGTGGCGCTGATGCTGAACGTGCCGGACGGGAACAGGCGCGCGCTGATCTTCGTGATCCTCACGGTCTGCAGCGACACCGGGGGGTACCTGGCGGGCATCGTGTTCGGCAAGCACCTTATGGTCCCGGCCATCAGCCCGAAGAAGACCTGGGAGGGCCTCGGCGGGTCGCTGCTCGTGACCCTGGCCGCCGCGGTCATCACGGTCATGACGCTGCTGGGCGGTCAGGTGTGGCAGGGCGTCCTGCTGGGGGCGGCGGCGGTGTGCGCCGCCACGTTGGGTGATCTTGTCGAGTCGATGATCAAGCGGGACCTTGAGATCAAGGACATGGGCCACCTGCTGCCGGGTCACGGCGGGTTCATGGAACGGCTCGACTCGCTGCTGGTGATGGCACCCGTGGTCTGGCTGCTGCTTGCCGTTTTCTTGCCGAACGGGCACGCTACCTGAGGGGCCGGCCGCGGCGGCCGTCGTTCCCTGGAATTAAGGCCTTTCTGACGGTCCGTAGACCCAGCTGCGGCGCTGCGCGGTGAGCTGGTTGATCAGGCTGGCGGAGCCGCGCTCGGCGGCCAGCCGCCGCTCGCGCTCGCTGATCGGCACGACCCAGAGCCAGCGGACCGACTCGTCGGCGGCCCTGAAGCCGTCGAGGCGCGGGGCGTCGGGTCCCGCCAGCCGGGCCGGGTCATCGAGCAGCAGGATCGCCTCGTTGCCGCCGCCGAGCGGGAACGTCGCGGCGTCGTGGTACCAGGGGATGCTGTGGCCGGGCCCGAGCCAGGTGACCTCGCGCCAGGGGTACTGGGCCAGCCACAGGAAGATACGGGCCGCCTGAGCGCTCGGCATCGTGGTGGCCAGCGCGAGCTCGATCCGGGCCCGGCCGACCGCGCCCTCGCCGGTCTGCTCGACCACGGGCATCCGCTGGCAGCTCATTCCCAGCGTGGACAGCACCGTGTACGGCCGGTGCGGTACCGCCGGCCGCTCGGATACGCCCGTCATCGGCTGCTTGCCGCCGCTGACGTCCCAGTAGCCGCCGCCAGGTCCCAGCCTGCTGAGCAGGTGCCCCAGCATTGCCTGCTGGAACGTGGCCCAGGCCTCCTTGCTGGCCCGCCAGCGCCAGAACTGCTCGGCGCGCTTGATCCGCGGGCCCAGCCCCTCCAGGGCGTCGCCGAGCGACCACGCGAACGGAGTCTGCCCGATCACGTCCCGGCTGTAGCCGGGCATGCCCTTGGATAGGTCCGACCAGCCCGCGAGCACGGCCAGCGGCTCGCCGTCCTGCAGGAGCGCCACGCCGTCGCCCTCTTCCAGCCACACGGCCTCCAGGCTGTCCGGACTGATCAGCGGGCTGCCTGCGGGATACCTGGTGTGCTGCGCGGGCATCAGCGGTGCGCCGCCCGCGCGAAGCCTGGCCACATCGACCGACTCCGGCGCGGCCAGGTGGTTAGCGATCCAGGTCGCGGCGATCGGGCCCGCCTTGTCGTGCAGGTAGGCCGATGTCGAGGTGCCGTCGTACTCGACTACCACGCGGCGGCTGCCGTACGGGCTCACGCTGTCCAGCAGGACCGCGGGACTCGCCGGGGCGGCGGATATCCTGGGGTTCTGACTGGTACCTCTGCGCAGCGACGGCACGTACTGAAATCTACTGACTTCCCGTGGGTTATTTCGCACA
>JASHOV010000260.1 GCA_030038495.1 Streptosporangiaceae bacterium
CGGACACCGGCAGGCGCGGGCGGCCGCGAGCATGCGGGATCCCGGGCTAGCTGCGAGGACCTAGAGTTGGCACTTTGCAGTTCCTGATCACTACTGACAAGACGTCGAGGTGGAATCCTTCGTGCTCACTTCTCCCGGCCACGGGGAGGCCCAGTGCCAGCCAATGCCAGGCTCAGGCAGCGAGCAGCTGAGGTTGATGGCGGTGCATGCTCATCCAGACGATGAGTCCAGCAAGGGCGCCGCAACGATGGCACGGTACGTGCGCGAGGGCGTGGAGGTGCTGGTCTGCACGCTCACCGGCGGCGAGCGCGGGGACATACTGAACAAGGCCATGGAGCGGCCAGAAATCCGGGCGAGCCTTCCCGACGTCAGGCGGGCCGAGATGGAAAAGGCCCGCGAGATCCTCGGCGTCCAGCAGCGGTTCCTCGGATTTGTCGACTCGGGCCTGCCCGAGGGCGACCCGCTGCCGCCGCTCCCGGAGGGCTGCTTCGCAGTGCAGCCGCTGGAGGTGGCCGCTGCGCCTCTGGTCGCGGCGGTCAGGGAATTCCGGCCGCACGTGATGCTGACCTACGACGAGAATGGCGGCTACCCCCACCCGGACCACATCAAGACTCACCAGGTATCGATCGAGGCGTTCGAGGCGGCCGGCGACCCGGACCGTTACCCCGGCTGCGGTGAGCCCTGGCAGCCGCTCAAGCTGTACTACTTCGTGACGTTCCACCGGGCCAAGTTCACCGCGCTCCACCAGGAGATGCTCAGCCGCGGACTGGAGTCGCCATACGCGGAGCGGATGGAGGAGTGGCTCGACGACGAGGACGCGGGCAAGCCCCGGCACGAGATCACCACCAGGGTCGGCTGCGCCGACACCTTCGAGGTTCGCGACCAGGCGCTGCTCGCGCACGCGACCCAGGTAGACCCGAACGGCGGCTGGTTTGCCTGCCCGGCCGAGGTCCAGCGCGCGGCCTGGCCAACCGAGGACTATCATCTGGCCAGGTCAGTTGTGGATTCCGGGCTGCCAGAGGACGACCTCTTCGCCGGGATCCGGGAGAGAGTATGCCTGTGATTGTGCTGGCAGCGTCGTCGTCCTCGACGAGCGTCTTCGACCAGCCGGGAACCCTCGGTTTTCTGGTCGTGTTCGGCATGGCCATCATCATGTACTTCGTGTTCAGGTCCATGTCCCGGCACCTGCGCAAGGTGAACGAGGCCGCCAGGGCCGAGGCCGCGATGGCCGACAAGGACGCCGCGCAGAAGAACTCGGCCGCTTCGGGGAACGGCGTCCCTCCGGTCGGCTGAGACCGCGGTCCGCGGTATCGCAGGCCGCCAAATACGGCGACACTGCGTTTTGCGGCGTGTCGCCGTGATGAGATTGCTACTTTCGATTACCAGGTGGTCCGGCCACCCCAGGAGGGCGGGTCATGCTGGCGATTCACGGCATCTGGCATCAGCGCACGCTGGCGCTGTGGGCAGAGGATGCAGATCTGCTGTCCGCTGCCCCGTCGGCGCCCGCAGGCTCCCAGCCACCCGATCTGCGTGATCACCCCTATGCCGCGACTTTCGACGACCTAGCCGACGTACTGGCCGAGTTTGGCCAGAGCGCGGCGGACCTCGTGCGGAAGGCCGCCGAGGATGACCTGACCCTGTGGCTGCCCGGCGTTTCCGTAGCCCCGGCCGCCTCCCCCGACCTGATCAGTGATTCGGCAAAGAGGAAGCGGCCGGCGTCCGCCCGGCTTGGCGAGTGGCGAGTTCCGGCGCTGCTGTTCGAGCCGCCCGCAGCGCTGGCCCTGCTGGCCGCGATCGGGCAGCCGGTGCCGGGCCAGCACGACGGCCGGTCAGGGCGGGGCGTGGCCGGTGGCAGTGTCCTGTACCTGGCCGCTATCGGTGCGCTCGCGGCCGACCTCGCCGCTCGCGGCCGTGTGCTGCCGGGCCTGGATCAGGATGGCGACGGCAGTTACCGGGCCTGCTGGCGGCCCGTGCTCGCCGGACCAGACGCGCTGCGCGCGCGGGAGCTGACGGCAGCGATGCCGCCGCTGTGCCGGGCCCTGTCGCCCGAGGGACGGCCATCCGCCGCCGTTTTCGGGCAGGCTCTGGAGGCGCTCGCCGATGCCGCGGTGCGCGGTCGGCTCGGGACCCGGCCAGGGTTCACGCTCCTGTCGTCGCGGCCGCGGGCGGCGGAGCCGCTCACCGAGCGGTGGCTGGCCGCGCTAACCGGAGAAAACGGCGACCTGAGCGTCGGTGAGCAGGACGCGGTCGGTGCCGCGCAGCTTGTGTTCGCGCTCTGGAACTGGCAGGCCGAGGCCCAGCTACCGCCCGGGCCGGTCCGTACCTGCTTCCGGCTCACCGAGCCGCGGATCACCGAGCCGGCCGGAACCGAGCCGGCCGGAACCGAGCCGGCCGGAACCGAGGCTGCGATATCCGAGCACGAGCCCGAGGATCCGGCTGTATGGCGCGTCGAGCTGGCCCTTCAGTCGACCGACGATCCGAGCCTGCTGCTCCCGGCCACCGATATCTGGTCGGGCGAGACAGCTGACGGGTGGGCGGCCGCAGGCGTCAGGTACCCCGAGGAGGAGCTCCTGGCGGGCCTGGGCCGAGCGTCCCGGCTGTTTCCTGAGCTTGACGCCGAGCTGGACCGCCCGGCACCCGAGGCGGTCGAGATTGACACAGCCGGGGCGCTGCGGTTCCTGAAGGAAACCGGCCCGCTGCTGGCCGGGGCCGGATTCGGCGTGCTGCTGCCCGACTGGGTGCGCAAGTCCCGCCTCGGCCTGAAGCTCACCACCCGATCGCGGTCGGCCGCGGCCAGTGCCTCGCCCGCAGCGGCGACGCCGAGGTTCGGGCTGGGCGACCTGGTCGACTTCCGGTACGAGCTGGCAGTCGGCGACCAGACGCTCGGTGCGGACGAGCTCGCCGAGCTGGCCAGGCTGAAGGTCCCGCTGGTCCGGCTGCGCGGCCAGTGGGTGGAGCTGGACGAGCGGCACCTGCAGGCAGCGCTGAAGTTCCTCGAAAAGGGCGGCCGCGGCGTCATGACCGCGAGCGAGGCGGTGCTCGCCGGTCTCGGCGAGGGAACGGAGCTGCCGCTCGCCGAGGTCGACGCGGACGGCTGGCTGGCCGATCTTCTGTCCGGCCAGGCCGAGCAGCGGCTCATGCCGGCTGGCGCTCCGGCGTCCTTCCAGGGCGAGCTGCGGCCGTATCAGGAACGGGGGCTGTCGTGGCTAACGTTCCTGGGCCAACTCGGTCTTGGCGCGATCCTGGCCGACGATATGGGCCTCGGCAAGTCGGTACAGACCCTGGCGCTCATCGCGCCCGGCGAGCAGGCCGGCCCGACGCTGCTGGTGTGCCCCATGTCGCTGGTGGGGAACTGGCAGCGCGAGGCGGAGAGATTTACTCCCGATCTGCGGGTGCACATTCATCACGGCTCGGATCGGCTGGCCGGTGACGACCTGGCCGCCGCGGTCGCCGACGCCGGTCTTGTGCTCACCACCTATGGCGTCGCGACCAGGGACAGGGAGGCGCTCGGCAAGATCCGGTGGGCCCGGGTGATCTGCGACGAGGCGCAGAACATCAAGAACGCGGGCACGCGGCAGGCCCAGGCGGTGCGGGCCATCCCGGCCGCGTCCCGGATCGCGCTGACGGGCACGCCGGTGGAGAACCGGCTGTCGGACCTGTGGTCGCTGATGGAATTCACCAGCCCCGGCCTGCTCGGCTCGGCGGAGAAATTCCGCCAGCGTTTCGCCATTCCCATCGAGCGGGCCGGGGACGAGGATGCCACCGGCCAGCTGCGGCGGATCACCGGGCCGTTCATTCTGCGGCGGCTGAAGACCGACAAGGCGATCATCGCCGATCTTCCGGAGAAGCTGGAGATGAAGGTCTGGTGCAACCTGACGCCGGAGCAGGCGTCGCTGTACCAGGCGACCGTCGACGACATGATGGAGCGGATCGAGGCGGCCGAGCCGGGCATCGAGCGGCGCGGCCTGGTCCTGGCGACCATGGCCAAGCTCAAGCAGGTCTGCAATCACCCCGCGCACCTGCTGGCCGACGGCTCCCGCCTGGACGGCCGGTCCGGCAAGCTCGCCCGCCTGGAGGAAATCGGCGAGGAGATCGTCGGTGCCGGCGAGAAGGCCCTGTGCTTCACGCAGTACGCGGAGTTCGGCCATATGCTGCAGCCTTACCTGGGCGCGCGGCTCGGCTGCGAGGTGCTGTACCTGCACGGCGGGACGCCAAAGTCCAGGCGCGACAAGATGGTTGCCGATTTCCAGGACGGAACGGGGCCCGCGGTGTTCATCCTCTCCCTCAAGGCCGGCGGTACCGGGCTGAACCTCACGGCGGCCAATCACGTGATTCACGTCGATCGCTGGTGGAATCCCGCCGTCGAGGATCAGGCCACCGACCGGGCGTTCCGTATCGGGCAGCGAAAGGACGTCCAGGTGCGCAAGTTCGTCTGCGTCGGCACCGTGGAGGAACGCATCGACGCGATGATCGAGGAGAAGAAGGCGCTCGCGGACCGGATCGTCGGCACCGGCGAGAGCTGGCTCACCGAGCTTTCCGTGGCCGACCTGCGCCAGGTGATATCGCTGACGCCGGAGGCGGTGTCCCAGTGAGGCCAGCACAGTGACCGTCATCCAGGGCCCGTGGGGCAACGGCCCGGCTGATCGTGGTGTCGAGCGCGACCGGTGGGAGGGCCGGTTCCCCCCGCCGTCCAGACCGCGCAAGGCGGTCGGCGGTATCAAGGCGCGCAGCAAGCGCGGTTCGATCGGCGAGCAATGGTGGTCCCGCCGGTTCATCGACGTGCTGGAGTCGCTCGGCATGCAGGGCCGCCTCGCCCGCGGCCGCAACTACGCGCGGGCCGGCCAGGTACTGAGCCTTGAGATTGGCATCGGTCACGTCACCGCGCAGGTCCAGGGCTCGCGGGTAAAGCCGTACAAGGTGATCCTGACCGTCGACCCGCTCACCAAACCGCAGTGGCAGACGGTGGAGCAGGCGCTAGCCGCGCGGGCGGTGTTCCGCGCCCGGCTGCTGGCTGGCGAGATGCCGGCCGAGATCGAGGAGATCTTCGCCATGTGCGGGACGCCGCTGTTCCCCGGGTCAGCGCGCGAGCTGTCCATGACGTGCTCGTGCCCGGACTGGGAAGTGCCCTGCAAGCATGTCGCGGCCGTCTGTTACGTCCTGGCCGAGACGTTCGACGACGATCCGTTCGGGATGCTGGCCTGGCGCGGCAAGAGCCGCGAGGCTCTGCTCGCCGCGCTGCGCCGGGTCGGCGGCACGCGGAACGGCGGCACGCGGAACGGCGAGCAGGTACCTGGCCCGGCTGAGGGCGCTGGCGTGGCGCTGTCCGACTGCCTGCCGGGGTTCTGGTCCTCCGCGCTGAGCCCGGCGCGGCTGCGCGCGCTGCCTCCGGCCTCGGCCGCGCCCGCCGACCTGTTGCTGCGCGGGTTTGAGCCGCCGCCGATTCAGGTCCGCGGCCAGGATCTCGCGACCATCCTGCGACCCGCGTATGAACTGATGACGGCCGACGGTCCGGACGCCACGGACTGACCGTCCGGGACAGCCGGCACTGGCAGGTTAAATGGCTGCATGATGATCAGGGAGGCGCAGCCGGGCGAACTGGCCCGTATAGGCGAGATCCGCGTGGCCGCCTACCGGGCCGACGGGTTCCTTTCCGCCGGGTCACACTACGAGCCGACGCTGCGGGCGCTCGGCGCGGACGGTACGGGCGAGGTGCTCGTCGCGGAACGTTCCGACGGAGAGCTGGTGGGCACGGTCACGCTGCAGCGCTGGCCGCAGGCGGGCCAGGTCGTGGCTGGCCCAGACGAGGCCGAGATCCGAGCGCTAGCGGTCCTCCCGGTGGCGCGGGGTAACGGCGTCGGCCGGGCCTTGCTCACTTCGGCGCTCGACCGCGCGATCCGCGCCGGCGCACGGCTGATGGTGCTGTCGACCGAGCCGGCCATGAAAACCGCGCATCGTCTGTACGAGAGCGCCGGATTCCACCGAGTTCCGGACCGCGACTGGTCTCCGGTACCGGGAGTGACGCTGCTGGTATACGGACTGATGCTGCCGCAAGCCCATAGGCTGGCTTAACCACGTGAGAGCCGAGGGAGCGCACAGCCATGGGTGAGAGACTTCCTGACGTCCCGGCCGCGACCGTGCCGGATGATGCCTGGCTGCTGGACGTAAGGGAAGACGACGAATGGGCGGCCGGGCACGCTCCGGGAGCGCGCCACATCCCGCTCGGCCAGCTTGGCGCCCGGGCGGCTGAGGTTCCGCAGGAAGAGGTGATCTACGTGGTCTGCCGGTCGGGCCACAGGTCCGGGCAGGCGGCCCAGGCGCTGGCCGGAGCCGGCTGGCGTACGGTGAACGTGGCCGGCGGCATGCAGCAGTGGGCCGCCGCGGGCCTGCCCATGGTCACCGACTCCGGTGCCGAGCCCTACGTCGCGTAGCCGGGTCGTCGCGCGCCCTGAACCGCCTGCCGCCGGGATCCGCCGCACGGTGCAGAGCAAGATCCGCCGTTAGGGTAGCGTTCGGGGGCTGGTGGCCCCCAAACGCTACATCTAGCGACACGGGCCGCTTTCCCCGGACTTGACAAACCTCTTATCTGAAGGGTTTCTTTTGAAACATGTCCTTCAGATCTGTGGACCCGTCACGGGAGCCGCGCGTGTCCGGCCGGCCGGGCAAGGCCATCAAGCTGACCGATCCCGAGACGATGCGCGCGCTGGCCCATCCGGCCCGGATCGCCCTGTGGCAGCACCTCATGCTCGAGGGTCCGGCAACGGCGACCGAGTGCGCCCCGGCCGCCGGGCTCTCACCGTCCGCGTGCAGCTATCACCTGCGCCAGCTTGGCCGGTTCGGCTTCGTCGAGCAGGATCAGGCGGCCGCTGCCAACGGCAGGGAACGGCCATGGCGGGTGGTCGTGACAACCACGACGGTCGACGATCTCGATGATCCGGTCGCGGCGATGGCCGCCCGGCTGCTGGATAACGTCATCCAGGAGCGGTGGGAAGAAGCGCGGCGCCGCTACGAGGCCACTAAGGAGGAGTACCCGGCGCAGTGGCGGCAGGCGGCCGGCGGTGACCGGGTGATTGTCTACCTCACGCCGGACGAGCTCGCTACGCTGCGCGAGCAGATCAGGGAGCTTTACCGGCCGCTGATCCGGATGGCCGGCGAGGACCGCCCGGCCGGGGCGGAGCCGGTACAGGGCGCCGTGGACTTCGTGCCGATATTCGGGCCGCCGGAGGAGCCGGAAGGGCCGGAAGAGCCGGAAGGATCGGCCCCGTGAGCGGTCGGGTCCGCTCCCCGCGCCTGACCGGCTCGGCGCTGGCCGTGCGATCGAGGCGGTTCCGGCTACTCGCGAGCGGGCAGCTCGTCTCGAACCTGGGCGACGGCATGTACGCGGTCGCCCTGCCTTGGTATGTCCTCTCGCACCACGGAGGGGCCATCCTGCTCGGCGCCGTACTGGCCGCTTACGGGATACCGCGGACCTGCCTGATCATGCTCGGCGGACATCTGGCCGACCGCCTCGGCCCGCGGAAGGTCATGATGGGCGCCGATCTGGGCCGGCTGGTCATGGCGGCTGCACTCGCGGCCCTGGCGGTGTCGGGACAGCCGGCGCTGATCACACTCGCACCGATCGCGTTCGGGCTCGGGGCCGGGGAAGGGCTGTTCCTGCCGGCCTCGTTCTCGATCATGCCAAGGCTTGTGCCCGAGGACGCACTGCAGAGCGGCAACGCGCTGCTGTCGGCAGGAACCCAGCTCGCTACGTTCGCCGGGCCCGCGCTTGGCGGGATGGTGGTGGCCGCGCTGAGCTCGGCGGCCGGGTTCGGCCTGGACGCGCTCAGCTTCGGCGTATCCGCCCTGACTCTCTGGCGGCTCGGGGTGACGGCGGCCGCCCGCGCAGCCGCGCAGCACCGGGCGCCCGCCGCCGCGGCCGGGGAGGGCGATCGGCAGCCGCTTCAGGCCAGCTTCCGCACGTTCATCCGGCGCGAGCCGGTCGTGCCGCTGCTGATGGCGATCAATGTCGCGGCCAACCTCGGCAGCGCCGGAGCCACCGAGGTTGCGCTGCCGCTGCTGGCTCGCGGTCACCTGCATGCGGGCGCTGGCGGATACGGCGTGCTGGTTGCCGGGTTCGGCCTCGGCGCGCTCGCCGGGTCGCTCGCAGCCACCCGGCTGAACGCCTTCCGTCGGCCGGCGGTGGCGGCCGGCGTCATCTTCATGGCCCAGACTCCGCTGATGCTATGCATGCCCTGGGCGCCCGATCTTCCGTTCGCCTGGGTAATGCTCGCCGTCTGGGGAGGGCTGAACATGTCGGCGAACATCACGACGCAGACAGCCTTCCAGCGCTGGGCGCCGCCCAGCCTCATCGGCAGGCTCAGCGGGCTGCTGCTGGTCACGAGCTACGGCATGTTCCCGATATCGGTGGCCCTGGCGGGGTTCGTCGCGCACCGGTTCGGACCCGGCTCGTTCTTCGACCTGGCCGGCGTCACGATGGCCGCGACGCTGATATGGGCCCTGAGCTCGCAGGTCTTCCGCGACTTTGGCACGAAGGCGGCCCTCGACCCGATGGCCCGTGCCGCGGAGCCTGCAGCGCGGTAGCTGGGGGACGCGGCGCGGGAGCCGCGGCGCGGTAGCTGGGGGACGCGGCGCGGCAGCCGCGGCCGGAGACAGCCCCCGCGGGTCTCCGGCAGCGCCGGCTCAGTAGGGACTGACCTGCAGGACGTCCTGCTCGGCAAGCAACTTGTCGAGCCGGGCCTGATCGACGCGGCTGACCACGGTGGTCTCCTCCTGCCGGTCGCGCACGCACTTGGCGAGCGTGAATGCGGAGGTGACCGTGTAGAGCAGGCCGAGGGCAAGGAATGCCCGCGGCCAGTCGCCCAGCGGGAGATAGACGATGCCGGCCGCGGTAGTCACGAGGGCGACGCCGAACGAGATCGACGCCTGCGCGTAGAAGGCAGCGGTAGTGCGCGGGTGCAGTGGAGTGCTCATGCCTCGATGGTCCGCCGTGCCGCCAGGCGCTGGGATGAGCACTTCAGCCCGACCTGGCCGGGCTGTTCTACTCAGGTCCTGGCCAGCGGCTGCTCCCCGCAGGTCAAGGTCAGCTGTCGCTGGTGCCGGGCACCTGGTAGCGCAGTCCCACCATCGCAGCGAGGTCGGACAGCACCAGGTCGAACATCGGGGCCGCGTCATCGAGCGCGAATCTCAGGTGCCCGGAGACCTCCAGGCCGACTGAGCCGTACAGCAGCACCCAGCAGCGCAGGAACGTCTGCAGCGCGCCGAGCGGCAGCTCGGTGCCGGTCAGCTCGCGGTAGCGCTCGAGCTGACTGCGCAGGTTCGGTGCGATCCCCTCGTCGGCCGGGATCGGGAACGGCCGCTTGCGGTACAGCTCGCCGAACAGCTCAAGGAACATCTGGCCGAACCGGAAGCCGCATTCGTCGCCGTGGTCGGCGTGCAGCATCTCGATCTCCAGGCCCGGCACCTTGGTGCCGAAGACCAGGCCGAACTCCGGCACGTGATCGATCGCCCAGAGCCGGAACTCCGAGCAGCCGGCGATCAGCTTCAGCGTCATCAGATCCTCGGCTGACAGATCATCGCCCGCGGCGTCCGCCGCAGCGTGGATGGCCGCCCGGACATGGCTGGTCAGGTCGCCGAAGATGTCGCCCACCACGCTGCGAAGCAGATCCTCGTGGCTGCCGAAGTAGCGATACAGGGCCGGGGCCGTCATGCCCATCTCGCGCGCGATCGCGCGCAGCGAGATGGCGTCCTGGCCATCCTCGACCAGAAGCCCGCGCGCGGTCTGCAGGATCTCCTGCGTCGTCGCGGCCCGAACGCGATCACGACGGCTAAGCGCCTGTACCTCCGCCATGTCCGCATCCTTCCTGGTCGGCATCAAGGCCCGGTTCTGCTACCCCGCCTGAGGGGTTTCATCCTTGACTGGACTAATCACCGTATGCATTAGTTTACAACGTAAATGCTTACAGCGTTAACTCAAGCGACGATTGCTAACGAGTGTAGCTGCGGAGAGACGCATGTTCGAGGCCTGAGGGCGCTTTATTTTCCGGCGCCGCCGACTGGTTCTGCTGGTCGCGGGGCTGGCCGTCGTCGCCGCGGCCACCTGGGGCACGGGAGTCTTCGGCAGGCTGCAGCCCGCCGACGGCTTCGTGCCACTCACGGCTGTCCTGGCTGCTCCATTTCGCGCCCGCCGGCACGCTCGACCCGACGATGCCGACCCTGATGCTGGCTATCATCTTCGGTCTGTCCATGGACTACGAGATGTTCCTGCTCCCGTATCCGCGAGCGCTACGACGTGACCGGCGACAACGTCGAGGCCGTCGCCGCCGGCCTGCAGCGCACCGGCGGCAGGTGGGCGCCGGCACCGAGCTCGACGCCGCCCCGCAAAGGTCGCGGCAGCCGACCGGAACGTAAGCTCGGCTGGGGGCATACGGCGTCCGTCGCTCCGCATCGGGAGGCTTCCGTGAAGTACGTGAATCTGGGCTCGACCGGGCTGCGCGTGTCGCGTGTCTGCCTCGGCATGATGAGCTTCGGCAACAACAGCGAGCGCCCGTGGGTGCTGGACGAGGCGGCCGCCGAGCCGATCGTGAAGGCCGCGGCCGACGGCGGGATCAACTTCTACGACACCGCCGACACCTACTCGGGCGGCGCGAGCGAGGTCGCTACCGGACGGCTGCTGGGCAAGCTCTTCAGCCGGGATGAGGTGGTGGTCGCCACCAAGGTATTCATGCCGATGGGCCGGGCCGAGAACATGGGCGGCCTGGGCCGCAAGCACATCATGTCGGCCATCGACGCGTCGCTGGCCCGGCTGGACATGGATTACGTGGACCTGTACCAGATCCACCGATGGGACAACCGGACGCCGATCGAGGAGACCATGCAGGCTCTGCATGACGTCGTCAGGGCGGGCAAGGCCCGGTATATCGGCGCGAGCAGCATGTTCGCGTGGCAGTTCGCCAAGGCCCAGCACATAGCGGACAGCCGCGGCTGGACCCGGTTCGTCTCGATGCAGAACCACTACAACCTCGTCTACAGGGAAGAGGAGCGGGAGATGATCCCGCAGTGCATCGACCAGGGTGTCGGCGTGATCCCGTGGAGCCCGCTCGCGCGCGGCTTCCTGGCCGGCAACAGGACCAGGGACGGGGAACGGCGCACCACGCGCGCCGGCTCCGACCCGTTCGGCGACTCGCTCTACAAGGTGGACGCCGACTTCGACGTCGTGGACCGGTGCATGGCGGTGGCGGCCGAGCGGGGCGTGCCGTCCGCGCAGGTCGCGCTGGCCTGGCTGCTGCAGCGGCCCGGTGTGACCGCGCCGATCGTGGGTGCCACCAGGCTCGGTCACCTGGAGGATGCGCTGGCCGCCGAGCAGCTGACGCTCAGCGAGAAGGAGATGCAGCGGCTTGAGGAACCGTACGTGCCGCACCCCGTGCTCGGCCATATCTAACGGCCTCATATTCTGACGGATACCAGTCCGCGAATTCTCTGAATCACCCGTTCCTGGCGCGCTGATCACGTTAACGTGTGGTGAATTACTTTCTCACCGGGACTGGCATCCGGATATCGGCAACGCGGGGACGTTCACCTTTATTGCGGCATTTGGGCATGCCCCGGTCCCGGCCAGGAACGGGAGGCGGCACTTATGCGGGTTCTGCGGCGGGTCGGCCGGCTGGCGTTCGCTATGACCCTGCTCGGCCTGGGCGCAGGCCTGACCGCCTGGCCGGCCGCTGCCACGGTGGCAGGCGGCCCGTCCGGCCCGGCGGCGGTGCCGGCGTCTAGCCGGGACCCGGCCCCTGTGGTCACCGACGCGCGGCCAGCTACCCGCGGCAAGGCCGGGCTCTCCGCGCCCGCCATGAGCACGGCGATGATCCGCGCGAATCTCAGCAGACAGGCCAAGGCACTTGCATTACTGCAGCTCAGGGCCCGCGGATCCCGCAGCAGGGTACCCGGCCAGAAGTGCGCAAGCCTGGCCTGCAGGGCCGGCCTGCCGGCCGCGCGCAATCTGGCCGGCACTCAGCAGCCGCAGGTACGCGACTACTTCTGCGGGCCGGCCACGGTGTCGGAAATGCTCGCCCAGCTCGGGGTGAGGATCGGTCAGTTCACCGCGGCACGGGAACTCGGTACGAACCTCAGCGGCACCGACTGGTCGGACGCATCCGGTTACCCGGTACCCAGGGTGCTCAACGAGAATCAGTCCCGCAATTCCTACGTCGCGGTCGCGCTCCCGTGGTCGCCCACCAGCAGGCAGGTCTCCACCTATGAAATCGACCTGGTAACGGATATCGGCGATAATCGCGGCGTCCCGCTTGCCGGAAATGCCTACGAAGTGGCTGGCGGTCCGCATCTGGTCGGGAATCCCGTCAACCAGACAATCATGCACTGGTTCGATATCCGCGGATACCAGCAATACGGGGCTATTACCGATTACGAGGACTCCGTGCACGCCGCCACGAGCATCGGCTGGGGGGCGAGCGTGCCCGCGTACTCGGCCATGCCGTCCGCGGCGATCGTCGACATCCTCGGTGCCCGCGGTTACGACTGGTAGGAACTTCTCTGCTGGGCTTCGGCGCGGACCTTCTGCGGGTACCAGCGGTTCAGCCGCATCCCGAGGAAGATCAGGATGATCGGCAGGTACCAGTTGAGCCAGTCCCTCGCTCCCTTCGCGCTCGCGTGCACCGCCAGCAGGCCAAGGATGGCGCAGACCACGAAGACCCCGGCCCAGACCGCCGAGAGGACGAGGTTGATCTTCTTGAACGCCGCCGTGTGCCACATCCGCGGGGGTGCCTGCTCGCGGGCGTAGTCGACGGTGAACGGGTGTCCGAAGACGATCGAGCCGATCGCGATCAGGGCCAGCGCCCCGCTGGACAGGGGCTGGGAGTACTTGTCGATCTGGGCCACGTCGCTGCGGCTGGTGGCCAGGGCGGCGATCACCAGCGCGGCGAAGAACAGCAGAGTGCCGATGTCCAGCAGCTTGAGCTTGCGCGGGTCGAACTTGGGACCGGCTCGCTGCCCGCCGGCCGCCGGTGCGGCCCACGGGTCCGGCTGCTCCATGCTCAGCACCGCGAGCAGGGCCGCGGCCAGCAGGGCGGCTATGGAGGCGGTCTCCCACGTCGACGGGCCGCCGATGACCCAGAACAGAATCCACGGTATGAACCCGCCCACCGGGCTGCTGGCCAGCCGGTGGGCGAATCCCTCGTGCTCCTCGGGCTGCTGACCGACTGGCTGGCCCTGGCCGGCAGCGGCCGGGTAGCCGGCCGCGACCCCCTGCTGGCTCGGCACAAGATGCTGCTGGTCGGGCGCTTCCTGCTGGCTGTCCGCCGCCTGCCGGCGATCGCCTCTCATGTTTCGCTAGCCTCCCCCGGCCGCAGAGTCGGTATTCAGGCAATTACCGAGAGTTACTGATGGATATGTCCGCAGCGGGCTGGACCCCGCCAGAAACGCGGCTCAGGACCGGTGCGATAGACCAGGAGTGCGGTTAGCGACGGCAGTCCTGGTCCTGGTCCTTGCGCTGGCGGGCTGCAGCGGGTCGGGGATGGGGTCCGGGCCTGGAACGACGCCAAGGACGGGGATGGCGCGGGCCCGCCCGGCGGCGGCCGCGGCGTCGGCTGCATTCTGCCCGGCCCGGCCCGCCGGCGCGCTGGCGGACGCCCTGTCGAGGATCGTCCCCGGGTCGAGCACCGGCGAGCTGATCCCCCTGGGCGCCGCGCCCGATGGCCGGACCGCTTATGTGGCGGCATGGACGCAGTCGTTCTCCGGTGTAGCCGCCCTCGACCTGTCCTCCGGCCGGCTGCGCGCGATCAGGCCGTTCGCGGATCCGGCCAGCGATCAGGCCGACGGCGTATCCGCCGGCCCGTGGCTGGTCTGGTCGCAGACCCACTCGCTGAGCGATCTCGACGCGTTTACCGTGTACGCCTGGAACGCGCAGACCCGCAGGCTGCGCCTTATCGGCCGGTCGCTGGCCGGTCCGGCCGGGGCGCCCTGGCCCAGCCCGTGGCACGCCCCCGCCGTCAGCGGGCACTATGCCGCCTGGGCCCAGGGCTACGGGCCGGGCGGCCTGGTCGAGATCCGGCTGGCGAACCTGGCATCAGGCACGGTCACGACAATCCGTCGCGGCCACGTGCAGGCGCCATTCTTCGACGGACCGCTGCTGGTCTGGCCGGAATCCGACACGCCGGGCAGCGAGACCGGGCTGCATGCCTACAGCGTCGTGACCCATGCGCCCGCGGCGCTGCCGGCGGCGCTCGCGGCCGTGCGCGGTACCGACTTCGTGGTGTCGGATGGCACGAGGACCGCCTACCTCAGTCCCGACTTCACCGCGCTGTACTACTCGCCGGCGCAAGATATGCCCGCCAGGGTCAGGCTGCGGCTGCCGGCCGGCGAGGACTTCACCGACCTGGCCCTGGCGCCGGGCACGCTGGCCTGGACCACCACGAGCGCCACCTATCTCGCCAGCACGACAACCGGCGCGTTCA
This sequence comes from Streptosporangiaceae bacterium, assembly GCA_030038495.1. GTDB lineage: Bacteria > Actinomycetota > Actinomycetes > Streptosporangiales > Streptosporangiaceae > JAJYUU01. Next base: position 14,460 of record JASHOV010000260.1, read on the forward strand.
CGCAGGTGACGCCGCGTTATGGCTACGCGACGGGGTCCGGTTCCGTCGTCCTCGTCTCCGATGCGCCCAGCCAGGCAGTGTCGAGTCAGCACGGGGCGCACCCGCCGCTGGTCACTCACGTCGTCGACCCGGCTGCCATCGCCTGGCCGGAATGCTCTGCCGGGTCAGCCGCGGCCGGAAAGTAACGCCGCAAGGCGGGCCGACTGTCGCCGGGTCGTGGCATGCTCTGCACTGCGACGGTTCCGGGGTCGCGGAGGGAGGTCCACGATGAGTTTCGCCGGCTGGCCAGAGGAGGCCCTGGACTTCTATGACGGGCTGGAGGCCGATAACTCGAAGACCTACTGGCTCGCTCACAAGCAGACGTATGACACCTGCGTGCTCAAGCCCATGACCGAGCTGCTGGCCGAGCTTGAGCCCGAGCACGGCGAGGGGAAGATCTTCCGGCCCTACCGCGATGTACGGTTCAGCAAGGACAAGTCGCCGTACAAGACGGCGATCGGCGCCGTGGTCGGTGACGGGTACATCCAGCTGTCGGCCCGAGGGCTGGCCGCCGGCAGCGGTATGTACCACATGGCGCCCGATCAGCTGGACCGGTACCGGCAGTCCGTGGCGGCCGATCGCAGCGGCGCGGAGCTCGAGGAGGTCATCGGCGGAATCCGCGAGCAGAAGATCGACGTGCACGGGCACGAGATGCTGAAGGCCGCGCCTCGCGGTTACCAGCCCGACCACCCGCGCATCGAACTGCTGCGGTGCAAGGGGCTGGTCGCCTGGCAGCAGTGGCCGGTACAGGCGTGGCTCGGGACACGCGCCGCCAAGACGCGGATCACCGGCTTCCTGACCGCCACCGCGCCGCTGAACGGGTGGCTAGCCAAGCACGTTGGCGACTCCGGACTGCCACCTCGCTAGCCGGGCCAGTGCTGCCCGGTAGCAGTCACGCGGGGCCGGTCCGACCACGTCTGATCGTTCCGAGGGCCGACCCGGTCCGCGCGCTCGTTCCGCTACTTGTCGGCGGGCAGCTCGGTCATCAGGTCGGCGGAGGTCTCCATACCGGCCCGCCACACCGAGCGAGCGATGATCTTTGTCGGGTCCACCCGGTCCTTGTACCTGGAGGCGATCTGAGTGATCTCCTCCAGCAGGCCCTCCGACAGCGTCGTGGGCTGCAGGCCAAGCGCGAGGAACTGGTCGTTGCGCACGGCCAGATCGTTCTCCTCGGCCTCGCGCCGCGGGTTCGGCAGGTAGGCGATCTCGCTGCCGGTCATGTCGCCGATCATCTTGGCCAGGTCAAGCAGCCGGTGTACCTCGGTCACCTGGTTGCGCACCAGCACCTTCGAGCCGGCGTCCGGCGGGTTGTTCAGCGCGATCTCGATGCACCGAACCGAGTCCCGGATGTGGATGAACGCGCGGGTCTGGCCACCGGTGCCGTGCATGGTCAGCGGGTGGCCGATGGCGGACTGCATGAGGAAGCGGTTGAGCACGGTGCCGTAGTCGCCGTCATAGTCGAACCGGTTGACCAGGCGCTCGTCCCTTGCGGTCTGGTCGGTCTGAGTCCCCCAGACGATGCCCTGGTGCAAGTCGGTGATCCGCAGCCGGTCGTTGGCGGCGTAGAACGAGAACAGCAGCTGGTCAAGCGTCTTGGTCAGGTGGTAGACCGAGCCGGGGTTGGCCGGGTGCAGGATCTCGCGCTCCACCTCGCCGTCGGGCGTCGGTACCTTTACCGTCAGGTAGCCCTCGGGGATCGGCGCGCTGCCGGACCAGCCGTACCCGTACACGCCCATCGTGCCCAGGTGCACCAGCGAGGCGTCGACGCCACTGGTGACCAGCGCCGTAAGCAGATTGTGCGTGGCGCGGACGTTATTGTCGACCGTATAGCGCTTGGTCTTCTCTGTCCGCATCGAGTACGGCGCGGCCCGCTGCTCGGCGAAGTGCACGATCGCGTCCGGCCGGACGTCGGTGAGCAGGTCGACGAGGCGGTCGTACTCGGTGGCCAGGTCCAGGTTCACGAAGCCGATCTCGCGGCCGGAGACTTCCTTCCAGACGCTGAGCCGCTCGCTGATTGGCCGGATCGGGGTGAGCGAGCCGACCTCAAGCTCGACGTCGATCTTCCGGCGGCTCAGGTTGTCGACGATCGTGATGTCATGACCACGATCGGACAGGTACAGCGAGGTTGGCCAGCCGCAGAAGCCGTCTCCGCCGAGGACCAGTACGCGCATCAGGTGCTCCAATTGCCTTACCGCTTGAGGAATGCCCCGTGCGACGACCACGGAGCGTCGGCTGGGACTCGGAGCGATCCGCTTCCCAACGATGGCATCCGTGGCAGTGTACCGGGCGATATCCACCGCGATGGTCTGTTCATGCCACTCTTGGGCCGTCCGGTGCCGCCGCGCCTGCCGGAGGGCCTTAGCCACCAGCATGACTTGCAGTCCAGGACCTGGCCAGTGCCGGGGCCGGATTTGCAGCGAGTACTCAGGAAGTCCAGGGGAATCTACCCAGGTTGTCCGCATGATGCGGCGAGCCCGCTACAGACGGGAGAATGAGCTCATGGCAGCGCGCCTGCGCGGAGAGACCAGCCCGTACCTGCTCCAGCACGCGGGCAACCCGGTCGACTGGTGGCCGTGGTGCGATGAGGCGTTCACCACGGCGCGGGAGCGCGACGTTCCCGTGCTGCTGTCGGTCGGCTACTCGGCCTGCCACTGGTGCCATGTAATGGCGCACGAGTCGTTCGAGGATGACCAGACCGCGGCGATCATGAACGAGTACCTGGTGTCGATCAAGGTCGACCGCGAGGAGCGGCCGGACGTGGACAGCGTCTACATGACCGCGACACAGGCGATGACGGGCCAGGGCGGCTGACCGATGACCGTGTTCATGACGCCGGACCGGGAGCCGTTCTTCTGCGGCACCTACTTTCCCAGGGCCCAGTTCCAGCGGCTGGTGCTCGCGGTGGCGAAGGCATGGCGGGAGGACCGGTCGCAGGTGGCCGGGCAGGCAAGCCAGGTCGCGGCCGCGCTGGCGGGCCAGGCCGGGCAGGCCGTCGCCGGTCCCGTGGCAAGCCGCGTGACCGGCTCCGGTGGTGTTAGCCAAGGGCCAGCGCCGGGCGGACTGGTCGCGGCGGGCGAGGAACTGGCGGCGGCCTGCCGGGGCGCGGTCAGCAGCCTGGCCGAAGATTTCGACGAAGTCCGGGGCGGATTCGGCCGGGCGCCGAAGTTCCCGCCTTCGATGGTGCTCGAGTTCCTGCTCCGGCACTCCGAGCGCGAGCCGGGCTCGCCGGCCGGCCGGCAGGCACTGGCGATGGCGGCCGCGACCGCAGAGGCCATGGCCCGCGGCGGCATCTACGACCAGCTGGCCGGCGGTTTCGCCAGGTACAGCGTGGATGCCGACTGGATCGTTCCGCACTTCGAGAAGATGTTGTACGACAACGCGCTGCTGGCCAGGGTCTACGCCCACCTGTGGCGGCGCACGGGCAGCCCGCTGGCCCGCCGGGTCGCCGAGGAGACGTGCGACTGGATGCTCGCGGGGCTGCGCACCGCCGAGGGCGGCTTCGCGGCCGCCGTGGACGCCGACAGCGACGGTGCCGAGGGCGCGTTCTATGTCTGGACGCCGGCCGAGCTCAACGCGGCGCTCGGCCCGGCCGACGGCGCGTTCGCGGCCAGGGCCTACGGCGTGACCGCGGCCGGAACTTTCGAGCATGGCGCCTCGGTACTGCAGCTCAGATCCGAGCCGGAAGACGGCAGCCGGCTGGAGGCCATACGCCTCACTCTGCTGGCGGCCCGCGGGCGGCGGACCTGGCCCGGCCGGGACGACAAGGTGGTCGCGGCCTGGAACGGCCTGGCGATCGCGGCCCTGGCCGAGGCCGGGCTGCTGCTGGACCGGCCGGACTTCAGCGCGGCGGCCGAAGACGCCGCCGGGCTGCTGGCGCGCGTGCACCTGAAGGGCGGGCGGCTCGTCCGGACCTCGAGGAATGGCACCGCATCGGCCACGGCCGGGGTGCTCGACGACTACGGCTGTGTTGCCGAGGGGCTGATCGCGCTGGCCGGGGTGACCGGTAGCGCTCGCTGGGTTGAGCTGGCCGGGCAGCTGCTGGACACGGCCCTGGCTCGGTTCCGCGCGGTTGACGGCGGCTTTTACGACACGGCGGACGACAGCGAGCAGCTGATCTACCGGCCGGCCGAGGTCGCCGACGGGCCGAGCCCGTCCGGCACCTTCGCCGTGGCGGGCGCCATGCTCAGTTACTCCGCGCTGACCGGCTCGCAGGCCCACCGGGAAGCGGCCGGGGCCGCGCTCGCCGCCGTGCCCGTACTGAGCGGGCGGCATCCGCGGGCCGTCGGCTGGGGACTGGCGGTGGCCGAGGCGCTGCTGACAGGACCGGCCGAGATCGCGATCGTCGGCCCCGCAGGCGCGGGCCGCGCCATCCTGCATAGGACGGCTCTGCTGGCGGCACCGCCGGGAGCCGTTGTTGCCATTGCCGACGCCGGCAACGAAGCGGGGGAGGCAGCGCCGATCGCACTGCTGGCCGGCCGCTCGCCGGTGGACGGACTCGCCGCCGCGTACGTGTGCAGGAACTTTGCCTGCCGGGCGCCAGTGACCGATCCGGCCGAGCTCAGGAAAGTCCTGGGCACTCCGGCGGCAAGCGCGCCGAGCTGAGCCAGCGGACGCAGGCGATCCGCGCCATTATCTGGCCGTGCGGAGTTTGCTAAGTATTTCGTCACGGATATATCCCCGATGGGATTTCCCATACCATCATGGGGAACTTAGGGGCACTGGCGGGCTGTCTGGCACTCACAGTCGTCGGCCGCGGCGAAGGGAGTTCAGGTGCGCGACGCGAACCGTCGCCTGGCCGCGGGTCTGTGGGTCGCCGTAGCCGCGGGGATCGTCGTCGCGATCTCGCCTCGGGTCGCCATCCCCCAGTTCCCCGCAGCGGCCCGATCGCTGGCCACGCGAGGGATCGCGGTCGGCTCGGACGGCCCGAGTACGTCATCCGAGGGCGGAACGGGAGCGGCAGGTTCCCGTCCGTCGCGTGCGCCAGCAGCGGGCGAGCTGGTGCCGGGCACCTACATCCCGGATGTGGATACGGTCGGCCCGGCGGTGCCCGTAGCCGAGCTGACAGCCAGGGTCAGGGCGTACGTAGCGCCGTTGCGCCGGCTGCGGTCCGCCGACCTGCTCGTGATCGGACCGCGGACGCTGCCGGCGGGCACGCTACGGGCCGTCAGGCGACTGCGGGGCGTTGCCGATGCCGAGATGCTGGAAGCGGCCCGGATCAAGGTCAACGGCAGCCTCGTCGCCGTGCTTGGCGTCGACCCGTCTTCGTTCCGCCCGTTCGCGGCCGCGCCGACCGCGCGGTCCTCGGCGCTCTGGCAGAACGTCGCCGACGGCGGGATCGCGGTCTCGTACCTGATGGGCAAGCAGGATTCGCTGCCGCTGGGCGGCACCGTACAGGTCACCGGCACCAGCACGGAAGAGCTGCGGGTGGGCGGCTTCGGCACGGTGGGCATCAGCGGCGTGGACGCGGTGGTGTCCGACCAGGTCGCGCACTCGCTCGGTCTGCCTTCCGGCAACGCCCTCGTGATCAGCGCGCCGCACGCCCGGCTCAGCGTGCTCATGCGGCAGATCGCGCTGCTGCTGCCGAGGGACGCGACGGTCGACGCGCTGGTGGCCCAGGCCACCGCCGAGGGCCTGCCGGTCACCACCGGCTCGGCTGGCGGCGTCGGCATCACCGCCAGCGACGGGCCGGGCCTATCGGTCGAGCAAACGCGGGCGTTCCTGGCCGCGGCCAAGAGCCGGGTCGGCCTGCCGTACGTCTGGGGCGGCTCGGGGCCGGACGTGTTCGACTGCTCGGGCCTGGTGCAGTGGTCCATGCGGCAGGCCGGCATCACCATGCCCAGGGTCGCCGTCGACCAGGCCCAGACCGGCCCGCTGATCCCGCTCAGCCAGCTGGAGCCGGGCGACCTGCTCTTCTATCACACCGATCCGACGGCACCGACCTACATTTCGCACGTCGCGATCTACCTTGGCGGCGGAATGATGGAGCAGGCACCCGAGCCCGGCATGGATGTTCAGATCGTGCCCGCGGTGTTCGGCGGCGGTTTTGCGGGCGCCGTGCAGGTATATCCGCGCGTCGCCGCGGCAGTGGCGAGCGACTTCTCCGGCTGACCCTTCCGCCCCGCCACCATCGCGGTCTTTCCGCCCCGCCACCATCGTGTTCTGGTCTGTTACTTGTCGGCCCGGTACTTGCCGATCCGGCGTATCAGTGTAATCATCATTACATGACTACGAGTTCAGCGGATGAGTCCGGCCAGGCCGCGACGGGCGTGCGGTCAGCCGAGGAGAAGCTGCGCGGCTGGTTTGCGGGCCGGCTGCCTGCGGACTGGTTCAAGCAGGCTCCGGAAGTCAAGATCGACCGCGAAGAGATCACGATTGTCGGCACGATCGGCGACCCGGACGTAGCGTCCGGTGCGAGCGAGGCAGAAGCCTCTGCCGCGGCCGAGGGCCGGAGCAGGCGCTTCCGCGAGGAGACTCGTGAGCACCGCATCGAGATCGCCAGGGAAGCCGAGCACAAGTTCGGCCGCAAGGTGTCCTGGGGCGTCGAGTGCGCTGGCCGCAGAGTGATGTTCACCACGTTCTCCGTGCCGGTCATGACCAGGCTCCGGCAGCCGGAGCGCCTTGTGCTCGACACGCTCGTGGACGCCGGCGTGGCGCGCAGTCGCAGCGACGCGCTGGCCTGGTGCGTGCGCCTCGTCGGGCAGCACCAGGACGCCTGGCTCGCCGACCTGCGCGCCGCCTTGCTCAAGGTCGAGCAGGTCAGGGGCGAGGGGCCCGGCCTGTAATCCGGTTTCCGGCTCGTACGGGCGGATACGGGCAGGGCGCGCCGGTGCGAGTCGGCTAGTACCCGGCCCGGCGACGCGCGGACTCCGCCGATGTCGCCAGTGGGCGCCGGGAGCCGCGCTTGGCCGCCCGCGCCAGCGCCCGGATCTGGTCACCATCGGCGGCGATTAAGTGACTGATTGTTCGCGCCAGCCCAAGGGTGTTGCGCACTTCACCGGCACCGCGCCGAATTGATCCGCTTCTGCCGGGGTACACTCCCCGAATCCCGTCGTTCAGGGCTCATTCCTCTGCGTCCGGACGGGAACCCCCGCAGCGGATTGCCGCAAAGCCCTTGAGGAGGACCAGTCGTGGCGTTTGAGGTGAAAGCGGCCTCGGTGGTATCGAACCCGACCGGTGACCTTGAGACGATTCTCGATGAGGCCGGGCTGAAGAACGCCTCCGTTCGCGAGTACGTGCGGCACTGGGCCGAGCACACCGGGGTCGGCAGGGTCGAGGTGATCGGTGCGTCCGACGACGCCAGGCTGATCCGTGAGTCCCTGGCCGCGGGCGAGATCTGGCCTGCGGGCGAGGGGCGCTACTACGCGCGCAGCTATGCGAAGGACACGGCCCGGTCGGAGCAGCGCACGATCGTGGCCACCGCCGACCCGGCGGACAAGGGCGTCTACAACAACTGGCATCCGTCGTCGGAGATGCGCCCGCTGGTCGAGGGACTCATGCGGGATGCCTCGGCCGGCAAGACCATGTACGTCATCCCGTACCTGATGGCCCCGCCCGGCTCTCCGCTGGAGCCGTACGCGGTCGGAGTCGAGCTCACCGACCATCGCACGGTCGCGCTGCACATGATCCGGATGGCGCGGTGCGGCGTCGACTACGTGAACGGCCTGGCCGAGCCGGACAAGTTCGTCCGCGGCGTGCACGTCACCGGCGACCTGGAGAACCTCGGCCAGGGCACGCCCGATGACAAGCGGTACTTCGTGACCATCGCCGATGAGCGTACGATCCTGCACTTCGGCTCCTCCTACGGCGGCAACGCGCTGCTGGGCAAGATCGCGCATGGGCTGCGCCAGGCGTCCTATGACGGGTGGGTCTCGGGTGAGTTCCTGTCCGAGCAGTTCATGCTGATCGGCATCACCGACAAGCAGACCGGCCGCACCTGGCACATCTGCGGCGGGTTCCCCAGCGCATCCGGCAAAACCAACCTGGCGATGATGCTTCCGCCCGACAGCCTCGGTGAGCGATATCACGTCGAGTTCTACGGGGACGACATCGCCTGGCTCCGCGTGGACCCGGCGGACGGCAAGATCTATGCGATTAACCCCGAGTTCGGCGTTTTCGGCGTCGCCAAGGACACCAACGAGGTGACCAACCCGACCGCCCTCGGCTCGATCGCCCCCGGCACCCAGGTCCTGTTCACCAATGTCGCCTATAACGAGAACACGCAGGAAGTGTGGTGGGAGGGCCGGACCCCGCAGCCGCCCGCGGATATCACCGGCTGGCGCGACTGGACGGGCCAGCTCATCTCGGAGCGCGCGGAGGACGACAGGGACACGTCGTGGGCGCACCCGAACAGCCGGTTCACGACCACGCTGCGGAACGTGCCGAACATCGCCGCCGACTTCGAGAACCCTAAGGGCGTTCCGGTGGACGCGATCATCTTCGGCGGGCGCACCAGCGACCGTGAGCCGCTGATCCGCGCCATCACCGACCTGGCCGAGGGCGTCTACGACGGCCTCACGCTCGGCGCCGAGGCGACGTTCGCGGCCGAGGGCGTGGACGGCCAGCTGCGCTATGACCCGATGTCCATGCGGCCGTTCATGTCCTACCCCGAGGGTGCCTACGCGGCCCACTGGCTCAACATCGTCGGCACCGCGGCCGAGATGCCGATCTTCGCGCACGTCAACTGGTTCCAGCGCGATCCCGGCGACCGCCACTTCCTGTGGCCCGGCTACCGAGAGAACCTCCGGCCGCTGCTGTGGCTGCTGCAGCTCAAGAACGGCGAGGTGCGCGGCAGGCAGACCCCGGTGGGAATCGTTCCGGTCAAGGAGGAGCTGGACCTCGAGGGCGTCGATATCAGCCCCGCTGATCTCGACAAGATCCTCTCCATCGACACGGCCCGGTGGCGGCAGGAGATGGCGCACCGCGAGCAGCATCTCTCGCAGTTCGAGGGTCTGCCGGAGGAGATCTGGGCGGCCCACCGCCGGGTCGCCGCCGCCCTGGACGAGCAGGAGTAGCCGGCTGCACAGCTGGGAGCCGCGCGTCGGCTCTCGTATTCGCCTGTGCGGAGCCTGGGCGCCCGCGTTGCCGGTTTTCGCCATATTCGCGCCATGGCGTCATACGGTGGCGCACCAACGTGTGCGTGGCTAGTGCCGCGCTGCCGGCATTAGCCACGCACACGTTCAGGCGGCGCCCGCTGAGTCGGCCCCGGCGTGGGGGTGCCGCTTTCGGCAGCGAAGATGTTAACGTTCCGTTATGGGGGAACTACGCTGCGTCGATGGCTCCGTGCTGTCTGTTACGGCCGTCGCGTGCCGGGACCGGGCGGGCCGCCCATTCGAGATCACGCTGAACCTAGCTCGGGATGACGTGCCTTTCGCGTCCGTGGGTCAGCGTTGCGGGCACCTGCTCGCGCTGCTGGCCGACCGGGTCAGCGGAGCGCGAGTAGATCCTGGGCAGGCCGCCGAGTGGCCGGATCCAGACGACCGGTTCCCAGCTCCGGCGCGGCCGCAGGCCGTCGGTTGTGCCCCGCAGGCGCAGTCCCATCCGGGTAGTTATCTTCCCGGCGAGCAGGAGTACTTCGCGCTGCGCTCGCGCGACCGGACGGACCTGCCGGGCAGCGGCGAGCTGCGGTGCGTGCTCAGGTCCAGCGCCGTCTGGACGGGCGAATGCGCCGGCACCGGGGCACTCTGGGGCGGCGCCCGGCATGGCGGCCTGCCGGGTGGCCACATCCTGCCGGGCCAGCACGGGCCGCACGGCCTGCGTGACCAGCATGGCGGGCTGGGCCAGCTCAGCCCGCACGGCGCGCCCGGCCAGGGCTGGCCCATCATCCGGGACTCGCCCGCTGGCCAGGGCGAGTGGCGGCTGTCCCGGCGGGCCGTGATCGAGGCATGGGGCGCTGGCGGCATCGGCGTGCGGGCCGTCCTGACCTCGGCCGAACTGGTGGCATTCTTGGATACGGTTCTTACGGAGCCCGAGTTGGCCGTCCCGAACGGGGCCGAACTCGCAAGCAGCCAGTCAGCCGGGAAATCGGGCGGGACGACGCCGTACTGGCGTCAGCGAGGAAGGGTGACGGATGCGAATGCGCGGACTCGCCTACCGGCTCTACGAGCGCAGGCTCGAGGCAGCGCTCTCGCCGCAGGCGATCCCCAGGCACGTCGGGGTGATGTGTGACGGTAACCGCCGGTGGGCCAGATCAGCGGGGCTAGCGGACGTCAGCAGCGGCCACCAGGCCGGTGCCGACAAGATCTTCGAGCTGCTCGGCTGGTGCCAGGACGCGGGGGTGGAAGTCGTCACCCTCTGGCTGCTGTCGACCGACAACCTGGCGAGACCCGCGACCGAGCTGGAGCCGCTCCTGCGCATCATCGAGGGTACGGTGCGGGAACTCGTGGCGCAGGACTGGCACGTCAAGCCCGTGGGCGCACTGGACCTGCTCCCGGCGGACACCGCCCAGGTGCTCAAGGATGCGGCTGAGGCAACTGCCGGTCGGCCCGGCCTGCTGGTGAACGTGGCCGTCGGCTACGGCGGCCGCCGCGAGATTGCGGACGCGGTCCGCTCGCTGCTCCAGGATCATGCCACCCGCGGCACCACCATCGAGGAGCTGGCCGAGATCCTCGACGTAGAGCACATCGCCGAGCATCTGTACACGGCCGGCCAGCCCGACCCTGATCTGGTGATCCGGACTTCAGGCGAGCAGCGGCTCGGAGGCTTCCTGCTGTGGCAGAGCGCGCATTCGGAGTTCTACTTCTGCGACGCATACTGGCCGGCCTTCCGGCGCGTCGACTTCCTGCGGGCGTTGCGCTCCTACGGGGCCCGGCATCGCCGTTTTGGTGCGTGAACAGCTCGTTACGGTACTTGGCGTCTCCGGGGCGCTTAGGTACGGTCATTAATGACGGGCGGTGCCTAGCCGCCCGCCGGGAAGGCCCTCGAAATAGTCGAGCTTCGCGTCCTGTGCGCAGGCGAGATGAGCGAAGGGCCGGCGTCCGGTCCTTTCGCTGGCCGGACCCGGTCCCGCCGACACATTTGTGTCCGACCGCGGCGCCGGCGTGGCGCCCAGGGGAGAGCGAGTGGCCAGTTCCTCAGCCCGCCGTACAGTACAACCCGATCAGTCCGATCAGCCCGTTCACCAATCTCAGCCGCCGAGATCCCGGCGATCGCCGGGGCGCACAAGCGCCAGGCGGCACCGCACCTATGTCCTCGACACCAGCGTCCTGCTGGCCGATCCGGCCGCTATCGGCCGATTCGCCGAGCACCGGGTGGTGCTTCCGGTAGTTGTCATCACTGAGCTCGAAGCCAAGCGTCACCATCCCGAGCTCGGGTTTTTCGCCCGCCAGGCGCTCCGCTACCTCGATGACCTGAGGGTCGAGCACGGCCGCCTGGATGCCGACATCCCGGTCGGTGACTGCGGCGGCAGCGTCCGGGTCGAGCTGAACCACTCCGACCCCGGGATTCTGCCCGCCGGGTTCCGGCTTGGCGACAACGACACCCGGATCCTGTCGGTGGCCTGCAGCCTGGCCGCCGAGGGCGAGTCCGTGATCCTGGTCAGCAAGGACCTGCCGCTGCGGGTCAAGGCGGCAGCGGTCGGCCTCACCGCCCAGGAGTACCGGGCCGAGCTCCCACCGGACTCCGGCTGGACCGGGATGGCTGAGCTGGACGTGACAGCTGGCGACATCGACGAGCTGTACGAGACGGGCAGGCTGGAGCTGTCCGCGGCGCGCGAGCTGCCGTGTCATACCGGGCTGGTCCTGATCTCCGGGATCTCCGGAGCGGGCAGCGCGCTCGGCCGGGTGCTGCCGGACAAGTCGGTGAAGCTGGTGCGGGGCGATCGCGAGGCTTTTGGCCTGCGTGGCCGCAGCGCCGAGCAGCGCATCGCGCTGGACCTGCTTCTCGACAGCGAGGTCGGGATCGTGTCACTCGGCGGCCGGGCGGGTACCGGCAAGTCCGCGCTCGCGCTGTGTGCCGGGCTCGAGGCGGTCATGGAACGACGCCAGCACCGCAAGCTGGTGGTGTTCAGGCCGCTCTACGCGGTCGGCGGCCAGGAGCTGGGCTACCTGCCCGGCTCGGAAGCGGACAAGATGAACCCGTGGGCGCAGGCGGTCTTCGACACCCTGTCGGCCGTGACCTCCAAGGACGTCATCGACGAGGTCCTGGGCCGGGACATGCTGGAGGTCCTGCCGCTCACCCATATCCGCGGCCGGTCGCTGCACGACTCGTTCGTGGTCGTGGATGAGGCCCAGTCGCTGGAGCGGGGCGTCCTGCTGACCGTGCTGTCCCGGATCGGGGCCGGCTCGCGAGTGGTGCTGACGCATGACATCGCCCAGCGCGACAACCTGCGGGTTGGCCGCCATGACGGCGTCGTGGCCGTGATCGAGAAGCTGAAGGGCCACCCGCTGTTCTCCCACGTGACCCTGGTCAGGTCCGAGCGGTCGCCGATCGCCGCCCTGGTCACGGAGATGCTGGAGGATCCCAGCCTGTGACCTGACCGGCGGTCCCGTGGTGCCGAGCCCAGGTCGCGGCATCCCGGCTCGCCGTTGGCGGCTTTCTGGCGGTACCGTGACCAGCGTTATGAGCCAACGTCCCGACCGGCCAGTGCCTGCCAGCCCTGTGCCTGCCAGCCCTGTGCCTGCCAGCCCTGTCTATGCCAGCACGGAGCCGGTCTCGGTCGTCATGCCGGCCCGCAACGAGGAACGCTACCTGGAGGAGTCGGTCGGCTCCATTCTCGCCCAGGACTACGACGGCGAGCTGGAGGTCGTGATCGCCGTAGGCCCGTCCAGGGACCGCACGGCGGAGCTGGCCCGCGGCCTGGCCGGGCGGGACCGGCGCATTACCGTCGTGGATAACCCGACCGGCAAGATCGCCACGGCGATCAATCTGGCGTTCGGCGCATCCAGGCACGCCGTGGTGGTGCGGGTGGACGGCCACTCGATGCTGCCGCCCGACTACATCCGCACCGCGCTGGAGACGCTGCGGGAGACGGGGGCAGTGAACGTGGGCGGGATCATGGCCGCCGAGGGCGTCACCCCGTTCCAGCAGGCGGTCGCGTGGGCGATGACCTCTCCCTACGGGGTCGGCGCCGCCAAGAACCATACCGGCGGCCAGCCCGGCCCGGCCGAGACCGCCTATATGGGCGTCTTCCGTCGGGAGGCGGTCGAGCAGGTGGGCGGCTACAACGAGAAGTTCGAGATTGCAGAGGACTGGGAGCTCAATCACCGCATCCGGCAGGCAGGCGGCCTCATCTGGTTCCAGCCGGCCCTCCGGGTCACCTACCGGCCCCGCGCCACGGTCGGCGCCCTGGGAATCCAGTACTTCCGTTACGGCCGGTGGCGGCGCGCCATAGCGCGGCAGCACGCCGGCACGATCAACCTGCGCTACCTGGCACCGCCGGTCGCTGTGGCGTGCGTCGGCGCGGGCACCGTGATCGGGCTCGCCGGAATTGCCGGGCTGGCGGGGGGAGCGGGAAACTGGTCCGCGCTGCTGACTATCGGATTCGCGGCACCGGTCTGCTACCTCGCTGGGGTGGCCGCCATCAGCGCCCGCGCCGCGCGGGCTCTGTCGCCCCGGGTAGCAGCGCGGCTGCCGGTGGCGCTCGCCACGATGCACATGTGCTGGGGCGCGGGCTTCCTGACCAGCCCGCGCAGCCTGGTTCCGGGCCGGGCCGGGGGTGCGGGCCGGGAATGATGCGCGGGTGGGGCTAGCCGACCGCATCCCCGGCGTCGAGCAGGGCCTCGGCGACGGCGAGATCGCTGGCATAGGTGATCTTGACATTGCGCTCGCTGCCGGTCACCGCACCGACCGGCACGTCCGGCAGGTAGCGGAGCACCACGCCGCAGTCGTCGGTGGCCGGGAGGGCACAGAAGCGAGGATCGGCCGCGGCCAGCTCGTGGGCGCGCTTGATCACGCCGAGCCGGAAACCCTGCGGGGTCTGGCAGCGGGCCAGCGAGTCGCGCGGCAGGATGCGCCCGAAGGCGCCGCCGGATAGCTCGACGATCGTGTCGGTGGTGGGCACCACCACCCCGACGGCGTCCCAGCTGTCGAGGGCCCCGACGCAGTCGGCGATGATGCGCTGGTCCACCAGCGGCCGCGCCGCATCGTGGAAGAGCACCTTGCGATCGTCCCCGCCGTCCTCCGGGCCCCTGGCGGTCAGCCAGGCGATTGCGCACCGCGTCGATTCGCTGCGCGCGTTGCCGCCCTCGATGACGGCGGCGAGCCGGGGCGAGTCCACAAGCAAGGCGTGCACCTCGCCGACCATCTCGGCGGCCGTCACGACGAGCACCTGGTCAATTCCTGGCGCCTGGGCGAACGCGGTGACCGAGCGCTCGAGCAGCGTGCGACCGCCGAGCAGGCGGAGCTGTTTCGCCGGCCCGGTGCCGAATCGCGTGCCGGTGCCGCCGGCCAGTACCACTGCCACTGTGCGCATGGCCGGACCCTATCCGGTCGCGCCCAGGCTCCGGACGGGTGTCCGCCGCGCCGCTGCCGCGACACGGTCGGTACGCTTGGTGACAATCTCACCACCTATCGTAAGCATGATCATCGTTTCGGAGGATGACATCGCCGGGGGAGTGAACGGTCGCGACTCCGACGGGCGCTGGGCCCCAGACTCGCCTGGCCGAGCTGCTCCGGCCCGGCCACTGCAGGGCCGCCCGCCCGCGCGCCCGGTTTCCTCGTCCGCGATGATGCCCGCGCGCTCGCGAGTCACGCCCGGCATCGTGCTCG
>JASHOV010000023.1 GCA_030038495.1 Streptosporangiaceae bacterium
GCGGGATCGCCGGGCCCGGTCCAGGGCACGGCCCGGCCGACGGCGGCGGCCAGCTCGGCCAGGTTCGGCTTGACGACGGCCGGGCCGGCGCTCGCTCCGGCCAGCAGGGCGGCACCCGAGGTGTCCAGCAAGGCCGGCGCTCCCGTCCGGGCCGCGATCGAGATGAGCTCGGCGTAGGCGTCGTCAGGCAGCCCGGCCGGCAGACTGCCGGACAGCACGACGGCGGAGCAGCCGGCTGCGAGCGCGTCGGCGAAGCTGGCTAGCAGCCCCGCGAACTCGGCGGCACTGACCGGGGGACCGGGCTCGTTGAACAGCGCGACGGTCTCGCGGCCCGCGTCGACGATGGCGAACGTACGCCGCGTCTCGGCTTCGATGTCGGTGAAAAGGGCGGGAACGCCGGCCGCCACGAGGCCGGTGCGCACGGCGGCGCCGGTGCTGCCCCCGGCCAGGCCCAGCAGCAGCACATCGGTACCGAGCCGCCGCAGCGTCCTGGCGACATTGAGTCCCTTGCCGCCGGGCACGGCCGAGACGCTGGCAGGCCGGTTGACCCCCGCCCAGTCGACTGCGTCGACGTGATGGGTCACGTCCAGCGCCGGGTTGAGGGCTACGACGAGAATCATGGCGGCTAGACCAGGATCACCGAGCGGGTCAGGTTGCGCGGCCGGTCGGGATCGAGCCCGCGGACCCGCGCCGCGGCGGCTGCCAGCCGGTGCACCCTGACCAGCTCGGCCAGCGGAGCCTCCGCGGACTGCCAGAGCAGACCGCCGGCCGCCGCGACCTCGTCGGCCAGCCCTTCCGGCACCGGGCCGAACGACCAGACGACGCTGCCCGGCCCGGTCACCGCGATCGGCCCATGCCGGTACTCCATGGCCGGGTAGGCCTCGGTCCACATGCCCGCCGCTTCACGCAGCTTGAGCGCGGCCTCGCTGGCCAGCCCGCACGTCCAGCCGGTCCCGATGAACGTGAACTGCAGGGCCGCCACGAGCTCGGCCGGCAGATCGCTGGCCAGCACCCGCTCCGCCGCGGCCGCCATCGGCGCGATGTCCTCGCCGAGGTGGGCGAGCAGCAGCGACAGCTCGGTGGTGGCGAATCTCGTCTGCACGACCGACTGCTCGTCCGCGAAGTCCAGCACGATGACCGCGTCGGCGGCCGACGCGATCGGGGTGGCCGGGTCGGCGGTGATCGCGACGGTCGGGACCGAGCCGCTGAGCCTGGCCAGCAGGCGGAGGATCTCGGTGGTGGTCCCGGATCGCGAGAGCGCGAGCACCCGGTCGTACCGGCGGGAGGCCGGCATCTCCGAGGCGGCGAACGCATCCGTCTCGCCGTGCCCGGCCGACTCCCGTGCCACCGCGTAGGACTGGGCGATGAACCACGAGGTGCCGCAGCCCACGACCGCCACCCGCTCGCCTGGGGCCGGCAGGTCGCCGCCGAGACGTGCCGACAGCTCGGCCGCGGCCCGCCAGCAGGCCGGCTGCGACGCGATCTCCGCCTCGGTCCTGCCACCTGGTCGGCTCGCCTGTTCAGTCACGCTGTGTCTCCTCACCAATTCAGTCATCAGGTCCCTGCCAGGCCGGTGGAGGCAACGGACCTGACGAAATACCGCTGTGCTACCACAAATATGAGCATCATCGGCGCCAGGCTCATCACGTTCCCGGCCATAAGGAGGGTCCACTCGGTCGAGTGCGCGCTCTGGAAATACGCCAGGCCGAGCGGCAGCGTCATCTGGTTCGTCGAGGTGACGGCGATGAGCGGCCAGAGGAAGTTGTTCCAGGAGTCGATGAACGTGAGCGCGGCGAGCGTCGCCAGGGCCGGCCCGGAGAGGGGCAGCACGACCCGGAACAGCACGGTCAGCCGGCTCGCCCCGTCGACCCTGGCGGCCTCCTCATACTCGATCGGGAGCGTGCGGAAGAACTGGCGCAGGAAGAAGACACCGAACGCCGTGGCCGCGTTGGGCAGGATCAGCGCGCCGATGTGGTTGATCCCCACGGGCGCGAACAGGTGCACGCCGAGCCACTTGGTAATGATGAACTGCGGGATCATCGTCACCTGGAACGGCACCATCAGGGTCGCCATGATCGCCGCGAACAGCAGGCCACGGCCGAGGAAGCGGTACCGGGCGAACGCGTAGCCGGCCAGCGAGCAGAGCACGAGGTTGCTGGCGACCGTGGTCAGGGTGACGACCGTGCTGTTGATGAAGAACCGGGTAAACGGCGCTGCCTGCAGTGCCTGCGGGTAGTTGGCGAAGTCCAGCTGGTGCGGCGTCAGCACCGGCGGGAAGTGCAGCGCCTCGGCCGGCGTCTCGATCGAGGTGATGATCAGCCACGCGAACGGGAAGATCAGCACGATCGTGGCCGGGATCAGGACCAGGTGCCACGGGCTGAACGGCAGCCGCCGTCGGCGGCGCGGAAGCGAGATAGCGGGTGCGCTCACGTTATGACCTGTAGTGGACGAATCGGCGGCCGCCCCAGAACTGCAGGGCGGTGATCACGAGGATCACAAGGAACAGGAAGTACGCGATCGCCGAGGCGTAACCGAAGTTGAAGTTCGAGAACGCCTGCTCGTAGAGGTAGTAGACCAGCACGGTGGTCGAGTTCAGCGGTCCGCCGCTGGTACTCAGGTACACCTCGTCGAACAGCTGGAGCGCGTTGATCGTCAGCCACACCAGCAGGAACAATGATGCCGGGCTGAGCAGCGGCAGCGTGATGCGCCGGAAGGTCGTCCAGCGGCCCGCGCCGTCGATGGCCGCGGCTTCGAGCAGGCCCTTCGGTATGCCCTGCAGCGCCGCGAGGTAGATCACCACGGCGAAGCCGGTCCACCCCCAGATCGTCATGATGACGATCACGAGGAGCGCTTCGGACGTCGAGTTCAGGAACTGCTGCTGCGGGATGCCGAGCAGGCTGAACAGGTAGTTCACGATCCCGTAGGACGGGTCGAACAGCCAGATGAAGACCAGCGCCTCGCTGATCGTGGAGATCGCCATGGTCGCGTAGGCGGCGGTCCGGTACACCGAGATGAACCTGATCTGCCGGTTCATTGCGACCGCGAGAAACAGTCCGACGATCATCGTGCCGGGAACGAACAGTGCGGTGTAGACGAGTGTGTGGTTGATGGCCTGGCCCACGACCGGGTCGTGCAGCATCTGCCGGTAATTGCTCAGGCCGGTGAACGTGGCGTTCGTCAGCATGTTGTCGTGCTGGAACGACATGACGGCCGACCACGCGATCGGGGCCAGCCCGAACAGCATGATGATCGCGACGCCGGGGGTCATGAAGGCCCAGCCGGCCAGCTGCTCGGACGCGCGTGCCCGGCGGCGGCGCCCGGCGGCAGGCTGCCGCCGGGCCCGCAGCGCGTGAGCGGATCGGGCTACCACGTCAGGAGCTCGCCCCGGTGGCCAGGATGTGGTTGACCTGCTGGGCGGCGCCCGCCAGCGCAGCCTGAGGCTGACTCTTGCCGAGCAGCACCGAAACGATCATGTTGCCGAGCACGGTCGAGATCTGCGGGTAGGCCGCCAGCTGCGGCCGCGCCTGCCGCACGTTGTTCAGGTTGGTGACGAACGTGTCCACGCCGGGCAGCGCCTTGTCCATCTGCGTCATGAAGCCGGGCGAGCTCTCGACCGAGGCGCGGGTCGGCAGGTCGCCGGTCTTCAGCGAGAAGTACTTCACCTGAGGCGCCGCCGTCAGCCAGAGCAGGAACTTCTCCGCGGCCGCGACCCTGGCCGACCCGTTGTTGAAGATGACCCAGTTGTCCGGCCCTGAGATCGTCTGGTGCCCGCCGCCCGTGCCCGGGTAGGACGGCATGATCTGCACGCCGTAGTGGACGTTCGGGAAGCTTGACAGGTCCCAGGGCCCCGTCACCAGCATGCCGATCTTGCCGGAGTTGAACAGGTTGGCGTACTCGGAGTCGGTCGGGTCCAGGTACATGGAGTGGTCGGTGACCGCCATCGTGCGGAGCGTATCGAGCGACGTCAGCCCGGCCGGCGAGTCGAACGCCGCCGCGGTGTTCGAGGAGTTCAGGATCGCGCCGCCGGCCTCCCAGAGCAGGGCCTCCCAGTGCCAGACCGTGTCCTCGGTGCCCGGCGTGACGTACGCGGTGCCGAACTGCTTCTTCGACGCGATCGTCAGCTTCTGCGCGTCGGCCACGAACTGGCTCCAGGTCCAGTTCGGCGACGGCGGCTGCAGGCCGGCCGCCTTGAACAGGCTCTTGTTGTAGACCACGGCGAGGTTGTCGACCAGCGCCGGTATGCCGATGACCTCGCCGTTGACGGTCGCGACGTCCCGCTCGCCGACCCAGAAGTCGTCCCAGTCCACGCCTGGCCGCTGTACGACCTTGGTGAGGTTCACGACCTGGTGGATCTGCGCGACATTGGGCGCCCAGGAGCCGTAGACGTAGGCAATGTCCGGCTGGCTGCCGCCGCGGACCGCGGTCAGCAGCTTGGGGAGCGAGTCGTCGTTGTCGACGTAGAGGCTGGTTATCTTGCTGTTCGGGTGGCTGGCGTTCCACTCGTTGAGCAGATGCTGGAACGCGTTGGCCTCGGCGCCGGTGTAGCCCTCCCAGATCTGCAGCCCGCTGGTCGTACCCGCGCTGTCGGACCCGCAGCCCGCCAGGCTGAACGCGACCATCGTCGCCGCCAGCGCGGCAGGCAGCCAGTATTTCTTCATGATGACCTCTTAGCGATGACTTGTGCGCAGATGTCGATGAGTTCCGACATCATTGCGCATCATTGCGGGCGGCTGTCAACCCTTAAATGAGGATCTAGCTTGATTATTACGACACGACTGTCTTGCAATCTCGTGCAAGAACTTGCGCGATTCAGGCAACTATGTGACACTATCGAGCCGTGGTGAAGATTGCGTTTATCGGCGCGGGCAGCATCGAGTTCACCCGCAACGTCGTCACTGACCTCTGCGGCTACCCGGAGCTCGCCGGCGAGCTGCACTTCGCGCTGCACGACATCAGCCCGGACCGCCTGGCCTTCGCCGAGGCACTAACCCGGCAGATCGTCGCGCAGACCGGAACGGCGGCGCGGGTATCCGCGTCCGCCGATCGGGGGCCGGCCCTCGACGGTGCCCGTTACGTCATTAATGAGGTGCAGGTCGGCGGGTACGCCGCCACGCGGGCCGACTTCGACATCCCGGCCCGCTACGGCGTCCGCCAGACGATCGGCGACACGCTGGGCATCGGCGGGATCTTCCGCGGCCTGCGGACGATCCCGGTCGTGACCGGGCTGGCCCGCGACATGCTGCGGCACTGTCCCGACGCGTACCTCCTTAACTACTCCAACCCGATGGCCATGCTGCCGTGGGCGGTCTACGCCGGGACCGACTTCGGCAACGTCTTCGGGCTGTGCCACTCGGTCCGCGACACCCACTCGTTCCTCGCCGGCCTGGTCGGCGAGGATCCGGCCGAGGTCGACTTCCTCACCGCGGGCTTCAACCATCAGGCGTTCGTCCTGCGATTCGAGCGGAACGGCCTGCCGCTTTACCCGCGGCTAGCCGAGATTCTCGGCAACTCGCCGCAGCTGCAGCGCCGAGTGCGGGTCGAGCTCTTCCGGCGGTTCGGCTACTTCCCCACCGAGTCCAGCGAGCACTCGGCCGAGTACGTCCCGTGGTTCATGCGGCACGAGGATCAGATCGACGAGTACCGGATCTTCGTCGGCGACTACCTGGCCAGGTCGCAGGAGAACCTGGACGAGCTGGAGTCGTTGCAGGCCCAGCTGGCTGCCGGCGGCCCGCTGGATCTGGATCCGGCCGATGAACTCGCGTCACAGTTCATTCACTCGCTGGAGACCGGGTGGGCCCGCGAGATCTATGTCAACGTCCGCAACGACGGCCTGATCGACAACCTGCCCGCGCAGTGCTGCGTCGAGGTGCCCTGCGACCTGTCGGCGGGCTCGGCCAAGCCGAAGCCGGTGGGCGCGTTGCCGCCGCAGCTCGCCGCGCTGAACCGGACGTTCCTCAACGTTGTCGAGCTCACCGTGCTCGCCGCCCTTGAGGGCTGCCGCGACCACGTTTACCAGGCAGCTCTGCTCGATCCGAATACGGCGGCGACGCTGACGACGGCGCAGACCGTCGCGATGTGCGACGAGTTGCTGGCCGCGCACGCGGCGCTGATGCCGGCCGGTCTTACCTAGCCGGGAACGTGGTCGCGCCATGAGTGCTGCGGAACGAAGCCGAGTGCCTGCCGGGCCCGGTCGGACGACAGCAGGGAGGCGCAGCCCTCGACCGCACCGTGCAGCGGCACGGCCGGGAAGACCTCGCTCATCAGTTCGGCCGACGGCCGCGTCATGACCGTGTCGGCGGCCGCGATGATGAAGCTCGTGCTGCCGCTGACGTCGGCCTCCAGGGCCAGCCGGCAGGCGGCCGCGGCATCGCGCTTATCGATGTAGCCCCACAGGTTCCACCGCCGCACCTGCGGCTTGTCCCAGAGCAAAGGGAACTCCTGATAGTCCGCGGGGCCGAGGATGTTGGAGAACCTCAGCGCGACAAACGGGATGCCGGACCACTGCGAGATCTCGCCCGCGACGGTCTCGCTGGCCACCTTCGACAGCGCGTATGTGGTCGTGGGCAGCGGGTAGTGGTCCTCATCGATCGGCGCGTACCGGGGCGGCACGTCGAACGGCAGCCCGAGCGTCGTCTCGCTCGAGGCCCAGACCACCCGGCTCAGCCCGACGTGCGCCGCGGCCAGGAATACGTTGAAGTTCATGGTCATGTTCTGGTTGAACGTCACCGCCGGAGTCCTGATCTCGGGGGCCGGGATGTTGGCCAGGTGGACGACGGCCTCGACGTCCTGCAGGACCTCGATCGCCTGACCGTAGTCCGTCAGGTCCGCCAGCAGGAACCGCGGCTCGTCCAGATGGCCATAGGCGCATCGGTCGGCTCGGTAGCAACAGGCCGGATTGTCACCAGCTGGAAGCTATTCTGCTCCAGCACTCGGCGGGATGGTCGGGCCCACCGGTACCACTGGCACCAGCCGATCGGCTGCCCGGACCGGATAACCGCCAGCATGACCGTCTTGGCCGGCGGGGCCGTGCGGCAGGATGAGCCACGCCCCGACCAATGGCAGATCGTCCTCCGTCATCGGGCGTAGCGACAGCGCGCCACTGCGAGGCCCCCGTCACAGGCTCCAGAGAGCCTGGATGGGGGACTGGCGGGCCGCGCGGATGGCGGGCAGCAGCCCGGCTAGAGCGCCGAGGATGAGCGCGGCGGCCAGGCCGCCGACCCAGGCGCTGGCGGGGATGACCGTGACCCAGCCCTTGCCATGGGCGTAGATCGCGGTGGCCGCGGCACCGGTGGTGACCCCGGCGACGCCGCCGATCAGCGACAAGGTAATAGCCTCGGTCAGGAACTGGATCCGGATGTGCCTTCTCGTGGCGCCGAGTGCGCGGCGCAGCCCGATCTCCGACCTCCGTTCCAAAACCGCGATGACCATGATGTTGGCCACGCCGATCGCGCCGACCAGCAGGGCGACCGCGCCGAGACCGAGGAACAGGGTGCCGAACGCGCTCTTGGCGTCGGCCTCGGCGACCAGGGCGCTGGAGGGCTGGGACACGTCGACGGCGCCTGGATCCTGCGGGTTGGCCTGGTCGGCCAGCAGGCTGTCGACGGCGTTGACCCGGTTGTCGGTCGCCTTGACGTAGATCGTGGTGGGAGAGCCGTTGAAGGACAGGTAGTTCTCGGCGAACGGGAAGCCGACCAGTACCGAGGAGTCGACGTCGGGGGACAGCACGTCGGGGCTGAGGATGCCGGCCACATACAGCCACAGGCCGCCGTTGCCGTTGGCGCCGGTGCCGGTGACCCAGATCCGCTCGCCGCGGAACAGCCGGTCGATGCCCAGCAGCTGGGCGGCGGCGGCGCCGAGCACGCAGACCGGCTCGCGGGCGGTGGCAGCGTTGAGGAACTCGCCTTGCGCGGGGCTGGTGCCGGCGGTGGCGGGCAGCCCGAGGGTGGCGGCGTCCACGGTCAGCGCGTTGGTGTTGACCAGCGGGATCAGCGGGGAGCGGTAGACGTTCGCGTTCGTCGTCCCGGTGGCCTGCACCCGGTACACGCCGTTCAGCCGGGTGATCATCGCGGGGGCGGCGGCCGGCAGCTCGGCGGTGCCGCCGGTCAGGTTCTGCCCGGGCTGGACGGTGAGCAGGTTGGTGCCGAGCGCGGCGATCTCGCCGTTCAGCGCGGCCCCCGACGACGCCGACAGGCCGAGCACGGCCACGATCGCGGCGACCCCGATCGCGATG
>JASHOV010000261.1 GCA_030038495.1 Streptosporangiaceae bacterium
ACAGCCGCCGCCAGCACAGCCGCCGCCGACACAGCCGCCGCCGACACAGCCTGCCGCCGGGAGCGGCCAGGCTGGCGGCGGCACCGGGCGCGAGGCGGCTGAGCCGCCGGCCGCCCAGGCGGCATCGATGCTGGCCGAGCGAACCGCCGACCTGCAGCGGCTGCAGGCCGAGTACGCCAATTACCGCAAGCGCGTCGAGCGGGACCGGCGGGCGGTCCGCGAGCAGGCGCTCGCGAGCGTGCTCAGCGAACTGCTGCCGGTGCTCGACGACATCGGCCGGGCCCGCGAGCACGGCGAGCTGTCCGGCGGCTTCAAGTCGGTGGCTGACTCGCTCGAGGCCGTCGCCGCCAAGCTCGGGCTGACCACATACGGCGAGAACGGCGACCCGTTCGACCCGACGCTGCACGAGGCGCTCATGCACGAGTACTCGGGCGACGTCTTCGAGCCGACATGCGTCCGAATCCTGCAGCCCGGCTACAAGGTCGGCGACCGGATCATCCGTCCGGCCAGGGTGGCGGTGGCGGAGCCCGGCGACGATGTCGCGCCAGCTGCCGACGACAGCGGCGAGGCAGAGCCGGCGGCCGGCCCGGACGGGACCTGAGGGTTTGGCACGCCAGCTGATATGTGAGCCGGCGCAGCAGCCGGCTCACATATCAGCCTAGACAGCGCACGAGAGAGGCCCGTTGAGCACCAAGGATTTCCTCGAGAAGGATTACTACAAGACCCTTGGGGTGGCTAAGGGCGCGTCCGCTGACGAGATCAAGAAGTCGTACCGGAAGCTGGCCCGCAAGTACCACCCGGACGCGAACGAGGGCGACGCGAAGGCCGAGGAGCGCTTCAAGGAGATCTCCGAGGCCTACAACGTCCTGTCCGACGAGAAGCGCCGCAAGGAGTACGACGAGGCCAGGACCCTGTTCGGCCACGGGCCGCGCATGCCTGGCTCCGCAGGAACGACCACCGGCGGGTACAACTTCGACCTCGGCGACCTGTTCGGCAGCAGCTCGGGCGGCGCGGGCGGGCGGCTCGGCGACCTGCTGGGCGGCGTGTTCGGCAGCCGCGGCGGCGGCACCCAGACCGCCAGGCCGCGCCGCGGCCAGGACGTGGAGACCGAGACATCCCTGCCGTTCAGCGACGCGATCGAGGGGACTACCGTCTCGCTCCGGCTTACCGGCGAGGGCGCGTGCAAGGACTGCATGGGCACCGGCGCCAAGGCCGGGACCGTGCCGCGGGTCTGCCCGACCTGTGAGGGCACCGGGCAGGGCAGCAGGAACCTGGGCGGCTTCGCGCTGTCCGAGCCGTGCAAGACCTGCCGGGGCCGCGGGCTCGTGGTCGACGACCCGTGCCCGACCTGCTCGGGCAGCGGCCGGGCGATGAGCACCCGGACCATCCAGGCCAGGATCCCGGCCGGGGTCGCCGACGGTCAGCGGATCAAGCTGGCCGGCAAGGGCGCGTCCGGCGAGCGGGGCGGACCGAACGGCGACCTGTACGTCCGGGTGCACGTAGACAAGCACCCGGTGTTCGGCCGGCAGGCGCACAACCTGACCGTGACCGTGCCTGTCACCTTCGCCGAGGCGGCCCTCGGCGCGGAGATCAAGGTGCCGACACTGAACGGCATGCCAGTCAGTATCCGCATCGACAAGGGCACGTCCAACGGGCGCACATTGCGCGTGCGCGGCAAGGGCGTGCGGCGCAAGGACGGCACGGTCGGGGATCTGCTCGTCACCGTGAACGTGCAGGTGCCGACCGAGCTGAATGACAAGGCGAAGTCGGCGCTTGAGGACTTCAGGGACGCGACCGCGGGACCCGACCCGCGCGCCGAGCTGCTGCGCCAGGCGAACGGATAGCCGCGCTCGACGCCGAAGGGAGATGACATGACCAGCCAGTTCGAGCTCTCGGATGACACGCCCGTCTATGTCATCTCGGTTGCGGCCCAGCTCTCCGGCATGCACCCGCAGACGCTGCGCGCCTACGACCGGCTCGGCCTGGTCTCGCCGGGCCGGGCCGCCGGGCGCGGGCGGCGCTACTCGCTGCGGGACATCCTGATCCTGCGGGAGATCCAGCGGCTGTCGCAGGAGGAGGGGATCAACCTCCAGGGGATCAAGCGCATTCTCGAGCTCGAGCTGGCCGAGCAGCGCAGTCGCCTCCAGCTGGCCGAGATGCACGCGGAGATCAGCCAGCTGCGGGCCGAGCTGGAATCGACCAGGGCGGTTGCCGCCCGGCTTGCGACGCTGCTGCGCAGCCGCACTGACGGCGGCACGCTGGTACCGGTGCGCGACAGCACCGTCGGGCGGGCGGCTCCGGCCGACAGCGGCCCGGCGGCTGCAAGCTCCGCTGGGCTCGGTGCCGGTTCCGACCGAGTCGCCGGTAGCGAGCCTGCGGCGGCGGCCGGGCATGCCGATCCTGTCTAGCCATCTGTCACCGCGGCCTGCCGTGGCGGGTCGTGTCGGCACACCCCGTTCCCAAATATGTACAAGCTCCGGGAGAGAGCGTCATGGATGAGAAGCTGACCAGGAAGAGCCAGGAGGCCCTTTCCGAGGCAGTGAAGCACGCGGCCGCCGCGGGTAACCCCAGCGTTGACGGCCTGCACCTGCTGGCCGCCCTGCTCGAGCAGGAGGGCGGCACCGCCGATCCGCTGCTGCGCGCCGTCGGCGCCGACCCGGCTGCCATGCTGGCCACGGTGAAGGAGCGGCTGGCCCGGCTGCCGCAGGCCGCGGGGGCCACCGTCAGCGCGCCGCAGACCTCGCGCCAGCTGCTGGCCGCCCTGGCCACCGCGGGCAAGCGGGCGAAGGAGATGCAGGACGAGTACGTCTCGACCGAGCATCTGCTCGTGGGCCTTGCCACCGACGGCGGCGAGGCGGCCACCCTGCTGAAGCAGGCAGGAGCCGGTCCGCAGCAGCTAGTTGATGCGTTCGAGCAGGTACGCGGGCACGCCCGTGTCACCTCGCAGGACCCGGAGGGCACCTACCAGGCGCTGGAGAAGTACGGCGTCGACCTGACCCGCAGCGCCCGCGAGGGCAAGCTGGACCCGGTGATCGGCCGGGACGCCGAGATCCGCCGGGTCATACAGGTGCTGTCCCGCCGCACCAAGAACAACCCGGTCCTGATCGGAGAGCCCGGCGTCGGCAAGACCGCCGTCGTCGAGGGCCTCGCCCAGCGCATCGTCGCCGGGGACGTGCCGGAGTCGCTGCGCAACAAGCGCGTGGTCGCGCTGGACCTCGGCGCGATGGTGGCCGGGGCCAAGTACCGCGGCGAGTTCGAGGAGCGGCTCAAGGCCGTGCTGAACGAGATACGCAAGAGCGAAGGCGAGATCATCACCTTCATCGACGAACTGCACACGGTCGTCGGCGCGGGCGCCGCCGAGGGCGCCATGGATGCCGGCAACATGCTTAAGCCGATGCTGGCCCGCGGCGAGCTGCGGATGGTCGGCGCGACCACCCTGGATGAGTACCGGCAGCGGATCGAGAAGGACGCCGCGCTGGAGCGGCGCTTCCAGCAGGTGTTCGTCAACGAGCCGTCCGCCGAGGACACGATCGCGATCCTGCGCGGTCTCAAGGGCCGGTACGAGGCCCATCACCAGGTGCAGATCTCCGATGCGGCCCTGGTCGCGGCGGCGATGCTGTCCGACCGGTACATCACGGGCCGGTTCCTGCCGGACAAGGCCATCGACCTCATCGACGAGGCCGCATCGCGGCTGCGCATGGAGATCGATTCCCGGCCGGTCGAGATCGACGAGCTGCAGCGCACGGTAGACCGGATGAAGATGGAAGAGATGGCGCTCGCCAAGGAAGCGGACCCGGCCAGCAAGGAACGGCTGGAGCGGCTACGGGCTGACCTTGCCGACCGGCAGGAGCAGCTGACCGCGCTCATGGCCCGCTGGGATCGGGAGAAGGCCAGCCTTAACAAGGTCGGCGAGCTGAAGAAGCAGCTCGATGAGCTGCGCGGCCAGGCCGAGCGGGCCCAGCGCGACGCCGACTTCGAGACGGCTTCACGCCTCATGTACGGGGAGATCCCGACGCTCGAGCGCGAGATCGATGCCGCGTCGGCTGCGGCCGCGAGCGAGGAGGAGCGCGCCGCGGCGGCACAGGACGGTACTTCCGCACCAGACGGCACGGGCGGAGACGGGACCGGCGTCCCAACGGCAAGCCCGATGGTCAAGGAAGAAGTCGGACCCGATGACGTCGCCGACGTCGTTTCCTCATGGACCGGCATCCCGGCCGGGCGACTGCTCGAGGGCGAGACCGGCAAGCTGCTGCGCATGGAAGAGGAACTGGGACACCGGATC
>JASHOV010000262.1 GCA_030038495.1 Streptosporangiaceae bacterium
TTGCATCGCCGCGCCCGGGCTCGGGAAGGCTGAGACCGCAGCAGCGAGCTAGGCAGGGAAGCAGGCAAATGGAGATCGATCCGCGGGGACCGAGATTCGGCGCGCTGATCACCATGGTGATGTTCGCCGTCGTACTGATCACCGGCAACGTATGGGTCCTCGCCGTCCAGGCGCTGTGCTTTGCCCTGGGCACGTTCCTCGGGCTTACCCGCTCGCCTTACGGGATGATCTACCGGTGGCTCGTCCGGCCTCGCCTCGGGCCGCCGGCGGAACTCGAAGCCGAGGCTCCGCCGCGGTTCGCCCAGGCCATAGGGCTGGTCATCAGCATCATCGGCATCATCGGCTACGCCGTCGGCCTGACCCCGCTGGGTATGGCGGCGGCGGCGGCCGGGCTGGTCGCGGCGGTACTGAACGGGGTGTTCGGCCTCTGCCTTGGCTGCGAGATGTACCTGGCCATCCGGCGTACCTGGCCGGGCCTGGCCGGGGCCGACCGCAACTGATCGTGTCTAAAACAAAGAGGGAGGATTTACATATGAGCCGATCCGACGTCCTGGTGGACGCAGATTGGGTGGAGGCTCACCGCGACGACCCTGGCGTCGTGCTTGTCGAGGTGGATGAGGACACCAGCGCCTACGACAAGGGCCACATCCGCGGTGCCGTGAAGATCGACTGGAAAAAGGATCTGCAGGATCCGGTTCGCCGGGACTTCGTCGACAAGGCCGGGTTCGAGGCGCTGCTATCCGAGCGCGGGATCGCAGGCGACGACACGGTGGTGCTCTACGGCGGCAACAACAACTGGTTCGCGGCGTACGCGTACTGGTACTTCAGGCTGTACGGCCACCACAACGTGAAGCTGCTCGACGGCGGCCGCAAGAAGTGGGAACTCGACTCGCGTGAGCTGGTCACCGATGTACCGCAGCGAGCCGCTACCCACTACACGGCGCAGGATCAGGACACCTCGATCCGCGCCTTCCGCGATGAGGTGATCGCCGCGATCGGGGCGAAGAACCTCATCGACGTCCGCTCGCCCGACGAGTTCGCCGGCCGCCTGCTGGCTCCCGCGCACCTTCCGCAGGAGCAGGCCCAGCGCGGCGGGCACGTGCCGACCGCGCGGAACATCCCGTGGTCGAAGGCGGCGGAGGAGGACGGCACGTTCAAGTCCGACGACGCCCTGCGCACGCTGTACTCCGAGGCGGGCGTCGACTTCAGCAACGACACCATCGCCTACTGCCGTATCGGCGAGCGGTCCGCGCACACCTGGTTCGTGTTCCACGAGCTGCTCGGACAGCCGAACGTGAAGAACTACGACGGCTCGTGGACCGAGTACGGCTCGCTCGTGGGCGTGCCGATCGAGCTGGGTGATGGCGCATGAGCGAGGCAGTCGAGCCCACCACGGGCCAGCCCACCACGGGGGCCGGCGGCTGCGGGGCGCCGGCTGACACTCCTCGCGTCACATCGGCCGGCAACCAGGCGGTGGTGCAGGGCACCGTGACCAAGAGCGGGTCCCCGGTATCACCCGGCTACGCGCGGCTGCTCAACTCCGGCGGCGACTTCGTCGCCGAGGTGCCGCTCGGCGCGGACGGCGGGTTCCAGTTCTTCGCCGCCCCCGGCGACTGGACGCTGCGCGTGCTGGCTCCTGGCGGCATCAGGGCCGAGCACGCGGTGACTGCCGCCATCGGCGAGATCAGCCGGGTGGAGGTGGCCGTCTAGCAGGCCGATCGACAGATAGAGCAGTCTGGGGGCGCCGCGTAAGCGGCGTCCCCAGCTGCGTTCCGGCACTTGCCCGCTCCAGTTCCCGTTCGGTACAGCCTCAGTTCATCCTTCGTTCATGTGCGGACCCTAGAAAGGAGCCGCAGCGGGCGGGTGGGCTCGCTGCAGGTCGCAAACCCCTCGATGCGAGGCGAGTAGATGTCAACTGAGGCTGACCCCATTCAGCCGGGTACCGTTCAGGACCCGATAGCCAGTCCCGTCGCCAGCGCCACTGCCACGGCTCAGGCGGCGGCCGCTGGCGGCGACGCGATTGTCAGCGCCGTGGACCTGACGCTGTATTTCGGCGCGCGGGCGGTCCTGTCCAACATCAACACCGACGTGCGGCGCGGCGCCGTCACCGCGCTCATCGGCCCTACCGGCTCGGGCAAGACGACTCTGCTGCGCACCTTCAACCGGATGAACGACAAGGTAACCGGCTACCGTCATACCGGCGACGTGCTGCTGGACGGCCACAGCATCTGGCACCATGGCGTCGAGCTGATGGCGCTGCGCCGCAAGGTCGGCATGCTGTTCCAGCGGCCGAATCCGTTCCCGATGTCCATTATCGAGAACGTGACCGCCGGAGCGCGGGCACACCGGATGGCCAGCCGGTCCGGGCTGCGCGACGTCGCCGAGCAGCAGCTCACGGCCGTGGGCCTGTGGGCCGCGGTCAAGGACCGGCTGAAGGACTCGCCGTTCCGGCTCTCGGGCGGGCAGCAGCAGCTGCTGTGCCTGGCCAGGGCACTGGCCATCAACCCCGAGGTACTACTGCTCGACGAGCCGACGTCGGCCCTCGACCCGGGCGCCACAGAGTCCATCGAGGCCCTGATCAGGACGCTTGTGCCGAATCTGACGGTGGTCATCGTCACGCACAACCTGGCCCAGGCCAGCAGGGTTTCCGACCGGACCATCTTCCTCAATCAGGGCCGCCTGGTCGAGCACAACGAGACCAAGCAGCTATTCGAGCACCCCGTCGAAGAAGAGACCGCCAACTACGTGCGCGGCCGCTTCGGCTGACATGACCACCCGTGCGGGAGGACTGCATTCCCCCCGCACGGGCGCCGGGCCGCGCGTGAGCGCGGACCACAGTCGCACGCGTCCGCGTGCGAATCGTGTAGCGCACGCGACAGCGTGCACAAGTTAAGGAGTATTCCCAGGTGACCAAGAAGATCCGCTTGATGTACATGGCGGCCGCTCTGGTCCCGCTTACGGTTCTGGCGGCGGCTTGCGGTTCCTCACCATCGAAGCCTGCGTCGAGCACGTCGTCGCCGGCGGCCAGCGCGAGCGGGAAGACGCTCTCGGAGACCGGCAGCACGCTGCTGTTCCCGCTGTTCGGCAGCTGGCAGGCGGCATACGCGTCCGTCGACTCGAGCGTCACGATCACTTCCGGTTCTACGGGCTCGGGCACCGGCATCACCGACGCCGCTGACGGCCTGGTGAACATCGGCGCGTCCGACGCCTACCTGTCCGCCTCGGACCTGGCGCAGTACCCCGGCCTGCTGAACATCCCGCTGTCCGTGGCGGCCGTTGACGTCAACTACAACATCACCGGCGTGACGAAGCCGCTCAACCTGAACGGCACCGTCCTGGCCGAGATCTACACCGGCAAGATCACGATGTGGAACGACTCCGCGATCGCCAAGCTCAACCCAGGTGTGTCGCTCCCGGCTGAGAAGATCGTCACGCTGCACCGCGCCGACGGGTCGGGCAGCACCTTCCTGTTCACCTCCTACCTGAACGCCCAGGACCCGAGCGCGTGGCCCTCGGCCGACATCGGTACCACCATCACCTGGCCGACGGTTGCAGGCCAGCTGGCCGAGACCGGCAGCGGCGGCATGCTGTCCGCGTGCGGCACGACCAAGGGCTGCATCGCCTACCTCGGCATCAGCTACCTGACCAAGGCGACTGCTGCGGGCCTCGGCACGGCGTCGCTGGCCGACAAGAGCGGCAGCTTCGTCGCGCCGGGCGCATCGACGATCGCTTCGGCGCTATCCAGCTTCCCGGCCGCTCCCGCGTCGGGCGCCGAGTCGCTGATCGACAGCGGCTCCGGCTACCCGATCATCAACTACGAGTACGCGGTGGTGAAGAAGACCCAGCCGAGCGCGGCCGAGGCAACTGTCGTGAAGGCGTTCCTGAACTGGATCCTCACGACCGGCGACACCTCGAAGTACCTGGCATCGGTGGACTTCCAGCCGCTGCCTTCGGCCACGGCGTCGGTGTCCACGGCACTGGTCAGTTCGATCGGAAGCTGAGCTGTGGCTGCCACCGCACCGACCGCGCGGCCGGACGGAGGGGCGGGCACCCCGCCCCTCCGCCGGGTCGGCGCCACGCTGCGCGCCAGCGTGCGCAACGGCGACGTGATCCGCTGGCTTGGCCGCGGCGGTGCGGTGGTGCCGCTGATCATGCTCGTATTCGTCCTGGCGACGCTCGCCATCAAGGCAGTCCCGGCGATCAGGTTCAGCGGCCTGGGCTTCTTCACCGGGACCAAGTGGAACTTCGGTGCTCAGTACGGCACGCCGGTGAGAAGCGACGGCGTCACCCACCTGCCCGGCGAGGTATTCGGCGCGCTGCCGGAAATCCTCGGCACGCTCGCGACGTCGGCGATCGCCCTGATCATCGCGGTCCCCGTCTCGATCGGGGCGGCGCTGGCGATCGTGGAGCGGCTGCCGAAGCGGGCCGCCAGCGTCGTGGGAGGATTCCTCGAACTGCTGGCCGGCATTCCCAGCGTGATCGTCGGCCTGTTTGGCGCGCTGACCTTCGGGCCGTTCATTGCCCACCACGTAGCCCCGCTGATCGCCGACAACGTGCCGGACTTGCCTGGCCTCGGCTTCCTGCGCGGTGACGTCGGCAACGGCGAGGGACTCCTGACGTCCGGCCTGATCCTCGCGATCATGGTGATCCCGATCATCGCCGCCACGACCCGGGACCTGATCCGGGGCGTTCCGATTCTCCCGCGCGAGGGCGCGATCGCGCTGGGCATGTCGGACGCCGAGTGCGCCCGCCGGGTGACTTTGCCCTGGGTCGGGGCCGGCATCATCGGCGCGATGGTGCTCGGCCTGGGCCGGGCCCTGGGCGAGACGATCGCCGTGGCCATGACCTGCGGGGTCGCGCTCGGCACGCTGCCCACGAACCTGTACGCCACGATGATCACGATCGCGGCCAACATCGTGCAGTTCCTCGATACCGCGATCCTCGACCCGATGGACACCAGCGCGTTCGCCGAGCTTGGCCTGATCCTCATGGTGATCACGCTCGCGACGAACGTGCTCGCGCGACTGCTGGTGCGCCGGGTCTCCGGCACCGCCCTTCCGGTCGGCAGGGGGCTATAACAATGAGCGGAACGCCACTAGCGCCGCGAGCGGCGGCCTCGCAAGGCTCTTCGAACGGTCGGCTGGGCAGCATGCCGCCCGTGCCAGTGCGCAGGAAGATCTCGAACCTGGTGTTCTGGATCCTCTGCGGCGTCGGCCTGCTGGTGGTGGTCGGGCCGGCGATCTGGCTGGCCGGCGGCGTGATCGTGCACGCGATCCCGACCTGGCAGTGGAGCGTGCTGACGCAGAACACGACCGCCGGTGACGCGGGCGGGCTGAAGCAGGCGATAGAGGGCACGCTGCTGATCACCGTCTGCGTGCTGATACTCAGCGGCACGGTCAGCGTGCTTACCGGCATGTACCTGACTGAGTTCGCGAAAGGCCGGCACCGCGGCATCCTGCGCGGCGCCTACGAGGTGCTGGCCGGGATCCCGTCGATTGTTCTCGGACTCGTCGGTTTCTTCGCGCTTGTGGTCGGCCTGAACTGGAAGTTCGGACTGCTTCCCGCGGTGCTGGTGCTCACGGTTATCACGATCCCGTACATCACGAAGGCCACGGAGACATCCCTGGCTCAGGTGCCGGTGTCCTACCGCGAGGGCGCCGAGGCCCTCGGCCTGCCAACCAGCTGGACGCTGCGCCGGATCGTGTTCAAGTCGGCGCTGCCAGGAATGATCACGGGAATGCTCGTGGCCATCGCGATCTCGGTCGGCGAGACGGCTCCGCTGCTGTACACGGCGGGCTGGAGCGATTCGGCACCGACGCTCGCGCTTACCAATGCGCCGGTGCCCTTCCTGACCTACGCGGTGTGGAATTTCTGGGATTCGGGGACAACCTCAGGCCGGATCTTGTCCTACGACGCCGCGCTGATCCTGCTGGTGTTCGTGCTGCTGCTCATCGTGCTCGGACGCGTGATCGTCGCCATTTCGCGGCGCAATGCGGAATGATCGGCGATGGGCACTGAACGTGCCGACTTCGCCGAATTCGGCGCGGAGGACGCTGCCGGCGATCGCGGTTCTGCCCCAGACCTGCCCGGGCAGGCCAGGCCGGACCTTAGCTGGCCTCAGGGTGCGCGCGTGCTGGCGTCGTCGGACTCCGGCCACGCCGCGGGCGGCCCGGCGGACGCGGGCACGCAGCGGTCGGCTGTGAATGTGCTCGCGGATCGGCTGGCCGCCGCGCTGGTGCACCACGAGCCGGGCTGGCGGCTGCCGCGGCACTCGGCACTCGCGCGAAGGTACAGCGTCAGCAGCGCGGAGATCGACTCCGCGGTGGACGAACTGGTCTCCCGCCACCTGGTCCGGCGGCTTGCCGACGGCCAGCTGTACCGGGCGAGCCCGGCCGAGTACATCATCGGCCTGGAAGGCGTGCCGGGGCTGGTCTCCTTCGTCGACGCGATGGGCGGCGAGTTCCTCTGCCGCAACCGCCAGGTGAGCTGGCGGTCGCCGCCCGAGGACATCAGCTGGGCACTCCGGCTGGACAGCGGGGAGCCGGTGTGCGTCGTCAGGTTCATGTGGACCGCGGGCGGCGAGCCGGCGGCCTTCTGCACCACGTTCGTGCCCGGTGACATCGCCGGACGACCCGCCGCCAGCGCCTCCGAGCCGCTGCCCTCAGTGCTCAGCCTGGTCCAGCTCTCCGGTATTGACGCTGACCGGACGACGATCACGGGGGTACCCGTCGCGCTGCACGTCGAGCTGCAGGCACCGCCGCCGTCGGTAGCCAGGAGCCTGCGCCTTTCCGCTGGCCAGCCCGCCATGATGGTCACCGTCCGGTTCGATGATCCGAGCCTTGGGCGGCCGGTGGCGCTGACGACCGCGGTGCTGCGGGCGGACATGTTCCGCGTGGTCCTGCAGTCGCCGGAGCCGCCCCTGCCTGCCGACGGGGGCAGTATGGCCGTTTCCTGGACAGAAGCCGCGGAGGACTGGGAATCTTGACCCGTTATGAGGCCGGATCCCGCCCGTCCGCCGCGCAGCCGTGAGTACCTCGCTGCGCTAGCCACGGCTGCGGTTTTAGCGCAGCTGCTGTTATCCCAGCTCACCCTGGTCGCCGCCGTTGTCCTTGCGGCGGCTGGGCGCCTTGCCCGCTGGCGGCCGCACTGGCTCGCGCTGCCCGGCGCGGTCGGC
>JASHOV010000263.1 GCA_030038495.1 Streptosporangiaceae bacterium
CACGCGGACGGCGGCGCACCGCGCTCACGCGCTATATCCGGGTCCGCCTGGGTGACCTGGAGGCCGCCCCCGACGCCATCGCCGCGCTGCTCGGCGCGTGAGGCACGAGAAGGGATGTGAGAAATTGTGAGAAATTCAGTGTCAATGACAGATCGCGAGAGGCCCATGCTGACCAGGGGAGGCACCGCTGACGTGGTGTTTTATCTCGGAGCGGGTGACGAGAATCGAACTCGCACTATCAGCTTGGGAAGCTGACGTTCTGCCATTGAACTACACCCGCGGACCGCCAGCAGGCGCCTGGATCGCAGCGGATCCGGCCCTCCTGTCTGGCACTGCCCGCCTATGCTACCGGAACCGGGTAGGTTGCCAGGCGTGCTGCTCTCTGATCGTGACATCAAGGCCGAGGTGCAAGCGGGCCGGGTGAAAATCGACCCATTCGAGCCCGAGCTGGTCCAGCCTTCCAGCATCGACGTGCGGCTCGATCGCTACTTCCGGGTCTTCGAGAACCATCGTTACCCGCATATCGACCCCGCAGTCGAACAGGCCGACCTGACCAGGCTGGTCGAGACCGACGGAGACGACCCATTCGTGCTGCATCCAGGCGAGTTCGTGCTGGGATCGACGTACGAGATCATCTCCCTGCCCGACGACCTTGCGGGCCGGCTGGAGGGCAAGAGCTCTCTCGGCCGGCTCGGGCTGCTGACACATTCCACTGCCGGATGGATCGACCCAGGGTTCTCCGGCCACGTAACGCTGGAGCTCTCGAACGTCGCCACCCTGCCGATCAAGCTCTGGCCGGGCATGAAGATCGGCCAGCTCTGCCTGTTCCGGTGCAGCTCGCCGGCCGAGCATCCGTACGGCTCTCAGGTGTACGGATCCCGTTACCAGGATCAGCGCGGTCCGACTCCGTCCAAGTCTTATCTAAATTTCTACCGATCAAAGGTCTGAGCTCGTCTATATCCGCTAGCGTCACGGCCAGGACCCAGTCACCAGGCGCTAGGCCGCCGTGACTGCGCGGCGGCCATTTCACGCGGCCGAAACGATTCCGAATCACCCCGGCAACGGGTCGACGTCAGTGTTGCAGGTGAGCGCCGCTCAGACTGGAGGGCCACCGCATGGCCATGTGGAGGATAAGGATCAACCTCGCCGACGACCCGCGCAGCCGGGAACGGCTAGACCAAGTACTGGCCACCCAGCGCGTCCAGGCCATTGAGCTGACACCGCGGGCGGGAACGCCGACCGAGCTGTCCGGCGACGTAGTGCTCGAGCTGCCCCGAGACGAAGCCCTCGGCGAGATGCTCACCGCCCTTCACGCCATCAGCCCGCAGGTCTTCGTCAGCCGGACTGACTCTAGCTCCGGCACTGCGCAGGAAGCCGAGCGGCACGACGCCAGCTTGCTTGCTCGGCGTTAGCCGGGCCAATCGGGCTCGGCGTTAGCCGGGCCTATCGGGCTCGGCGTTAGCCGGGCCTATCGGGACTCGTCCTCAGCGCGGATCCGGGCCAGCGCGGCCCGCAGGGCGTCCCGCTCCGCCTCCAGCTCGCGCACCCTCGCTTCGAGGGCAAGGACCCTGCGCACGGCAGCCAGGGTCAGTCCGCCGTCGATCAGCTCGGCAACGTACCGAACGACGACGATCTCGTTCCGGGTATAGCGGCGCTGGCCGCCAGCGGATCGCGACGGCGAGACCACAGCGAACTCGTCCAGCCGGCGCAGGAAGGCCTGCTGGACCTCGAGCATCTCCGACACCTGGCCGACGGTGAATAGCGGCCTGTCGGCGTCGTCCAACGGCAGCGACGGCACGTGACCCACCTCCCACCGGCTAACGGGGCCGACTCGCCTGGGCGACGAGTCCGGCGAAGGGGCCCGCGCGGCCGAGCCGCGCGAGCCCCTTCGCAGGTTATCGCCCCAGTGCTATCCGCAGGATTAGGCCGTGACTGCGGCCCGCTCCGGCGTGCTGATCTCGATCTTGCGCGGCAGCGCACGCTCGGCGAGCGGGACCTTGACGGTCAGGACGCCGCCGTCGTAGGACGCGGCGATGTTCTCGGCGTCGACGACGTCCGACAGCCTGAGCCGCCTCGTGAACGTCCCCATGACCCGCTCCCGTACGAACGGCTTCTCGTTCTCGCCGTACTCCTCGGACCGCTTCGCGCTGACGGTCAGCACACCCCGGTCCACAGTCACGTCGATGCTGTCGGTGTCGATACCTGGCAGGTCGAAGCGAAGCTCGATCTCGTTCTCGCGGCGGACGGCGTCCATGCGAACGCCGGCGAACCCGCCGTTGGTCCCGAGCGCCCGATGGAACTCGGCGAATGGGTCGAATGATGTAAGCAGCATCTCGGTGTCACCTTCCTGTGCACGGCCCAGGCCGGCGGCCCAGGTTTCCTAGCTCTCCTGTTTGAGTGAACTTACAACTTCAACTGTATATTTCTTGCGCGCCTTGTCAAGAGAAGATTGAGCGCCGGCGGGTAGGAGGGGGCGCGGGCAAGGGTCGGGTCGGACCGCACGTCGCCCCGGACGCTCCGCACCTCGCCCCGGACGCTCCACAGCAAGTCGCCCAAGACGGGTTGTACCGACTCAAGGCCGGACACGCCAGGCACCGGGCTCCGGCGACGCGATACCCGGCCTCGCGGCCCGCGGAGCACCAGA
Organism: Streptosporangiaceae bacterium; assembly: GCA_030038495.1. Taxonomy (GTDB): domain Bacteria; phylum Actinomycetota; class Actinomycetes; order Streptosporangiales; family Streptosporangiaceae; genus JAJYUU01. Next base: position 2,645 of record JASHOV010000263.1, read on the forward strand.
TCACCTAACGGAAAAGAAAGCATGCATTATCAAA
>JASHOV010000024.1 GCA_030038495.1 Streptosporangiaceae bacterium
ACGTGCTCGGCGCGCTGGCCGAGCTCGCCGCGACCGCGTGCCTGCTCGTGACCGCGCTGAGCTAGCTCGGGCCGGTGCGGGCCAGCTGTGATCGGGCGGAACGGGCGTCAGCCGAGCAGGGCAGCGCGCAGGCGCCGCGCATACTCCGCTGCCTCATCCGGCGAGTCGTAGCGCTGCCGGGGCCAGAAGAACCCCCGCAGTCCGTCGCCCCTGGTCCTCGGCACGACGTGCACGTGCAGGTGCGGGACGCTCTGGCTGACGACGTTGTTCTCGGCGACGAAGGTGCCCTGGCAGCCCAGCGCCGCGGGCATGACCGCGCTGACCCGCTGGACGCGAAGGAAGTACGGCCCGACGGCCTCGCAGCGCAGGTCGGCGAGGGTCTCTGCGTGCTCGCGCGGTGCCACGAGCACGTGTCCCTTGAACACCGGCCGGGCATCAAGGAACGCGACAGCGCTCTCGTCGGCCAGCACGATCTGAGCCGGCTGCAGGCCGGCGATGATGTCGCAGAACACGCAGTCGCTGATGGCAGTTCCTTTCCGCGTCCGCATCCGGGTAAGCCAGGCCACATCCCGGTCGGCCAGGCCACGATAACCGCCGGCACGGCGGGTGCGCATGCCGTGATCTTGACGCTATTCATGCTTCCGCGCCCGAGGGCGCTGCCGGGAATAGATCTGGCCGCACGGACCGTGCTACCGCAGGCTGAACCGACCGTGCTACCGCAGGCTGATAAGCGCCGGCCGACGGACTGACGTGATCTTGTAACGATCCGCATACCCTGAGTCCATGTCCGCCATCTACGCCTGGCTCAGGCGTCATCCGACCCTGGTGGACAGCGTCCTGGCCGCGGTGCTCGCGCTGACCACGCTGAGTCAGATGGTCAGGAATCCGTGGCCGCAGGTTCCGGTTACCGCTCTCTTCGTGGTGGCCGTGGCGATCCGGCGGCGGGCGCCGGCCTCCGCGTTTGCCATGACCGTAGTCGCGGGCCTCTGGCAGCTGGCCACGACCGTCCCCAGCGGGGCTGACCTGGCCGTCCTCGTGATGCTTTACACAGTGGCCGCCTACCGGCCGCGGCGCCTGTCGGTCCCGGCGCTCGCCATCTGCGTGATCGGCGTCGGCGTGGGGGCCGCCGTCTGGTTCCCGCCACCGAACCAGAGGCTGATCACGGGCCTCCTGGTCGGCCTGTTCTTCGGCGGCATTTGCGTGCTCGTCTGGGTGCTCGGTGACTCCATGCGCTACCGGCGCGGCTACTACGCCGCGCTCGAGGACCGTGCGGCCCGGCTGGAGGCCGAGCGCGACGCCCAGGCCAAGATCGCCGCGGCGGCCGAGCGCGCGCGCATCGCCAGGGAACTGCATGACGTCATTGCCCACCACGTCAGCGTCATGGTCGTGCAGGCCGACGGGGCCGGCTACGCGCTCCGTTCCGATCCAGCTACCGCCGAGGCCGCGCTCAAGGCCATCTCCGGCACCGGCAGGCAGGCGCTGACCGAGATGCGGCGGCTGCTCGGCGTCCTGCGGACCGCCGGCGATCAGCCGGGCCTGGCCCCCATGCCTGGACTCAGCGAGCTGCGTGAGCTTCTCGACCAGGCCAGGTCGGCGGGCCTGGCGGTGACCTACACCCTTAAGGGGACGCCACGCGAACTGCCCGACGGCGCCGAGCTTGCCGCCTACCGCGTCGTACAGGAGTCGCTGACGAATACCCGCAAGCACGCCGGCCTGGCTGCGTCCGCCGCGGTCACGCTCCGGTACGAGCCGGACGGGCTCACCGTCGAGGTGACCGATGACGGCATGGCCGCCTCGTCGGGCGAGCCCGCCGGGCATGGCCTTGCCGGGATGCGGGAGCGGATCGAGATGTACGGCGGCACTGTACAGGCCGGCCCCCTGCCTGGCGGCGGGTTCCGGGTGCTGGCCAAGCTCCCCTGCGACGGCGCGGCCGGCGATCCGGCCGGCCCGGGCGGCCAGAGCCAGGACCCGGCCGGGCTGTCGGCCATGCCATCAGGCGGCTGGCGTGAGGGGTTCGCATGACCGGGGCAAGCGGACCGGCGAGCAGCGGATCCGCGTCCGCCACGGGCGGGCCGGTCGTGGCGCCGATCAGGATCATCCTCGTGGACGACCAGGAACTGGTGCGCGCCGGCTTCCGGATGGTGCTGGAGGCGCAGCCGGACATGCACGTTGTCGGCGAGGCCGGCGACGGCCTGGCCGCGATTGACCTCGCCGGCCGCCTGCATGCCGACGTCATGGTCATGGATGCCCGGATGCCCAGGCTTGACGGCGTCGAGGCGACCCGGCGCATACGGCAGGCGGGTGAGCGGCCCCGTGTACTTATGCTCACCACCTTCGACCTGGATGAGTATGCGTTCGCGGCGCTGAAGGCCGGCGCTAGCGGCTTTCTACTCAAGGACGTGCCGCCAGAGGAACTGCTGTTCGCGATCCGGGCAGTCCACTCCGGCGACTCGGTAGTGGCTCCGTCCACCACCAGGCGGCTGATCGACCAGTTCGCGGCGCACCTGCCCAGCGGCCAGCAGGATTCGCCCGCTGAACTCGAGGAGCTGACCGAGCGCGAGCGCGAGGTCCTGCTTCATGTCGCGCACGGGCTGTCCAACCAGGAGATCGCTAGGCTGCTGTTCCTGTCCGAGGCCACCGTCAAGACGCACGTGGGCCGGGTCCTGGGGAAACTGGGTCTGCGCGACCGGGTGCAGGCGGTCGTATATGCCTACGAGCACGGCCTGGTGCGAGCCGGGCAGAAATAGGACCGCAAAACTCGATTCAATCCCATTTATTCGGGCGAATCGCCCGCCGCCCCGAACCGGCCCGCCAGGTGATCACCGCGCACTTTTGCGAATCTCGCGCGCGACCTGGATGTGATGCGAGTAATCTCCAGTTAAATCCAGTGGCGGGTGACTGCATCATGCTTACTGCTCATAACTTTACGTATGGCCTGCTGACCCCGGCACTGGCCTACGCCATGTCGTGCCTGGGCGCCTTTCTCGGCCTGCGCTGCACCACCCGGGCAATGGCCTCATCAGGCCGGGCGCGGCTAAGCTGGCTGCTGCTGGCCGCGCTGTCGATCGGCACCACCGGCATCTGGGTCATGCACTTTATCGCGATGCTCGGGTACACCATTCCCGGCGAGATCATCCAATACAGCGTCCCCATCACGATCGCGAGCATGCTCATCGCGGTCGTCGTGGTCGGCATCGGCCTGCTTATCGTCGGCTTCGCCCGGCCGAACTGGCGCAACCTGCTGCTGGCCGGAACCTTCACCGGAGTGGGCGTGGCCAGCATGCACTACACCGGCATGGCCGCGATGCGGATGCCCGCGCGGATGAGCTACAACCCGACCCTGTTCGCGCTGTCGGTAGTCATCGCGATCGTCGCGGCCACCGCGGCGCTGTGGGCCGCGCTCCGGCTGCACGGCACGGCCACGACGCTCGGCGCCGCCCTGATCATGGGCGTGGCGGTCAGCGGCATGCACTACACCGGCATGGCCGCCCTGCACGTGTACCCGCCAAGCGCCGCCGGCGGCATGCTCATGACCGGCAGCGGCGCCACCGCGGAGAACTTCCTGCTGCCCTTGATCATCGGCATCAGCGTCACGGCCTTCATCCTGACGGCCACGCTCGCGCTGTCGCCGACCGCCGTCGAGATGCGGGAAGAGCAGGAACTGCAGGAACGGATCGAGCAGGCGATGGCCGCCATCTACCAGAACCAGGCGGTCGGCGGCGTGCCGCCGCCACGGATAGAGCCTGGTCAGGCCATCAGCCGCGCCATCCAGGCTCGCCGCCAGGCCGAGTCCGGGGAGCCGACCTGGCCCGCGTGACGGGCCGGTAGGGGACCGAAGAGATAGTAATATCCCGTTAAATCATTGAACGTCGCGAATTCGCGAGTACTCCTATGATGCCGCGGGATCACTCTCATGCTGACTGCTCATAACTTCACCTACGGCCTGCTGACACCGGCGCTGGGATACGTCATGTCCTGCCTTGGCGCGTTTCTGGGGCTGCGCTGCACGTCGCGGGCCATGGCCCTGGAAGGCCGCATGCGGCTGCGCTGGCTGCTGCTGGCCGCGCTGTCGATCGGCACCACCGGCATCTGGGTCATGCATTTCATCGCGATGCTCGGCTACTCGATCCCCGGCGAGCAGATCCATTACAACGTACCGCTCACGATCGCGAGCATGCTCATCGCAGTCGTCGTCGTGGGCATCGGCCTGCTTATCGTCGGCTTCGCCCGGCCGAACTGGCGCAACCTGCTGCTGGCCGGAACCTTCACCGGAGTGGGCGTGGCCAGCATGCACTACACCGGCATGGCCGCGATGCGGATGCCCGCGCGGATGAGCTACGACCCGACCCTGTTCGCGCTGTCGGTAGTCATCGCGATCGTCGCGGCCACCGCGGCGCTGTGGGCCGCGCTCCGGCTGCGCGGCCGGAAGGCCGCCCTCGGCGCCGCCCTGATCATGGGCGTGGCGGTCAGCGGCATGCACTACACCGGCATGGCCGCCCTGCACGTGTACCCGCCAAGCGCCGCCGGCGGCATGCTGATGACCGGCGGCGGGGCCACCGCAATCAACTTCCTGATGCCGCTCGTCGTCGGCATCAGCGTCGTGGCGTTCATCCTGACCGCCACGCTGGCCCTGTCGCCCGACGACGAGGAGATCCGGGCCGAGCGGGAGCTTATGCAGCGGCTGGAGCAGGCCGGCGCTGCCGCGGCCACGGCCGCGGTGCAGGTGACCGTCGCCTCGCCCGTCACGGCTCCGCCCGGCGCCATCGTCAGCCGCGCCAGCCAGGCCCGCAGGCACGCCCGCCGCGGCGGCGAGTCGGCGGGGCCGCCGCCCCGGTTAACGCAGGCGCCTGTCCTGACACAATGACTGACGTGCCCGCACCCGAGAGCCAGCCCGCTCAGGACTGGCTGCTGCTGGTGTACCGCGTGCCGTCCGAGCCGAGCAGGCTGCGCGCGACCGTCTGGCGCAGGATCAAGAGCCTCGGCGCGATCTACCTGCAGAGTTCCGCGGCGGCCCTGCCCGCTAGCGTCCACTCCGAGCGCGCGCTGCGCAAACTGCGCAGCGAGATTCTCGACATGTCCGGCTCGGCGGTGCTGCTCAGCTGCTCGGTGCTGGCCGGGGAGCCTGAGATCCGGGCAGCTTTCCAGGCGGCCAGGGACGATGAGTACGAGGAGATCGTGGACAAGTGCCACGACTTTCTCGCCGGCCTGCGCAAGGAATACGACGAGAAGCACTTCAGCTACGCCGAACTGGAGGAGAACGAGGTCGACCTGGTCAAGTTGCGCACGTGGCTGGACCGGGTGCGCGAGCGGGATATCTTCGGCGCGGCGGGCCTGCAGACCGCCGTCAGCTCCCTGGCGGAGTGCGAGGAGCAGCTTGAGGCGTACGCGGCCCGCGTGTACGCCGAGGAAGCAGAGAGCCGCTAGCCGCGCGGCTCAGGCTCACCGGCAGCAGCACGGCGAGGACCACGGGTATCAGCCACCACGCCGGCACCCCGGCGCGGCTGAGGCCGTAGGTGCCGGCTAGCCCCAGGACGACGCCCGCCGCGATCACCCAGTCGTCCCCGATGATGAAGTCGTACCAGAACGCGCCGACGGCCCGCAGCCGCGCCGTCACCGCAAGGCCCCCGCCGCAGCGCCCGCCGGGTCCGCGGTCGTGCTTCCCGGTCCGCCGGCGCGCCGCAGCAGGGCCACCAGCCCCAGCGCGTACAGCGCGACGAGCGGGATAATGCCGAGCAGCGCCGCGTCCGAACCCGGCCAGTGCGCGCCCGCGCCCTCGGCGCCCCAGAACACGCCGAAGCTGGTGAGCATGATCCCGACGATGAACTTCATGGTGTTCTCCGGCACCCGCGCCAGCGGCGCCTTCACCGCGAAGCCGGCCGCGGCCACCACCGCGATCGCGGCGACCGCGGCGACCCCGGCCAGGCCAATGTTGTGGTCGTTGCTCCCGAACGTCAGCACGATGAACACGACCTCCAGGCCCTCGAGCAGGACGCCCTTGAACGCCAGCGTGAAGCCGTACCAGTCCGGGATGACGCCGGTGCGGCGGGCCTGCATGCCAGTGGCCGCCGCCAGGTGCCTGGCGTACAGGACGTCCTCGTCGTGCAGTGCCTTGTGCCCGCTCGCGCGCAGAACAGCCTTGCGCACCCACTGCAGGCCGAAGATCAGCAGCAGCGCCCCGACGACCACGCGCAGACCGCGCAGCGGGATCTCCGAGACTGCCGGGCCCGCCGCCGCCACAATGACCGCGAGGACGGCGAGCGCCGCGCCCAAGCCGAAGCCGGCCGAGCGCCAGTCTCGCGCCGTGCCGGCCGCCAGCACTATCGTCGTGGCCTCCACGGCCTCGACCACGCAGGCCAGGAACACCGCGATGAACAGCGCGCTAGCCGCGCCCACGGCAGCCTCCCCTGGTCGGGTTCTCCCGCTATGACCTACCCAATATAACAGTTGTGACTTCCACGTCATCACAGCTGTTACGCCTATGCCAACCCGGCGGTCGCGAGCGCCCGCCGATCATCGGAGTATGCGCCAGGCACTAGGCTCGGATGCGTGACGACCAACCCCCTCACCACGAGCTCAGAATCTGCGCGCAGCGTGGCCGCAGACGCCCTCATTATCGGCCTCATCCAGGGCCCGGATGGACCCCTGCTGGCACCGGGCGCGGAAGATGCCGACGGCGCCCTCGGCGGCTCACTTGCCACCACCGCATCCGCTCTCGGCGCCACCGGCAAGCAGGACGAGATCACCAAGCTCCCGACCGGCGGCGGGCTCGCCGCCCCGCTGATCGTCGCCGTCGGCCTGGGTACCCCGGACGCCGAGGTACAGCCCAGCGCCGAGGCGCTGCGCAGGGGCGCGGGCGCCGCGGTGCGGGCGCTCACGGCGACCAAGGCGGGCTCGGTCGCGGTTGCCCTCCCGGCGGCCGATGACGCGCAGGTCGAGGCCGTGGCGCTTGGCGCGCTGCTCGGCCGGTACACGTTCACCAGGTACCGGGCCGGGGAGAACGCCAGCGCGCCCGATCTCACCGTCCTGACGTCCGCGGCCGGCGCCGAGCAGGCCGCGGCTAGGGCCCGGGTGCTGGCCGCGGCCATGAGCCTGACCAGGGACATGGTGAACACCAGCCCGTCGCACCTGTACCCGGAGACCTTCGCGGAGCAGGCCGCGCAGGTCGCGGGGGCCGCCGGCCTGGACTTCGAGGTGCTGGACGAGCAGGCACTCGCCGACGGCGGCTACGGCGGAATCACCGGGGTCGGGCAGGGATCGTCCCGGCCGCCGCGGCTGGTCCGGCTGGCCTACAAGCACCCGGACGCGACCAAGACCGTCGTCTACGTCGGCAAGGGGATTACCTTCGACTCCGGCGGCCTCTCGCTCAAGCCCTCGGCGTCGATGGAGGCGATGAAGTCCGACATGAGCGGCGCCGCCGCCGTGCTCGCCGCCCTGCAGGCAATCGCCGAGCTCGGCCCGGCGGTCAACGTGGTCGGATACCTGCCGCTCGCCGAGAACATGCCCGGCGGCAACGCCCAGCGCCCGTCGGATGTGATCACGATCTTCGGCGGCAAGACCGTCGAGGTGCTGAACACCGACGCGGAGGGCCGCCTGGTCATGGCCGACGTGATCGCCAGGTCCGAGCAGGACACGCCGCACCTGCTGATCGACGTCGCAACCCTGACCGGCGCGCAGCTCGTCGCGCTGGGCACCAGGATCGCGGGCGTCATGGCCAACGACGATGCGGTCCGGGACGGCGTGGTGGACTCCGCCCGCCGGGCGGGCGAGCGAGTCTGGCCGATGCCGCTGCCCGAGGAGCTGCGCAAGGGCCTGGACTCGGCGGTCGCCGACATCGCCAACGTGGCCGGCGACCGATTCGGCGGCATGCTGGTGGCGGGCCTGTTCCTCAAGGAATTTGTGCCCGACGGCGTGCGCTGGGCTCATGTGGACATCGCGGGTCCTGCGTTCCACGAGGGCGAGCCGTACGGGTACACCCCCAAGGGCGGGACCGGCGCGGCGGTCCGCATGCTCGTGCAGGTGGCGGAGGACGTTGCGGGCGGCCGACTGTAGGCCGGAGCGCGGCGGGCCGCCCGCCCAGCCGGGCCGGGGCAGGCACGCGGGCAAGGGCCGCAACGCGACCGCACAAGGACGTGCGGCCGCTGATAGCGACAAATGAATGGAGTCTGGACCGTGACTGACGGCGGCTACGACATCGTGATCCTTGGCGGCGGCAGCGGTGGCTACGCCTGCGCGCTGCGGTCGGCCGAGCTGGGCAAGCGGGTCGCGCTCATCGAGAAGGACAAGGTGGGCGGCACCTGCCTGCACCGCGGTTGCATCCCGACCAAGGCGCTGCTGCACGCCGCCGAGATCGCGGACCAGTCCCGCGATGGCCACGCGTTCGGCGTTAGGACCACCCTGGACGGCATCGACATGGCCGGGGTGAACGCATACAAGGACAAGGTCGTCACCGGCAACTGGAAGGGGCTCACCGGCCTGATCAAGAGCCGTGGCATCGACATCATCGAGGGCTACGGCAGGCTCGTCTCGGCTACCGCGGTGCAGGTCGGCGATCGGGTCTTCGAAGGCTCGCACGTGGTGCTGGCCAGCGGCTCGGAGACCCGCAGCCTGCCCGGCCTGCAGATCGACGGGCAGCGCGTCATCGGCAGCGAGCACGCGCTGCTGCTTGATCACGTCCCGTCGTCCGTCGTGGTACTCGGCGGAGGCGTCATCGGCGTCGAGTTCGCCAGCGTGTGGCGGTCCTTCGGCGCCGAGGTGACGATCATCGAGATGCTCCCGCACCTGCTGCCGACCGAGGAGGAGTCCAGCTCCAGGCTCCTGGAGCGGGCGTTCCGCCGCCGCGGGATCAACTTCAGGGTCGGCACGAGGTTCGAGAGCGTCAAGGACACCGACTCGGGCGTGACGGTCACGGTGGAGGGCGGCGGCACGATCGACGCCGAGCTGATGCTGGTCGCCGTGGGCCGCGGCCCAGTCTCGGCCGGCCTGGGCTATGACGAGGTCGGCGTCGCGATGGACCGCGGCTTCGTGCTGGTGGACGAGTACTGCCAGACCAACATCCCGACGATCTCCGCCCTGGGCGACCTGCGGCCTGGCCTGCAGCTCGCGCATGTCGGCTTTGCCGAGGGGATCATGGTGGCCGAGCACCAGGCCGGACTCAAGGTCGTGCCGATCGACTATGACGGCGTGCCGAGGGTGACGTATTCCGATCCCGAGGTCGCTTCCGTCGGCCTCACCTCGGTGCAGGCCGAGGAGCGCGGCTTCGAGATCACGGAGTTCACCTACGATCTCAAGGCCAACGGCAGGGCGGCGATCCTGCAGACCGCCGGTGCCGCGAAGGTCATCGCCGAGGTGGGCGGCGGGCGGGTGCTCGGGATCCACCTCGTCGGCGCGCGGGCCGGGGAGCTCATTGCCGAGGCGCAGCTGATCTACAACTGGGAGGCCACACCCGGCGACGTGGCGCAGCTCATCCACCCGCACCCGACCCTGTCGGAGGCGATCGGCGAGGCCCACCTCGCGCTCGCGGGCAAGCCCCTGCACGTCCACGGCTGAGCGCCCCGGCGCGCGCTACAGTCAGAGAAAACCCGGAAGAGGAGCAACGCGAAGTCATGTCGGTCTCCGTATCGATGCCACAACTCGGGGAGAGTGTCACCGAGGGCACAGTCACGCGCTGGCTGAAGCGCGAGGGCGAGCACGTCGAGGCCGACGAGCCGCTGCTGGAGGTGTCCACCGACAAGGTCGACACCGAGATCCCCTCACCCGTCTCCGGGATTCTGCGCGGTATCACCGTGGCCGAGGACGAGACGGTCGCGGTGGGCGCCGAGCTCGCCGTCATTGACGAGGACGGTTCTGCCGGTGCGCCCGCCGCCGAGGCTGCACAGCAGACCGAAGCACAGGCGCCAGAGGCACAGGCGCCCGCGGAGGCGCAGACACCGCAGCCGGCTACGGCCGAGGCCGAGCAGCAGCAGACCCCGGCCGAGCCCGAGCCCGCGTACCAGCCGCCCGCGTACGAGCAGGGCCCGCCGGAGCCCGCGCCGTATGAGGCGCCCGCCGCGAGTTATCCGCCCGCCGCCCCGGCCTATCAGCCGCCGGCCGCGCCGATACCGGCCGCGCCCGCCTACGAGCCCGCCGTTCCCCCCTCTTTTGAGACCGGGAACGGGACCGCCGAGGCCGCAGCCGCGTCGTTCGACGGGCCGTACGTCACCCCGCTCGTGCGCAAGCTGGCGGCCGAGCATGGCATTGACCTGGCCACCGTGACCGGCACCGGCGTCGGCGGCCGGATCCGCAAGCAGGACGTCCTCGACGCGGCGCGCGTCGCGCGCGGTCCGGAGGTAACGCAGGCAGCACCGCGCGTTGCCGCACCCGCCGCGGCAGCACCGCAGGCAGCAGCACCGCAGGCAGCAGCACCGCGCGTTGCCGCGCGCGCACTGGCCGCCGAGCCTGCGCCGGCCGCTGACACCTCCGCGCCCCGCCCCGCGATCGTACCGTCCAGCCTCCGCGGCACGACCGAGCGGATGTCCCGTGCCCGGCAGGTCATCGCCCAGCGCATGGTCGAGTCGCTCCAGGTCTCGGCGCAGCTCACAACCGTCGTCGAGGCCGACGTCACCGCGATCGCGCGGCTGCGGGGCCGGGCCAAGGCCGCCTTCGAGGCCCGCGAGGGCGTCAAGCTGTCGTTCCTGCCGTTCTTCGCGCTGGCCACGGTCGAGGCACTGAAGATCCATCCCAAGCTCAACGCCGTGATCGACACCGCGTCCGGGCAGGTCACCTACCACGAGGCCGAGCACCTGGGGATCGCGGTGGACACCGAGCGGGGCCTGATGGTGCCGGTGATCCGCAATGCCGGCGACCTCAACATCGGCGGCCTCGCCCGCAAGATCGCGGACCTGGCCGAGCGTACCCGGGCGGGCCAGGTCAGCCCGGACGATCTGGCCGGCGGCACGTTCACGCTGACCAACACCGGCAGCCGCGGCGCGCTGTTCGACACCCCGATCATCAACCAGCCGCAGGTCGGGATCCTCGGCACCGGGACCGTGGTGAAGCGCGCGGTCGTGGTCGAGGACCCGACCCTGGGCGAGGTGATCACCGTCCGCTCGATGGTGTACCTGGCACTGACCTACGACCACCGGCTGGTCGACGGCGCGGACGCGGCCCGGTTCCTCGTCACGATCAAGGACCGGCTGGAAGAGGGCGCGTTCGAGACCGAACTCGGCCTCTAGCCGGACGGCGCACGGCAGACGGCCTCGACGTTGTTGCCATCCGGGTCGCGGACGAACACGCCGTAGTAATCCGGGTCATATTCCGGCCACAGCCGCGGCTCGTGCAGTACCTCCGCACCCGAGCTGACCGCGGCGTCGAAGAAGGCCCGCACCGCGGGCCGGTCGGCGGCGGTGAACGCCAGATGCGACTCGCGGAACCCGTCGCCTGTTGTCTGCTGGCCGATCCAGAAGTCGGGCGCGGACCCGATGCCATAGGCGATCGCCTGCCCGAAGTCCATGATCCTGGCGCCGCCGAGCGGCGCCAGGACGGCGTCGTAGAAGACGGCGCTCGCCGGCAGGTCGGCGCACTGGATGCTGATGTGATCGATCATGCGCTCATCCTTACCCCGGACGGCTCACAACCGACCCGGACGGCAGAACCGGCCGACGCATTCGACATTCTGGGTGCAGACTTGGACAATGCGACTTCGGGTTCCGGCTGTGCCAATACGCTCGACTGCCCTTCTGCTCGCCGTTCCTGCAATCATGCTGGGCCTGGCCCAGCCGGTCGCCACCGCCGCCGTGACCGCGCGGACGGCCGCCGCATCCATCCGGGTGGGCAGCCTCAAGCTCGGCAAGTGCGGCACGGCGCCGCTCACGTACTGCGGCAGCCTGAAGGTTCCGCTGGACTACTCGTCGGCCGCGAGCCCCGATATCAGCATCGGCTTCCAGTTCCTCCCGGCCACCGCGGCCAGCCCGGCCGCCGGCACGATCCTGGCGGTGGAAGGCGGCCCCGGATTTGCCACCACCGGCAGCGAGTCACTGTACGTGGCGCAGGCCGGGTCGCTGCTGCAGACGCGGAACATGCTGCTGGTGAACCTGCGCGGCACCGGCAATTCCACCCCGCTGGACTGCAAGGGCCTGGAGAGCTACACCAAACTCCAGCAGCAGTACGGAGCCAAGTTCGACCGGCTGGTCGCGGACTGCGGCCGGCAGCTGAACCACACCTGGCGTTACCGGCACGGGGGCTGGGTGCACGCCTCCGACCTGTTCAACACGGCCTACTCGGCGCGCGACGTGTCTGGCGTGGTCCAGGCGCTGAAGCTCGGGAAGGTCGACCTGTACGGCGACTCCTACGGCAGCTGGTTCGCTCAGGTCTTCGCCTCGCGGTATCCGGCCGAGCTCAGGTCGGTCACCCTCGATTCCACCTATCAGGTGCTCGACCTGAACCCCTGGTACTCGACCACGGCCGTCACCGCGCGCCGCGCCTTCGACCAGGCCTGCAGCCTCTCGCCCGCGTGCGCGGCCGCGGCCCGCGGCCCGTCCTGGGGGCGCATCTCGGCGCTGGCCCGGCGGCTGGCTCGCGCACCGGTCACGGGTCTGGCGACGACCACAGACGGTACCCGCAGCCGGATGACCGTCAGCGACCTCACCCTGGTCAACCTGGTCAACAACGCGGGCTTCGACCCGATCGTCTACCGTGACCTCGACGCGGCCGCCAGGGCGCTGCTGCAGCACAATGACCCGGCACCGCTGCTGCGTCTTGCCTCGCTGTCGATCGGGTTCGACGACAACAACTACCCGCTGCCCGAATTCAGCGATGGCCTGTACTTCGCCGTCTCCTGTACCGATTACGTGCAGCTGTTCAGCCGGGACGCGTCCCCCGCCGTCCGGCAGCGCCAGTACAGCGCGGCCGTGCGCCGCGAGCCGGCCCGGACGTTCGCGCCGTTCACGGTGGCGCAGTGGACGAGCATGGACCAGTACACCGAGGCCTACAGCGCCTGCCTGGACTGGCCCGCGCCCGTGCACCACATCGCGCCGATCACCAGGCGGCCGCCGCTGGTGCCGGCCAGCGTGCCCGTCCTCGTCATGTCCGGCACGCTGGACTCGCTGACGCCGAGGCTGGACGGTGCCACCCTGGTGGCCAGCCAGATGGGCAAGTCGGCCCGCCTGGTCACGTTCGCGAACCTCACCCACGTGACGCTGCAGGACGCCAACGACTCCTGCCCGGCCTCGGTGTACCAGACGTTCGTCGCGGATCCGGCCGGCCTGCCCACCCAGAATGTCTCCTGCGCCGCGAAGATCGCGCCGGTCCATACCGTCGGGTCCTACCCGCTGTACCTGGCCCAGGCCGCCGCGGCCCGGCGGACGGCGGGCGACAAGGCGGGCCGCCAGGCACTGCAGGCCGCGACGATCGCGGTGGACGCCGTCGGCGACGAGATCAGCCGGTCGCCCTACCTGCTCAACACGACCGACCTGGGCCTGCGCGGCGGAAGCGTGACGCTGCGATACACGGCCACCGGGCTCGCGATGCGGCTTGACGCCGTCCGATGGGTCACCGACGCCACCATCGACGGGACCGCGACCTGGAATCAGGCGACCGGGAAGGTCACCGCACGGCTGACGGTCCACCCGCGGCGCGGCGCAGCGGTCCGGCTCACGGCCACCTGGCTGGTATTCGGGCAGCCGGGTCAGTACGCGGTCATCACAGGGTCGCAGGGCAAGGCCGCCCTCGCGGCTCGCTGCCCGGCCCCCTGATCCGGGCCGGCGATCGCCGGCGTCGGCTACCCGCTGCCGATCCAGCCCCGCCGGCGGAACACCATGTACAGTGCGCCGACCGCTACCATCTCGGTGCCCAGGCCGAGCACCAGGAAGACCGTCAGGCTGCCGAGCCGGTTTACCAGCCAGGCGAAGTTCTGCCCGAAGAAGCCGGTCAGGAACGACAGCGGCAGGAACACCGTCGCGATGATCGCCAGCTGCTTCATTACCACGTTGAGATTGTTCGACACCATCGACAGGTACACCGACATGGCATTGCTGAGCAGGTCACGGTAGCTGTCGATCTCATCGCTAATTCGGATCAGGTGATCGTAGAGATCGCGCAGGTACGGATCGCTCTCGGCGGTCGTGCCTGGCAGGATCACCATGCCGGACACCAGCGATGCCATCATGTCCCGCTGCGGCGAGATCAGCTTGCGGAGGGTGACCAGCCAGCGCTGCATGTTGAACAGCTCGGCTAGCTGATCGTTAGTCGGCTTGGCGAAGATTCTCTCCTGCAGGTTGTCGATCCGGTCGTCGAAGTCGGCCAGCGAGGGGAAGAAGCTGTCGATCAGGCTGTCCAGGATGTTGTGGAGCAGGATAAGCCGCGTCGGCCTGGTGCCGTTCGGCAGCCGGTTGCCGGGCTGGGTGATCCGCTCGCGCAGCTGTTCCAGCGCGTCGCAGCCATCATGCCTGACCGTGACCAGGTACTTGTCGCCGCAGAAGCAGTGCACCTCGGTCAGGTCGTTGGTGGGCCCCGCGAGCCCGTAGCTGACCAGGTAGACCAGGTTGGTGAAGGCCTCGACCTTGGGCCGCTGCCCGAAGTCGGTCAGGTCCTTGACCGCGAGCGGGTGCAGCTCGAAGGCATCGCGCAGCCACGCGACGTCTTGCGCACCAGGCTGCATTACATCGAGCCACAGCAGCGTGCCGCTGCTCAGCGCCTTACCGACCGCGTCCGGGCTCACCGGAACGCTGGTGCCGTCCATCAGAATCAGTTGCGCGTCCACGGCCACTTAGTGTGCCAACCCCGCCCGGCCCAGCGTGCCATTCCCGTCCGAATCGCGCCTTCGGACCAGATCCTCATAGGCCCGCCGCTCCCCTCGGGCGACAATGTCATCGTGCGGATAGCGATCACGGGATCCACCGGGCTAATCGGCAGCGCGCTGGCGCGTGACCTGGCCAGCGACGACGTCGAGGTCCTGCGCCTGGTCCGGCGCCCTCCCGCCGGGCCCGGCGAGACCCGCTGGGACCCGGCGACGCCCGAGGGCGGCCCGAGCCCGGGGTCCCTCGCCGGAGTCGATGCCGTCGTCCACCTGTCGGGCGCGCCGATTGCCCCGGGCCGCTGGACCGCCGCGCGCAAGCAGGAGCTGCGGGCCAGCCGCATCGACAGCACAGCGACTCTGGCCCGCGCGCTTGCCAGCATGGACGATCCGCCGCGGGCCCTGCTCGTGGCGTCGGCCATCGGCTGGTACGGCGATACTGGCAGCCGCGAGGTGGACGAGACCGCTCCCGGCGGCACCGGATTCCTGGCCGAGCTCGTCCGCGACTGGGAGGCCGCGGCCCGCCCCGCCGCCGACGCCGGCATCCGGGTCGCGCACCTGCGGACCGGCATCGTCCTGTCCCGCGGGGGCGGCATGGTTGGCCAACTGCTGCTGCCGTTCCGCCTCGGGCTGGGGTTCCGGATCGGTCCCGGCACCCAGTACCTCAGCTGGATCACGCTGGCCGATCACATCCGCGCCTGCAGGTTCGTGCTCGCCGACCCCGGCTTGTCCGGGCCGGTCAACCTCACCGGACCCACGCCGGTCACGAACGCGCAGTTCAGCTCGGCCCTGGCCCATGCCCTCGGTCGGCCCGCGCTACTGCGACTGCCGGCCGGCCCGCTGCGAGTCGCGCTGGGCGAGGTGTCGGGCGAGCTGCTGGCGAGCTGCCGGGTGCGGCCCGCCCGGCTGCTGGCGGCCGGCTTCGCGTTCTGCCATGCCCAGCTGGGCCCGGCGCTCGCTAACGTCCTGAGCCAGCCGCCCGGGTAGCCCGGTCGTCAGCTCACCGGTCGTCAGCTCACCGGTCGGGCCGGTCGTCCGGCGCGACCTCGTCGTCGCCGGAGCCTGGGAGCAGGTCAGTCAGCGGCTGGCCGGCACCGGTGCCGACAAGCTGCATATGCCGGAGTTTGGGCACGGGGCCCGCGTGGCCCTGGTAGCGCAGCAGCACTGAGCTAGTCCGGCGCAGCAGCCGCCGGGCCGTGAGGACCGCCAGCGTGGCCAGCGGCAGCTCGACGACCAGCGCCGACGCCACGCTCCACCAGAAGCCCGACGTCCTGGCGTCCAGGACGACGTCGAACCAGGCATCGCAGGACAGCAGGGTCGCCAGCACGATCAGGCAGATGATGAGGATCTGCCGCCGCCGCCAGGCCGCCCAGCCGGTGACAACGAATGCGGCCAGCAACGCGATGTCGAATCCCACCCACGCACCCCGCCAGCCGCCGGTCCGGTAATACCGAGGCAGAGTCGAGGCCAGCAGGCCGGTCCAGGCGGCCAGCACTACGCAGCAGATGATGATGAGCGCGAGCGCGATCCGCCGGCGGCGGTCCCCATCCGGGCTCTTCATAGTACCCGGCGGGTCGATGGCGGCCAGTGCAAAAATGAGTTCCCGCCGTTCTTTCGGACTCATGCTCATGAGCTGCTCGTCGTCGAACATCGGGTTTTCACCTCCTGTGGCATAGCCACGGACAGCGATACCACATTCCCGCGCGCGCTCCCCACGCCACGCCGGGCTAGCCGACAAAACCGGCAGCGCGTCAAGGTTCCTGGACTTTTCCTCAGCTCCGTGGGTGCAAATCGGGGTATATCGGCGCCCAGAAGCCATGCAGCGGAGGAAAAGTTAGGGGCCGGGCGGACGGAGGCGGACGGAGCAGCTGCTCGCGAGCAGTCCGGTCGGCTTGGCGGGTGCTGCGGCGACCCGGGCATAGTCTGAGAGCGTGTATGGTGACCTGGTTTTCGCCCGGCTCGGGCTGGGCGACGAGAAAGTCGACTATCTGGAAGCCTGGGAACTGCAGCGGCAGCTGCACGAGCAGCGAGTGAATGGCGAGATCCCCGATACCTGCCTTCTCCTTGAGCACCGGCCGGTCTATACCGCCGGCCGACGGACGAACCCGCTGGACCGGCCCTTCGGCGATCCGGGCGCGCCCGTGATCGACGTGGACCGCGGCGGGCAGATCACCTGGCACGGTCCGGGGCAGCTGGTCGGCTACCCCATAGTCGGCCTCCCCGAGCCCATCGACGTTGTCAGCTACGTGCGCACGATCGAGGCCGCGCTGATCGACGTGTGCGCGGAGCTCGGCGTCGAAGCCGGGCGGGTGGAGGGCCGCAGCGGCGTCTGGCTGCGGGGGACGGAGCCGGGCCAGCCCGACCGCAAGATCGCCGCCATCGGCATCAGGGTCGCGAGGGGCGTGACGATGCACGGATTCGCGCTGAACTGCGACTGCGACCTGTACTGGTACGACCGGATCGTTCCGTGCGGCATCA
>JASHOV010000264.1 GCA_030038495.1 Streptosporangiaceae bacterium
AGCTCAACGGATAGAGCACTTGACTACGGATCAAGAGGTTGGGGGTTCGAGTCCCTCCGAGCGCGCCCAGCTAAATCGGGCTAATTACGCCTTATACCGCGTCCTGAAATCCTTGCCCGGACGCCCATCATCCGCCTGACCGGCCTGCGCGCAGAGCGGCTGCCTGGTGAGATGCCCCACAAGAGACCATTGCCTCGGTGCCGATGCTGGGGATACCGTCTAGTCGGCATGTAGTCAGACCGGCACGCGATATCCCGGTTCACAGCAAGGAGGCACCGTATGACAGCAGCCACCGCGGATCCAGTTTCCGGGCAGCGGAGTTTGTTCTCCTCGCTGATTCACCGGCAGCTGGACTCGTACCCCAACACCGGCCCCAGGGTCTGGTACCTGGCGCTCACGGTGCTGGCCACGATCACGCTGTACTACGAGCTGTATGTCGGCGGCTCGGTGTCCACGCTGGTCCTCACCAACCTGCATATGAGCTTCACCTTTTACGTCCTGGCGCTGGCCTTCGGCAACCTGATCGGCGCCTTCGGCTCGCTGTTCGCCGGCCTGACGGACCGGTACGGCCGGGCGAACCTGGTCGTCTTCGGGCTGCTGTTCACGGGCATCTTCGTGGCCTTCGTGCTGCCGGCCGCGACGAACAAGTGGACCTTCACCATCGAGGGCTTCGTGGTCGCCGTCGTCGAGGGCATGTGCCTGGTGTCAACTCCGGCGCTGATTCGCGACTTCTCCCCGCAGGTTGGCCGGGCCACGGCCATGGGGTTCTGGACCAGCGGTCCTGTGCTCGGCAGCCTGATCGTCGCGATCGTCGGCAGCATCACGATCCCGGCCGCCGTGTCCGCCACCCACGACCCCCATTTCTGGACGCACGAGTACCACATCTGCGGCACCGTCGGCATAGTGGTGTTCCTGATCGCGCTGTTCTTCCTGCGTGAGCTCTCGCCGGGCCTTCGCGACCAGCTGATGGTGACGATGCGCGACCGGGCGCTGATCGAGGCGCGGGCCAAGGGCCTGGACGTAGAGGCAGCCCTGCAAGGTCACTGGCGGCAGCTGATGAAGGCCGACATCATCGTCTCGGCCCTCGCGGTCTCGATCATGCTGCTGATCTACTACGCCCTGGTCGGCTTCCTGGTCATCTACGTGGGCACGATCTTCGGCTATAGCGTCAACGAGGGGAACAACCTGGGCTACTGGGCCTGGGCGTTCAACGCCCTCGGCGTGATCCTGATCGGGATGCTCTCCGACCGGCTGCGGGTACGTAAGCCGTTCATGGTGGTCGGCGGCGTCGGCGCCGCGGTGCTGGTAGTGCTCTTCCTGCTGCAGTCCAAGGTCGGCGCCCATCCCAATTTCAGCACGATCGCGGCGCTCCTGGCGATCATGCTGTTCTTCCTCGGCGTTGCCTACACGCCGTGGATGGCCAGCTTCACCGAGACCGTCGAGCACCGCAACCCGGCGGCCACCGCAGCCGGCCTCGCCATCTGGGGCTGGATCATCCGGGTCGTGGTGTTCGCGTCCTTCGCGCTTATCCCTGTCGTGATCAACTCGGTCACGCCGCTGGTCAACTACGGCGCTCAGGTGAAGGCCTACGCGACCGAGTACCCGGCGCTGGTCTGGGCCGGCTCGCACGGCAAGATCGTGGCCGACGCGACCAAGTACAGCGTGCCGCTGACCTTCGCCAAGGACAACCCCACCGTCGTGGCCAACGCCACGAAGTACGCGGTCCAGCTGGGCAACGCGGCGAAGTTCGCTCCCGAGCTTGCCGTGATGGAGAAGAACCCGACCCTGTTCGCCCAGGCGGCCAAGTACCCGGCCGGCAAGGTCCCGGCGGCGCTCCAGGCCAAGCTGGTCGCGGCCGCGGGCGGCGGCAGCACTGGCATCGGCATCCTGACGACGATCGGCGCCAACCAGACGGCGATCAACGGCGTCCTCGCGGTCGGGCCGCAGCTGCAGGCACTGGCGCCGTACGCGACCCAGCTCACCGCGCTGTCGAAGGTGCCGGCGTCGGTGATCACGGAGGTCTCGGCGCCTGGCGTCGGGACCGAGCTGGCAGCGGCGCAGGCCGTGCCCGCGAGCGTCGATGCCTACATGACCGCGCATGCGGCGTCGGTGACGTCGGCAGCGGCGAAGTCGCCAGGCCAGTGGCGGACCTGGTTCTGGGTCTGCTTTGCCGGGATCGTCGCCTTCCTGCTCAGCATCCCGCTGCTGCGTGGCCGGTGGCGCCCGCGTGATGCCAAGGCCGACGAGGACGCGCACGAGGCCATGGTCCAGGCCGAGCTGGCGAAGCTCGGAACAGCCTGACCCTGGCACTCGGGCCAGCACAAGGTCGGCGGGCCGCATCCGATGCGGCCCGCCGACTCCGTAGGGGGCCACCTGCGGTCTAATCGGGACCAGGACACTGAAATTACACAACATCAGCACATCGACAGGACGGTATGCGCAGGCATACCCTCGACCAAACCATTAGCACTGGCGGACCGGAAAGGTGCTAGCGATGTCCGCGACCACAGAGGCTCAGCATGCAGCGCCCCGCACGCTGGGGCTGATACACAGGCAACTTGATCATTACCCGCCGACCGGGCTCAGGATGCGATACCTGGCGATCACGGTGCTGGCGACGATCACGCTGTACTACGAGCTCTACGTCAACGGGTCGGTTTCCACGCTGATCCTGGCCAACCTGCATGCGTCCTTCACGTTCTTCGCGGTGACCACTGCGATCGGCAGCCTGATCGGAGCGTTCGGATCGCTGCTCGCGGGCCTCGCCGACCGGTTCGGCCGGGCCAATCTCGTGGTCTTCGGCCTGCTCTTTGCCGCGGTGTTCGTGGAGTTCCTGCTGCCGATCGTGACCAACAAGTGGCTATTCGCCTTCGAGGGCTTCGTCGTCGGCTTCGTCGAGGGCATCTGCCTGGTCGCGACGCCCGCGTTGATCCGCGACTTCTCCCCGCAGGTCGGCCGCGCGACCGCGATGGGCTTTTGGACCAGCGGGCCGGTGCTCGGCAGCCTGATCGTCGCGATCGTCGGTACCATCACGATCCCGGCCGCCGTGTCCGCCAGCCATGACAACCGTTTCTGGACGCACGAGTACCGCATCTGCGGCGTCGTCGGCATCGTCGTGTTCCTCATCGCCTTCTTCTGGCTCCGCGAGCTATCTCCACGGCTGCGCGACCAGCTCATGGTGACGATGCGTGACCGGGCGCTGATCGAGGCGCGGGCGAAGGGCCTCGACATCGAGGCGGCGCTGCGCAACCCGTTCGGCCAGCTCATGAAGCCCGACATCGTGATCTCCGCGTTCGCCATCTCGGTCTTCCTGCTGATCTACTACGCGGCCGTCGGGTTCCTGGCCATTTACATGGTGACCGTCTTCGGCTTCAGCCTGCACGAGGCCAACAGCCTGGCGAACTGGGAGTGGGCCGCCAACGCGGTCTCGGTGATCCTGGTCGGAATCCTCTCCGACCGGATCCGGGTGCGCAAGCCGTTCATGGTCTTCGGCGGCGTGACCGGCGCCGCCATGACGATCCTGTTCCTGTACCAGTTCGGGCGGCACCCGAGTTACGCCACGATGGCGGCGATCCTGGCAATCTCATCGATCACCCTCGGCATCGCCTACGTGGCCTGGATGGCCAGCTTCACCGAGACCGTCGAGGCCCGCAACCCGGCACTGATCGCGACCGGCCTGGCGATCTGGGGCTGGATCATCCGGCTCGTCGTCTGCGTGTCCGCCCTGCTGGTGCCGGTCGTCGTCACCTCCGTGACCCCGCTGGTCACCTACGGAAATAATGTGGTGGCCTACGCGGCTCAGTACAAGACCCAGCTGGCCTGGGCGCAGGCACACCCGAAGATCGTCGACGCGGCCACGCTATACGCGCCGCAGCTCACCTACGCCACGGAGTACGCACCCGAGCTGACATTCCTCGAGAAGAACGCCACGCTCGTCACGGAGGCGTCGAAGTACCCGACAAACGCCGTCCCGGCCAAGCTGCAGGGGCAGCTGATCGCGGCCGCGGGCGGCGGCGCGAAGGGCATCCAGGTGCTGACGACGCTCAATGCCCACCAGGCCCAGATTGAGAGCGTGATCTACAGCGCCGGCGCGCTGCTACCACTGGAGCCGTACGCCAAGGAGCTGACGGCTCTTTCCAAGATCCCGCCGAGCGTGACGACCTACCTGACCGAGCACGGCACCTCGGTTCAGACCGCGTCGGCCGAGGCCGCCCGTCAGTGGCAACACTGGTGGTATGTCTGTCTTGGCGGCATCATCTTCTTCCTGCTGACCATCCCGCTGTTGCGCGGTCGCTGGAGCCCGCGGGCGGCGAAGCAGGACGAGGATGAACACGAGGCCATGGTCCAGGCCGAGCTGGAGAAACTCGGCCAGCCGCAGGAGGCCTGACCTCGGTACCTGCGCAGCAAGCAGCCGGCGGGCCAAGTCAGCAGCCCGCCGGCTGCGTCATGTCGGCACGACTCGCGGGTGCGCTCAGGCCGGCCCGAACTCGTCCTGCCATTCCTGCGGCGGCCCGAGCGTCGCGGCCCCGGGCCCGAACGCGGCCACGTAGCGCGGATGCACCTCCCGCCACCGCTCGTCCTGCGCCCACTCTGCGGCGTGCCCGCTGGCCGCGGCGACCAGGCGGTCGAGGCACACGTGCCAGCCCGCGGCGTCCCTCGCGGCCTTGCCCACCTCGGCGAACGTGGCGGTGAAACCGAGGAGAGTGCCAGACCCATGCGCGGTCAGCTCGAACCGCAGGGTCTCGTCATCCCAGACGAACTCCAGGAGCTTCGGCGGCTCGCAGGCCAGCATCCGCCCGGTCATTCGCGGCAGCGCAGGCCGGGCGAAGCTGAACGCCAGCGGCGCTCCGGGCACAAGCTCGCCCTGGATCGTGGTCGGAAACCAGGCCTCGAGGTGCTCCGGCTCGGTCAGCGCCCGCCAGACCCTCTCCGGCGGATGCGGGAGCTGCCGGGTGAAACGCAGCGTGACCGTGCCGTCGCCGCGCTCCAGTGTCCCGTAGTCCGGCTGCCAGTCAGGCATCGCTGGTCCTCTCGTCGTCCATCTCGTCCAGGTGCAGCGCCAGCCGGTCCAGGCTCGCCGCCCACATCCGCCGGTACGGCCGCAGCCACTCGTCGATTGCCGCGAGCGGCTCGGGGTGGAGCCGGTAGACCCGCCGCTGCGCGTCGGTCCGCGTCGCGACCAGGCCCGCGTCGCGCAGCACCCGCAGATGCCTGGAAACCGCGGGCTGACTCATGGCCAGCGCCGCAACCAGGTCCCCGACCGGGCGCTCGCGCTCGAGCAGCAGGTCGAGGATCTGCCGGCGGGTCGGCTCCGCGACCACCTCGAACGTCGTCTGCACGCTGCTAGTATAATGCTAACCATATATAATGCAAATCAGATTTACGGATGGGAACGGCGGCTCCCGCGCGGCCACGCACGCGTTCGGACGCGGCCTAGTACCGGGTGTGCATGAGCCGCAGGACCGCATTAAGCGTGCTGTCGGCCGTCATCCGGGCTTGTTCGTTTCCCGCCTCGAGCACCGCGCGCAGGTAGCCGGGATCGGCGGCAACCTCGCGGCGGCGCGCCCGGATCGGGGCGAACCGGTCGTTGAGCGCCTCGGTAACGACCGCCTTGAGCGCGGCCGCGCCGCCGCCTCCGATGGCGTCGGCGATGGCCTCGGGTGCCTCGCCCCGGCACAGCGCGGCGATAAGCACCAGCGTGGACACTTCGGGACGGCGGCGGGGGTCGTAAGTGATGCGGCGGTCGGGGTCGGTCGTGGCCTTCGCGACCAGCCGGGCGGTCTCGTCCGCCGACGCTCGCAGCGGGACGGAGTTGCCCAGGCTCTTGCCCATCTTTCTGCCGTCCAGGCCCGCCAGCATGGGCGCGGAGCTGAGCAGCGGCTGCGGCTCGGTGAAGAACGGCGAGCCGGGGCTGTAGCGCTCGTTGAACCGGCGGGCGATCACCCGGGTCAGCTCCAGGTGCGGGAGCTGGTCCTTGCCGACCGGCACCAGGTTCGCCCGGCAGGCCAGGATGTCCGCGGCCTGATGCACCGGGTAGGCGAACATCAGCCCGCTCATAGCGCTCGATCCGGCCGCGGCCATCTCGTCCTTCACCGTCGGGTTCCTGCCGATCTCGGCGACGCTGACCAGGCTGAGGAACGGCAGCAGCAACTGGTTCAGAGCCGCGACCTGACTGTGGGCAAAGATCGTGGCACGCTCAGGGTCGACGCCCGCGGCGAGGTAGTCGGCGACCAGGCCGAGTACCTCCTCGGGCAGCCGCGTAGTCGCGGCGCGGTCGGTCAGCGCCTGGTAGTCGGCGATCAGCACGATCAGCTCGACCCCGGCCCGCTGCAGCCGGACGCGGTTGGCGAGCGTGCCGAAGTAGTGCCCGATGTGCAGCGGGCCGGTCGGCCGGTCGCCGGTCAGGATGCGGAACGCGCCCGGATCGCGGGCGATCTGCCGTTCCAGCCCGGCCTCGACCGGGGATGCGGCGGTAGGTGCTGGCATGACGTGGGTCTCCTTGAGTGAAACAGCCCGCCGCGAGACCCGCGTTCCCAGACAGAAACGGCGCCCCTCAGCGGGCGCCGTCGGACAGAATGCAAGGACAGGCGGCCGCTAGAGCGGCCACCACCAGCACGAGCGCTGCAGTCTTCGCATGACTCCAGTGTATTCACCGGACCGGGGCGGTGCCAGCGGCTAACCGGCCCGCTGCAGGTCAGCGGCGGTGAGATGGCAGCCGGGCAGGATCAGCTCGTCGGGGGCGGGCCGCGAGCCCGTCAGGATCCACCGGCACAGGCCCGCGAGCTGGTAGCTGATCAGCGGCGGCACGGCGTCGCCAACGTGGCGGTACATGTTGGCCAGCGAGCCCGCCAGGCGGTAGTCGCGAGGGAAGCCCTGCAGGAGCGACATCTCCCTGACCGTGCACAGCCGGTCCTGCTCCGGGTGAGCGTAGCGGCCGTTGCCGACATGCCCGCACTCGCGCTTGATCGTGACGGCCGGCCGGTCCCAGTGCAGCCGGCCATAGATATCGGGGTGGCTGCCGAGGTTTCCGCGCGCGACCCGGCGCGCCATCGCGGGGGTGAGCAGGACGTCGCGATCACCGTGGCCGCGCAGGTCAGCCCAGCTGCCGCCGTCATGCGGGATCGCGGCCAGCCGCCGGCGATTGAGGGTCGCGCCGAATGCCGGGGCCACATGCAGCGGATCAGCGGGATGAGCCCGGCCGGCCGGCACCGGCGGCAGATCCCAGATGGCCCGCCGCACGTGTTTCGCCTTCGGCTCCACGCGCCAGCCGGCCCAGAGCGCGGGCAGGTCATGTACCGGCAGCGGCCGCCGGGCCGCCACCACGATCGCCCGCTCGCGGCGCTGCGGCAGGCCGAACTCGCTCAGGAAGAAGGTGCCGGCCGTGACCGCGTAACCCAGCCGGTTCAGCTTCTCCGTCAGGCCGCGCAGGTGCCCGGCGAACCGGCCCATGACCAGCTCTCGTGCGTTCTCGACCACGACGATCTCCGGCCGCAGCAGCTCCGCGTAATCGCCCACCCGCTCGACCAGCCCGTTGCGGTGATCGTCGCGCAGGTGGTTGCCGGCCATCGTCCGGGAGAAGCCCGTGCAGGGCGGGCACGCGGTCAGCACGACCGGGCCGGGTCCGGCCAGCCCGAGGTCCGCGCATACCCGGGCCGGGTCGCCGGCGCCGAGGTCGGCCGATACCGGCCGGAGGCCGATGCTGGCCGCGTAGCTGGCGTTGCAGCCGAGCGAGCCGGGCGCGGTGCTGGGCTTGCCGATCTGGGCGTCCACGGCCCCGATGAGCGTGAAATCGCGATGGCGCTGGAAGCCGCAGCTCATGCCGCCCGCGCCGGAGAACAGGTCGACCACCGGCCATGGCTGCGGCATTGGACCACCTCCTGCGCCGACGCACTCCTGCGGTCAGCCTAGGAGGCCGGGAACGCGGGTGCCCGTTGCCAGGCCGTGTCGCGAGCCTGGCAGTTTGCCGCGCTCAGTGCCGGGCGGCGGCCCGCCGGTCGTCGAAGACGAGGTTCAGCAGCCAGCCGACGATGCCGACGATGATCGCGCCCCAGAACGCGGCGGCGAACCCGGTGATGTGGAAGGGCACCGACAGCTTGCCGGCGATCCAGCTGCACAGCCACAGCAGCAGGCCGTTCACCACGAGGCCGATAAGGCCGAGGGTAAGCACATAGAGGAAGCAGCCGATCGTCTTGATGATCGGCTTCAGCACCGCGTTCACCACGCCGAAGATCAGCGCGATGATGACGAGAGTTTCCGCCTTCTTCGCGTCCGAGTGCCCGGTGAGCTCGATGCCCGATATGGCCAGGTGAGCTACCCAGAGGGCGACCGCAGGGACGAGGATGCGGAGCAGCAGCTTCATGGCCGCTATCCTGCCATATCCATCCTAAAAGCCGTAATCTTGTTTAGAAATCCTTTTCCGCTGGTCAGGGCGCGGTGCGAGAAAACCTGGCCCGCCGCGGTCGGGCCGGGCTACGGCGCGCCGGTGCTGGCCTGCATACAGCGGCAATGGCACCATCGGCCCAGGGGGTCAGCGGCGATTGCCGCCCAGCTCAACTGGCAGAGGCCAGTCGGCTGAACTCGGCGGCTCATTCGGGGGATCGGGGCGGGGATGGGATTCGCGTGGGCGCCGGCCGGCGGCCGGAGCGCCGTCATGTCACCGGGCCGGGCCGGGCCGCCGGAGCAGCGCGCGCGGGCAGGCCGCG
>JASHOV010000265.1 GCA_030038495.1 Streptosporangiaceae bacterium
TCTGGGACATGAAGACGCGAACCAACGTGCAGACCATCGACCTGGGTGACCAGCACCAGATGGCACTGGAGCTGCGGCCAGCGCACAATCCGGACAAGACCTACGGCTTCGTCGGTGTCGTGATCAGCGTCGAGGACCTGTCGGCGTCGATCTGGCTCTGGCACCGGCAGGATGATGGCACCTGGACCGCGCAGAAGGTCATCTCGATCCCGGCCGAGCCCGCCGATCCTGCGGACCTGCCGCCCGCGCTGCAGCCGTTCGCGGCCGTACCGCCGCTGGTCACCGACCTCGCTTTGTCGGTGGACGACCAGCGGCTTTACGTGTCCTGCTGGGGCACGGGCGAGCTGAAGGCTTATGACGTGTCCGACCCGTTCCGCCCGCGTGAGACCGGGTCGGTTCGGATCGGCGGAATCGTCGGGCGCGGCGCGCATCCGGCCCGGCCGGATCAGCCGCTGTCGGGCGGCCCGCAGATGGTCGAGGTCAGCCGTGACTCGCGCCGGGTGTACTTCACCAACTCGCTGTACGGAGCGTGGGACGACCAGTTCTACCCCGACGGTGTGGGCGCGTGGATGGCCAAGCTGGACGTGGCCGACGACGGATCGATCGCGCTTGACCAGCGGTTCTTCGTCGAAGGTGCAGCCTTCCGCGGACGCCGCGCGCACCAGGTCCGGCTGCAAGGCGGCGACGCCTCCAGCGACTCCTACTGCTTCTCCTCGTAACGGCTGCCTTTTGCCGCCGCCGCGTGCCGGGGTGCCCGGCAGTAGCTACCAGGTACCCCGGTGCACAAGCTCGTCGAACGGTCGCCGGTCCGGGTTCTTGATCGGGGCAAGCGGCCTGTCGGCCGGATAACCGAGCGAGATCAGGAACGAGCAGGTCCGGTCGTCGGGCAGTTGCAGCAGCCGGCCTGCCGTGTCAGGATCCCCGACGCCCGAGTGGCAGCTCCCGATACCGAGGTCTGCCGCCGCGAGCATGATGCTCATAGTGGCCTGGCCGAGATCGAACTGCGCCCGCTTCGCATGCTCAGGGATGTCGCTGGTGATCAAGGCGATCGTGGCAGCCGACGTCGCCACATGGCCCGCGCCCACCCAGACCTTCGCCAGCGCCTGCAGCTGGGTTCGGCCGGTCACGACCACGAAGTCCCACGGCTGGGTGTTGCGTGACGACGGGGCACGGCGGCCTGCCTCCAGGATCTGGTCGAGATTCTCCGCGCCGATCGGCCGGTCGGCGTAGGACCGCACGTTCCGGCGCGACGCAATGGCGTCCCATGTCTGCATGCTGGCTCCTAATTTCGGCTGACCCGCCCATTGTCCCCAGGCGGCCTGACCTTTTTGGCGGCGGGTGTCAGAGCCCAGCAGTACGCTGCCAGCGCCAATCAAATCTGGACGTGAAGCCGCCAATCTACGGGGGCGGAACTGGAGGTAGCCGTGGTCACTCGCAACAACGCCTGGCCGCCGGGAACGCCGTGCTGGGTGGACCTGGGGGTCACCGACATCCCGAAGGCCAGGACCTTCTACAGCAGCCTCTTCGGCTGGGAGATCCAGGACACGCCGCCCGAGGCGGGCGGCTACTGCATGTGCGAGATAGGCGGGCTACCCGTCGCGGGTATCGGGCAGAGCCAGGGCGACATGCCCATCTTCTGGACGACCTACCTCGCCTCGGCCGACGCGGACAAGACCGCCGAGGCCATCAAGACCGCGGGCGGCCGGGTCGTGGTAGAGCCGTTCGACGTCATGGATGTCGGACGGATGCTCATCGCCGCCGACCCTGGCGGTGCCATGTTCGGCGTCTGGCAAGCCAGGTCGCACACCGGCGTCCAGCTGGCCAACGAGCCGGGCTCGCTCGCGTGGAACGAGAATATGAGCCGCGATTACGACGCCAACAAGGCCTTCTACGGCGCGGTCTTCGGGTACCAGTTCGGCGACATCGGGGCGGAGGGCATGCGGTACTCCACGCTCGACCTGGATGGCCGTCCCGTCGGCGGCATCGGCGAAATCGGCGCGGAGCATCCGGCCGAGATGCCGGCCAGCTGGGCAACCTACTTCGCCGTGCCCGACACCGATGCGGCCGTGGCGAGGGCGGTCGAGCTCGGCGGCAGCGTTGTCGCGCCCGCATGGGACACACCGTACGGCCGGATGGCGGTCGTGGCTGACGACCAGGGCGCGGTGTTCGCGGTCATGAGCACCGAGAGCGAGCAGGAAGGCTAGCCGCAGGCCTGCCAGGACCGGCCGCCCAGGCGCACGTCAGCCCGAGACCGGCACGGGCTGCTGCTCGTCCGCTTGCCCGAACTGCTCGGCGGTTCGCAGGGCGGTACCCCTCGCCCACGGTCCACTGACGATCAGGGCTAGGACCAGGACGAGGAATCCGCACCCGGTCAGGATCCACCAGCCGACATGGCTGGCCGTGGCGAAGTTCGCCGTGAACGGGCCGTGCAAGGCCGAGATCGTGGCCGAGCCGATCACGGCCACACCGAGCGAGGAGCCAATCTGCCGACTGGTTGAGGCAACTCCGGCCGCCACGCCGGCCTGAGCCCTCGGCATCCCGGAGACCGTGCTGTTCGTGATCGGCGCGTTCACCATGCCGAAGCCCAGGCCGAACAGCAGGTAGCTGACGACCAGGAACGCGGTCGCAGTGGTCGATGACAACTGGGTC
This sequence comes from Streptosporangiaceae bacterium, assembly GCA_030038495.1. Taxonomy (GTDB): domain Bacteria; phylum Actinomycetota; class Actinomycetes; order Streptosporangiales; family Streptosporangiaceae; genus JAJYUU01. The sequence goes on from JASHOV010000265.1 coordinate 2,650, forward strand.
AGCATCAGGCCCGCCGCGGTGATGCTCAGGCCTGCCACCATCAGCGGCAGCCTGGTGCCCCTGGACGCGACCAGCCGGCCCGACAGCGGCGAGCAGATCCCGGTCATCGCCGCCATCGGCAGCGTGTACAGGCCGGCCAGGAGCGGCGAGAAGCCGCGCACGTTCTGCAGGTACAGGGTGTTCACGAGCAGGAACCCGCCGAGGCAGGCGAACGAGCAGATCGCGATCGCCACTGCGCCGGAGAACGGGGCACTGCGGAAGAAGCGCACGTCGATCAGCGGTTCCTCGCGCCGCGGTTCGTACCACACAAGCGCGAGCAGGGCGGCGGCGGAAACCGCGAAGCACGCCAGGATCCCGGCCGAGGTCCAGCCGTGGCCGGGGCCCTCGATCAGCCCGTAGACCAGGGCCGCGAGCATGACGATGACGAGAATCTGGCCAACGGGATCGAGACGGCGCGCCCGCGGCGCCCGCGACTCCGGCACGAACAAGGCGGTCAGCACGATCGCGGCGATCCCGACCGGGATGTTGACCCAGAAGATCCCGCGCCATCCGACAGACTCGACGAGCAGCCCGCCCACCACCGGGCCGAGAGCCATGCTGAGTCCAATTACCCCGCCCCAGATCCCGATCGCCTTCGCCCGCTCGCGCGGCTCGATGAACGTGTTCGTGATGATCGACATTGCGACCGGGTTCAGCATCGAGCCGCCGATGGCCTGCAGTATCCGGAACGCGACCAGCCAGCCGAGGCCTGGCGCCAGGCTGCAGAGCAGGGAACCGAGCGTAAAGATCGCCAGGCCGGTCTGGAATGTACGGCGGCGGCCGACTCGGTCCGCCGTGGATCCGGACAGCATCAGCAGGCTCGCGAGCACCAGCGTGTACGCGTCCAACGTCCACTGCAGCCCCGACACTCCTGCGTGCAGTTCGCGCCCGATCGACGGCAGCGCGACGTTCACGACCGTGACGTCCAGGCCGACGATGAACAGGCTCATGCAGCAGATCGCGAGCACGAGAAGCCTGCGGCGGTGAGTTAGTTCTGCCGGGCCCATTTATGCAGTATGCCTCCGTCCGCGACCGGTAGCGGAAGGTGCCTCCGCCTAGCCTCCCATCAGGCTACCGCAGGATGGTCAACCCGAAGTTGACGCGCGTTTCCCGTCAACCTATGGTTGACCCATGACGCCTCCGCCGAACCTTCAGGACCTGATCGACACCGTCCGCCACGACACCAGCACCGAAAATCCGCTCGATCAGCTCGCCACGGCCGCCGCGGCCGTCGCCGAGCTCGAGGACACCAGCGATGCGCTCCTCGGGTATTTCGTCGACCGCTGCCGCCGGGAGGGCCGATCCTGGTCCGAGATCAGCGCGGCGCTGGGCGTGACCAAGCAGGCGGTGCACAAGCGCTTCGCCGCTAACCTCGCCGATCAGATCATCGCCTCGGTCCCGGCTCCGACCATGGAGCGGTTCACCGCACGAGCCCGGGTCGCGATCGCCTCGGCCGCGCTGGCCGCCAGGGACGCAGGCCGCAGCCAGGCGGGTGCCGTCCATATCCTGATCGGCCTGTTCGCCGAGCCGATGGGGATAGCGGCCAAGGCATTGGAGGAACTCGGCGTGACCAGGGACGGCGTCCGGGCCGCGGTCCAGGCCCAGCCGGTCGCCGACGACCCGGCCACGCCGGCCGAGGACGCTGGAGCCAAGGACGCTGGGGCCAAGGACGCTGGAGCCGAGGACGCTGGAGCCAAGGACGCTGGGTCCGCCGAAGCCGGCCAGGGCGCGCTGCCGACTCCGCGGTTCACTGCGGACGGCAGACGGGCGCTGCGGGACGCGCTGGCGGTCGCGCTGGAACTGCGTCATAACTACATCGGGACCGAGCACTTGCTGCTCGGGCTTTACCGGAACCAGGACTCGCCGGCGGCCGCGATCCTGATCGGCGCGGGTGCGAGCGAGGCTGACGCACGGGCCCACATACTGGAACTGCTCCGCGGATACCAGCCGCCGAAGGTCAGCTAGCCGCCAGAGCAAGCGGGGCCGGCCGCGCGCCATGATTCACTGGGCCCATGAACCTAGGCAGCCTTCCTGTGCTCGCGTTCCCGACCGCGGCTGCCTGGCACGAGTGGCTCGCCGAGCACGGCGCTACCGCCGCGGGCGTGTGGCTCAAGACGGCCAAGAAAGGCGCGGCCGAGCCAACCGTCACCTACGCCGACGCGCTCGAGGTAGCGCTGTGCTTCGGCTGGATCGACGGGCAGAAGGGTCCGATTGACGACCAGTACTGGCTGCAGCGGTTCACCCCGCGCAAGCCAGGAAGCAACTGGTCGAGGATCAATACGCAGAAGGCGGCGGCACTGATCGAGGCCGGGAGAATGCAGCCTACCGGGCTGCGCGAGGTCGAGCTGGCGAAGGCCGACGGCCGCTGGGACCGGGCCTACGCCGGCCAGCGATCCGCGGCGGTGCCGGACGATCTGCGGCAGGCACTCGACGCAAACCCCGCGGCCAGCGCGTTCTTCGACACGATCAGCGGCGTGAACCGGTACGCGATCCTGTACCGGATCCAGGCGGTGAAACGGCCGGAAACCAGGGCCAGGAAGATCGCGCAATACGTGCAGATGCTGGCCGAGCACAAGACCCTGCACTGATGCCGCACCGGCCGCGGGCGGTCCTGCTCATCACCGGCATCCAGGCATCAGGCAAGTCGTCAGTTGCCCAGCTCGTAGCCGAGCAACTGCCGATGTCAGTGCACCTGCGCGGTGACCTGTTCCGCCGGATGGTGGTGGGCGGCCGGGCCGACATGACGCCCGACCCGAGTCCCGAGGCGGTGCGCCAACTGCAACTCCGGCACCGGCTTACCGCCGAGGTCGCAGATCGCTATTTCGAAGCGGGCTTCACGGTGGTCGCGCAGGACATCGTGCTCGGGTCGCACCTGACCGAGATGGCCGATACGGTCCGCAGCCGCCCGCTGCTCGTGGTCGTTCTCGCCCCGCAGCCGGACGCGGTTGCCGCGCGCGAGGCCGGCCGGGCCAAGAACGCCTACGGCGATTACTCCGTGGCCGACCTGGATGGCGCGCTGCGCGGGGAGACGCCGCCGATCGGGCTGTGGCTCGACACCACCGACCAGACGCCAGCGCAGACCGCCGCGGAGATTCTCGCCCGAGCCTGGACCGAGGCCGCCGTGTAAATGACGGCGGGGCCTCGCGATCGCGGACGATGCGGTCGACGGGCCGCGGAGATCAGCGGGCCGCTGCGGTGCGCCGACCAGCCGAACCTAGCCGAGGTCGCGCCGACGCAGCCCGGCAAGCCCGGCTACGGTCAGCA
>JASHOV010000266.1 GCA_030038495.1 Streptosporangiaceae bacterium
GCCGAGCCCCAGTAGCGTGGCGACGGTGGGTGCGGTCGTCGGGAGCGTTATCACGGCCGCCAGCAGCCCGAGCAGCGCGAGCCCGGCGCCCACGCTGAAGAGCGCGGAGATCAGCGGGATCACGGCGGCGATCAGCGAGCCGAACATGAACAGCAGCAGGATCAGCGCGCAGGCGAGGCCGATGGCCTCCGACGTCCGGTCGCTGCTGGTCTGCCCGATCTCGCCCGCGCCGGCGCCGTACTCCACTTCGAGACCGGCCTTGCGGGCGGGCGCGACGGCAGTGTTAAGCCGGTTCAGGTAGGAGGTGTCCAGCGAGTACGGGTTCACGCTCCAGGACACGGACGTATAGGCGATGGTCTTGTCCGAGGACACCGCGGCCGCACCCTGCGAGCTGAACGGGCTCACCGACTTGATCACGTCAGGCAGCTTGGCGACGTTGCTGGTCGCCTGGTTCACCGCGGCCTTTTGCTGCGCGACGGTGCCGTGCTTCGCGCGGTACACGATCTGGCCGGAGTAGCCACCCTGGGAGCTGAAGGTGTCGTTCAGCCGGTTCAGGCCGTCCTGGGATTCACTGCCGGGGATGTTGTAGTTGTTGACGTACTGCCCGGCCGAGGTGTGGTTGGCGATCAGCAGGCCGGCCACGACGATCACCCAGACCGGGAACACGATGAACCAGCGTCGGGCCGCGAAGCTGCCCAGCCGTTCCAGCAGCCCGGCCATGCCAGTCCCCCGTGCGGTCGGTTAAGCCCGCGCCGGGCCGGCGCGGGCAGTCGACCGGAAACGTTCCCCGTTACTGGCGGCTCGCGATCACCCGCCGCGGGTGGTGGGACTCAGTCCGCCCAGATCGGCGGGTGCTTGTCCTTCCACGGCCGGGCGGCCTCGAGCTGTGCCGACAGGGAGATGAGCGTGCCCTCGTCGCCCATCCGGCCCGACAGCATGATCCCGATCGGCAGGCCGGCCTCGTTCCAGTGCAGCGGGACGCTGACCGAGGGCTGGCCGGACAGGTTGAACAGCGCGGTCCAGGGGGTGAACTGGGTCTGCCGGAGGAAGTTCTCCGCGGGCTCGACCTCGTCGAACCAGCCCACCGGCCGCGGCGACATCGCCACGGTCGGGGTCAGGATCGCGTCATAGGCGTTCATCGCGGCCATGGCCGGGCGCACGCTGCCCTGCAGGATCGCCTGGTGGAAGAAGATGTCCGGGGCCGAGATCGCCCGGCCCTGCTCCCGCAGCCACCGGGTCAGCGGCAGCAACTCGCCCTCCTGGTCGGGCGGGATAGGGGTGAACGCGGCCATCGTGAACCACAGGGCGAGGAAGGATGGCACCGCCTCGACCGGGAACGGCAGGTCCACGTCCTCGACCTCGTGACCCAGCGAGGCCAGCAGGGCGCTGGCGTCCTGGAAGGCGGCCGCGCAGTCCGGATCGACCGCGGCGCCCTCGACCACCGTCTGGAGGGTCCGCCCGATCCGCAGCTTGCCCGGCGCGCGGCTGGCGTGGCCGAGGAACGACTCGCCCGCGGGCAGCGGCGGCAGGGTGTACATGTCACCGGGGTGATTGCCCGTCATCGCATCCAGCAGGAGGGCCGCGTCCGCGACGGTCCTGGCCAGCGGCCCGTCGGTGGACAGGCCGGTCAGGTCCGGCATCAGCGGGCCCTGGGAGATGCGGCCGCGGGTCGGCTTGATGCCGAACAGGCCGCAGACGCTGGAGGGGATCCTGATCGAGCCGCCTCCGTCGCTGCCCTGGGCAGCCGGCGCAAGTCCCGATGCCACCGCCGCGGCGGCACCGCCGCTGGAGCCGCCCGCGGAGCGGGTCAGGTCCCAGGGGGTGCGGGCGGGAGGCCCGATCCTGGTCTCGGTGTAGCAGGGCAGGCCGAACTCGGGCGTGGCCGTCTTGCCGGTGATCACGATCCCGGCCGAGCGCAGGTGCTCGACCACATAGTCGTCGGCCTCGGCCACGTTGTCCGCGAGGATCGTGCTGCCGTACGTGAGCCTGACCCCCGCGACCATGTTCAGGTCCTTGATCGGGATCGGCACGCCGGTCAGCGGCGGCACCGCGCTGCCGTCCTTCCGGCTGGCCGACACGGCCTTGTCCGCGCTGGCGGCCTGCTCGGTGGCCAGCTCGTGCGTCACCGTGTAGAAGGCGCCGACCTGCTCGTTGAGCCGGTCAATCCGGCCGAGGTAGTGCTCGGTGATCTCGGCCGACGACGTCTCGCCCGACTGGATAGCGGCGGCCAGCTCGGTCACTGTGAGGTCATGAATCTGGGTCACGTTACCGAAGAGTAGCGGCACTCGGGCGCCGGGTCGACCGCTGGGTGAATGTGCCGTGCTCGCTCGCTTCGCGGCGACTCAGTTACGCTGTGACACATGGACCGGGAGACCGGGCCTGAGCGCGCGCCGACCGGACCAGCGGCCCCGGCGTCGGCGCCACGGGATCTGCCCGCATCCGCGCGTCCCATCCCGGCCGGGCTGGCCGCTGACCCGCGGCTGCCCTTGTGGATCCGGCGGGCGATCATGGCGATCGTCGTCGCGATCGCCGTCACGATCTTCGGTGGCTGGCGCTGGGGCCTGACCGCGGCGGCGGTGGTAGCGATCATCGACACGATCTACCACTCCAAGACCATGTCGCTGATCCCGGCCGACGCCAGGCTCACCTCCGCGCAGCGGCGGACCCGCCGCCGGCTGTTCCTGCTCCGCCCGAGCGGCTATCTGGCCGTGCACTCCAGGGCAATCCCGGGAACCGACGACGTCATCGACCACCTGGTGATCGGACCGGGCGGGGTGTTCGCGGTGGATTCCGAGCGCTGGGACCGCAGGCTGCCGATCAGGACCGTCGCCAGCAACTCGCCAGGCGGCGCGGTGCTGTACCACGGGCCGTTCAGCCAGAAGGACCGGCTCGCGCACGCGCGCTGGGAGGCCGCGCAGGCATCTCGGCTGCTCAGCGCGGACCTCGGCCGGGAGATCAGCGTTCACCCGGCGATGGCGATCTACGGCCCGGTCATCCCGTGGGCGGTGGCGACGCTGCGCGGCGTGGACGTGTTCGCGGGCCGGGCGGTCGGCAAGTACTTCCGCGGCCGGAGCCGCGCGGCCCGCAGGGGCAACAGCCCCAGCAGGCTGACCTGGGAACAGGCGGGTGAGATCTTCAACGCCGCCCAGCGAGCCCTCCCGCTTGGCTGACTGTCAACAGCCGCGATCCAGCACATCGGCGATCCCGGACTACCCTGGCATTCCATTACTCTCCGAAGGGCGGGCGGAACCGGGTGGCGGACCTGAAGACCTGGCTGGCCGGCGCCCGGCCGCGCACTCTCCCGGCGGCGATCGTGCCGGTCGTGGTCGGCTCCGGTGTGGCCTTCGGCTACCACCGGTTCTCCGCCTGGCGGGCCCTGCTGGCGCTGCTCGTCGCGCTGGCACTGCAGGTCGGCGTGAACTACGCCAACGATTACAGCGACGGAGTCCGCGGCACGGACGAGGTGCGCGTCGGCCCGGTCCGGCTGGTCGCGGGCAAGCTCGCGACCCCCAGGCAGGTGCTGGCCGCCGCAATGGCCAGCTTCGCGGTGGCCGGCCTGGCCGGCCTGGTCCTGGCCGCGGTGACCTCGTGGTGGCTGCTGCTGGTCGGGGCGGCCGCGGTCGCGGCCGCCTGGTTCTACACCGGGGGAAAGCGTCCCTACGGCTACCGGGCGCTCGGCGAGGTGTCGGTATTCATGTTCTTCGGCCTGGCTGCCGTCGCGGGCACGGCGTATGTGCAGATGCGCACGCTGGCCTGGCTGCCGGTAGCGGCCGCGGTGCCGGTGGGCCTGCTGGCCTGCGCGCTGCTCGTGATCAACAACCTGCGCGATATACCGACGGACAGTCAGGCCGGCAAGCGAACCCTCGCGGTGGTGCTCGGTGACGGCCGCACCCGCGCCCTGTACGTGGGGTGCATCCTGCTGCCGTTCTGCGTGGCTGTGGCGCTGGCCCCGGTATCGCCGCTGAGCCTGCTCGCGCTGGCGGCGCTGCCGTTCGCGTTCCCGCCGGTCCGTGGCGTGATCGGCGGCGCGACCGGGCGCGGGCTGATCATGGCGCTCGGGCAGACCGGCCGGCTGCAGCTGGCCTTCGGCCTCCTGCTCACGCTGGGTCTCGCGATAAGACTGTGACCTGCGTTACAGCCGCCGGGCTCAGCCCTGGCGGGCCCTCCGATGCCCGGAGCAGCCGATCGGTAGTGGCCAATCCAGCAGAAAAACCACTGTAGGGTGCAACCATTGTCCCCCCCGGACAGTCACCGGTGAACGGGTACGGACCGGAAGTTATGGAGAGCCCCCCAATGGCTATCAGCAGCGACCACCAGCGGCCGGCGTCCTATGACGAAGCCCCGACCGCTGCCATGACCCCCGAGCAGCGCGCCCAGTTCGAGCGGGACGGGTACCTCATCATCCGCGGCGCCCTGACGCCGACCGAGGTGGAGTACTACACGGCCGCGATCGACCGCGTCTACGCCGAGCAGGAGGCAGCGGGCGCCGTCAAGCCCGGCGGGTCCATGCACGTGCTCAGCGCGGTCGCGAACTGCCCGGAGGCCGTCGGCCTGATCGACCACCCGGCCACGTTCCCGCTGGTGTGGTCGATGCTCGGATGGAACGTGCACATCTACCACTCGCACCTGGACGTGCACCCGAACATCCCGGTCAAGGCGCCGTTCCGGTTCGAGTGGCACCAGGACGGCGGCCGGCAGAACCGCGAGCTGGAGGGGGAGCCGCGCGAGCGCCTGTCGGTCAAGCTCGCGTTCTGGCTGTCCGACGTATCCGAGCCCGGCCGGGGCAACTTCAAGGTCATCCCCGGCAGTCACAAGACCAACTGGATCGACGGCCCGCCGCGACGGGATGTCGAGTGGCCGGAGCCCGAAGGCGCCGTGGAGGTCTGCGCGAGCCCGGGTGACGCGGTCTTCTTCGACCGCCGGCTCTGGCACACGCGCACGAACAACTATTCCAGCATCACCCGCAAGGGCATGTTCTTCGCCTACTGCCCGCGCTGGATCGCGATCAGGGACGAGATCGCCGGCGCGGACGACCCGGCCTGGGTGGAGTCACTCAGCCCGGTACGCAGGCAGCTGCTCGGCCACATCGGCAAGGGCATCCCCGGCGAGCTCGAGGGCGACCACCACTGGGGTCACTACCCCAAGACCACGCCGCTGTACGGCTGGCTGGACGAGCGCGGCCAGCTCGTGCACGAGATCCCGCCGCTCAGAAAGTAGGGGCCGACGGAGCCGCCACCCCGCCAGCGCGGAGACCTTGGTACCTGAGACGCACCAAAGTCTCCGCGATCATGAAATGGCCCGGCCAATGCGAGTTCAGTCAGCGCCGATCAGGTCTTGGTCTCGTCGGGATCGCCGGCCGGTGCCCCGTTCCCCGAGCTCGCCGCGGCCAGGTCAACCGGTGCCGTCCCCGGCAGGAGCGCGGACGTGACGGCCTCGAGGGCGGCCGCGGCCGAGGTCCCCCCGACCTCGACGGGTCCGGCCGGAGCTTGTCCGGCTGCCTGGCCGGCGTCGCCGCCATCGCCGCCCGGCCCGTCGAACGCCTTGCTTAGCGTCCGCAGCGCAGTGGTCAGCTCGCTCGGGATCATCCAGACCGTGCTGCCCGGCGAGTTCGCGATCTGCGGCAGCGTCTGCAGGTACTGGTAGGCCAGC
>JASHOV010000267.1 GCA_030038495.1 Streptosporangiaceae bacterium
GGCGTCGGCCCGGCGTCGGCCCGGCGTCGGCTGGTGGCTGGTGCGCGCACCGCGTGGCATCGCCGCGGCCCGTGGTGCGGCCCGGTGGTGCGGCCCGGTGGTGCGGCCCGTGGTGCGGCCCGCGGTGCGGGTCCGCAGTTGAGCGTATTCCGCCAATTGCCGCTGATCGGTAGAATCGACCTTGCAGGCCGCCCGGATGTCACTAAACCAGGGACTAGTGGCCGCCGGGCGGCTGCAACCTACGGCTTCTGTGTGAATTAGGTAACACCATGGTGTTACCTAATTCACACAGACGATGTTTATGAGACTCGATCACCTTCTCCCGCTGAAGTGGCGGCGCCTGATCCGGGAAGCTGATGTAACTCCCGGTGAGGTTCAGGTGCGCACGATCCTCTGGCACCGGCTGGGGGTAGCCAGGGTTCGTGACCGGATCTATGTATTCGAGGGCAGCTGTCCGCACGCTGGCCGATCCCTGCAGGGCGGTGCGGTGACTTCTCAGGGAATCATTGAGTGCCCATGGCACGGCCTTCTGCTCTCGCTTGATTGTCAGCCGTGCCCGGTCAATGCGGTGCCTCTGGCGCAGCTGGCATTTCGCGTTCGCAACGGAATTGTCGCGATTGACCGCGGCGCGCTGCGCCGCAATAGCCGCTAGGTCTGTGCGACCTGCTCACGCCCGGCCAGGGCACCAACCTGGTCCGCGCTCCGGCGGAGCGCGGCCTCCTGCGCGATGCCGGCGGCGAGAGTGCCGTCCCTGGCAAAGATCTGACCCGTGTACACGCCGCGGCCGCCCTGGGCGGACTCCGGGCGCACGTCCAGCAGCACCCAGTCGTCAAACGCGATCTTGCGATAGAACCACAGCGAATGGTCGATGCTGGTCCGCTGCGCGAACGAGACATGACGAGGGACGAGACGCAGCCCGTTGAGCAGGTCTGACACATATGTCAGGGCGCAGGCCTGCGTGATGTCGTCCGGCAGCCGGTGGCTGGAGCGCAGCCAGATGCGCGTCGGCTGCCGCTGATCCGGCTCTGGCTGCTCGGGCAGGCGCATATCCACGCCGTGTAGTAGCGGAACCCTTGTCTGGCAACCGCGCAGTCCGTCAGGTCCGGCTACCCGTGGGATCTGGTGCGCCTGGTAGTCCTGGCCCGGCTGAGGCAGGTGGAACGAGGCGACCATGCTGAAAATGACCGCGCCGTCTTGGACGGCGGTGACCCGCCGGTTGGAATAGTAGCCGCCGTCGCGGTCACGGTGCACGGTCAGCAGCAGCGGGCGGGAGGCATCGCCGCGGCTGAGGAAGTACCCGTGCAGCGAGTGCGGATGCCGGTCGGCGGCCACCGTGGCTGCGGCGGCCCGGAGCGCCTGCGCGACGATCTGGCCGCCGTAGAGCGGCTCGGACGCCTCGCTGACCACCACCGTACGGAATCGGTTGTCCTCGATCTGCTCGAGTGTGAGCAGATGGACCAGCCCGATCGTGTCCATGAAACGGGACGGTATCCGAAGCCGCCGGGAGCTGGCATACCCAGCAGTCGGCGGTGTTCAAGCGGCGCGTGGCCGCAGTTGACCGTCAGCGGGGACAACTCGACGCCACCCGCTAGTCAGCTGACGGGTTGGCGGCTGGGAAGTTGGGCCGATGGCCGGGAGCGGCTTACGCGATCGCGTCGGCCGCGCCCATCGAGCCGGGCTGCTGGCGGTTGTAGGCGGAGGAGTCGCCCTGCAGGGCCCGGCCGGTCTTGCCGTCGATGGAGACCGGGATCTCGCCGACGATGGTCACGCGCCTTACCCGGCGCTCCGCGTCGCCGTAGTCCTTGACCGCAAAGTGCTGGGTGGCCCGGTTATCCCAGATGACCAGGTCGCCGGCCTGCCAGGTCCAGCGGACGGTGTGTTCCGGCCTGACGATCACGTCCTGGAAGATCTTGTAGATCGTCTCGAAGGTCGCAGAGTCGTAGCCGACGAAGCCGCGGGCGTACGACCCGAGCAGCAGGCACCGCTCGCCGGTCTCGAAGTGCACCCTGACAACCGGATGAATGGTCCTGAAGGTCGTCGTCGTGGAGCCGTTCCTGTCCGGGTTCCGCAAGACCGGCTCCTGGCCCTGGCCCTGGCTCTGGCCCTGGCCCTGGATCGGGCCCCGGCGCTGGCCCTGGTCCGGGCCCGCCGGGTTTGGGCCGCGTCTGTTGGTGTGCATGGCCCACAGCCTGTCGGCCAGCTCGCGCAGCTCATCCGGCAAGGCCGCATAGGCAGCCGCCGTGCTGGCCCAGAGGGTATCGCCGCCGACCGGCGGCATCACGACGCACCGCAGGACAGAGAACGACGGCGGCTGGATCACGAACGTGCAGTCGGAATGCCATGCGTTGGTGACGTCGTGAATGCCGTAGGAGGTCTCAAGGACGTCGGGCTCCTCCGGGCCGATCCTGCTCGGGTAGCTTCGGGTGACCGTGCCGAACCGGCTCGCGAACGCGATCTGCTCCGCGTCGTCGAGGTGGTGCTGCCCGTGGAAGAACACGACCCTGTTTTCCAGGGCGGCGGCGCGGATACGCGCGATCGTCTCCTCGGCGAGGTCCGCGGACAGGCGGACGCCGGAGATCTCCGCGCCGATACTGCCGGTGAGACGGCGGATGTGCAATTCAGTCCGGGAGTTGCTCATCGTGACATAGTCCCCTTATTAATACGACTATACAAAATTGGCTGTATCACGTTAATGCAAAACCATAATGGCTTCTCAGTTGTCATGCCAGCCAAGCGGCCGATCTTCGCCTCGGCGTTCACGCGGATGGCGCCACCGGCGGGCACGCTCAAATTGGCGCTCGTCCCCGGGCTCGACTTGAACGCGCAGGCTGTGTAGGGATGGCAGGGCTCCCGGGCGGTGCTGTTCCCGAGGGTCTTCACTGGCACCGACGATCCTGAGATCAAGGGCTTCATTCTGGAAATTGGCAGGTGCGTAGTGCCCACTACCGTTATTGGCGATATCGCGCTCGTAATCGTCGTTTCCTTGTTGCTCAGCTCTCTCGCCCGGCGGTGCGGTCAGCCGGCCGTCATCGGGCAGATCCTGACCGGAGTGCTGCTCGGGCCGAGCCTGCTCGGACGGCTGCCCGGCCACCTGACCGCCCGGCTATTCCCGCACTCTGTGCTCCCATCGCTGACGTCACTTGCTCAGGTGGGCGTGGTCATCTTCATGTTCATGGTGGGGTACGAACTCAACTTCGGGGCGATACGCGGGCGCGGGCGGGCGGTGCCAGCGGTGGCGGCATCTGCGCTTGGCGTGCCGATGGGTCTGGGAATCGCGTGCGTGCTGCTGTATCACTCGGGCTTCGCCGCTATCGGGGAGCCACATGACGGGCACTCGTTCGTGCTGTTCATGGGCGTGGCCGTGTCGATCACCGCGCTGCCGGTACTCGCGTCGATCGTCCGCGAGCGCGGGCTGGCCGGAACCACCGCGGGCGCGGTCGCGACGGCCGCGGCGGGGATCATGGACGTGCTGGCCTGGCTGGTGCTGGCGGCTGCGCTCATCGGCTCCGGCCATTCTGACCACTTTTCGTGGCCGGTAATGCTGCTGCTGACCGGAGCCTTCGTCGCCGTCATGCTGATCGCGGTACGCCCGGCGCTGACCTGGTGGACCAGCCGGAGCCAGTCGCTGCTGTCGGATCCGATGCTGATCGCGTTCGCGCTCGCCCTGGCGAGTGCCTGGGTCACCGCGACGCTTGGCCTGCAGCCGGTGTTTGGCGGCCTTTTGGCCGGGCTGGCCATGCGCGCCAGAAACGGCGTGCCAGATGCTGACTTGGTCTCCGCTTTGGAAAAGGCGGCGAAATTGCTGCTGCCGCTCTTCTTCATCGTCACGGGTCTGTCGCTCAACATTGGTGACGTGCACGGCGACGCGCTCATCCTGTTTGCCGTGATCGTGCTCATCGCCAGCGTGGGCAAGCTCGGGCCGGGTTACGCGGCGTCCCGGCTTTCCGGACTTCCGCCCCGCCAGTCCGCCACGATCGCGACGCTGTTGAACACGCGAGGGCTGACCGAGCTGATCGCGCTGAATGTCGGGCTCCAGTCCGGCCTCATCAACCAGCGGCTGTTCACCGTGCTCGTATTGATGGCACTGCTGACTACGCTCATGACCGGGCCCTTGCTATCGGTAATCCGGCCGACTCGCGCGCCACTGCCCGCAGAGACTGGTGCGGGTACCCCGGCGCCGACTGGGTCTAAGCGGCAGGACGGGTAGTAAACCCGATGTGACAGGGGAACGTTTGCAGCTCAGCAACGCGCCGCGCACCGTCCAGCCGCCGGATATTCGGCGCCATCAGCGCCTGTCTGACATATTCGGGGTTGATAATCAGCTCGATACGGTCGCAGCAGTCCGTATGCCCACCGTTGGCGCCGATGAGCACGCGGAACGATATCCGGCCGTCGGGCTCCGGGATAATCGTCATAGCACCTTCGATTATCCCCGGAATATCAGGAAATGCCGCCGTGCTTTCCGGAACGCTTCTCACCTTTTCACCCATCCGTATTTTCTGGCGAGGCCGCTGGGCCGTTGGGCGGGCGTTCCCCCCGGGGGCTGCCGGTCGTCGCTTGAGTTCCATCTTCGCACCCGGGACAATCACCGCGATAGCCGACTATTTCCAAGAGGCGGTCACGAACATGCCATACGTATCCGCCAACGGTATCCGCTTGGCATATGAGCGCGCTGGAAGTGGCGAACGGGTCCTGCTGATCATGGGTCAGGCGGCCGGGGGAAATGTCTGGTCGATGTATCAGGTCCCGGCGCTGATTAGTGCCGGCTATGAGGTAATCACATTCGATAGCAGGGGCGTGCCGCCGTCGGACGTGCCGCCGGGAGATTATTCGCTCGCCGACCTGGCAGCGGACACGGCGGGGCTGATCGAGGCGCTGGACGCCGGGCCGTGCCGGCTGGTCGGGACGTCGATGGGCGCGATGGTCGCGACCGAGCTGGCCGTCAGCAGGCCGGACCTGGTCCGCTGCTGCGTGCTGATGGCGATGCGCGCTCGAGCGGATGCGGTTCGTCGTGCGGTGTCGGCCGGCGAACGGGCGCTGACAGTCGGCAGCGTCCAGTTGCCTGCGGTTTACGAGGCCGTGGTGGAAGTGCTCCAGATGTTTTCTCCTGCGACCCTCAACGACGACGCAAAGGTCGCGGCCTGGCTGGATCTCTTTGAGATGTCCGGCGCCCGCAGGGCGGCCTCCGGCGGGCAGAGTGCGGTCGATGTCACCTCCGACCGCCGTGACACGCTACGGGCTGTCCCGGTTCCGTGCCGGGTAATCGCCTTCTCCGATGATCTCATGTGCCCTCCGCATCTCTGCGCAGAAGTGGCCGAGACCATCCCCGAGTGCGACTATGTCGAAATTGGTGGCTGCGGACATCTCGGTTACCTGGAGCGTCCGGACGAGGTGAATTCGGCGATCATCGAATTTCTCGACAAGAATCGGTCCGCCGCTGCTCCCGGTGCTGTTCAGCTGCTGAGCTAACGCAGTTGAACGGTGAGCCGTCGCCCGGCCGGACCTTGACAGGCCGCCCGGCTCGGTGATAAGGCACGGCTAGTCGGAGTTTTCCGCCTTATGGTGAGTCAGCAATTATCGGTATGATCGCGGTGATAATTCTGCCGTGCATAGCAGCAACGAAGGGGAATTCCGGTGGCGACGAATCCTTTTGAAGATCCCGATGCCAAGTACCTCGTCCTGATTAACGACGAAGGACAGCATTCGCTGTGGCCGGTGTTCGCGGATGTGCCCGACGGCTGGGAGATCATCTTCGGTGAAGACGGGCGTCAGGAGTGCCTGGACTTCATCGAGGAGAACTGGACCGATATGCGGCCCAATAGCCTCATCAGGCAGATGGAGGCGGATGAGGCGGCGAGGCAGGGCAACGGCGCGGGTAACGGGTCAGGCAACGGCCGGTCAGGCAACGGCCGGTCAGGAAACGGGTCCGCGGCGGCGAAGCCCAAGAAAGCGGTAGCCGCCAAGAAGTAGCTGATCCGGCGCCGGATTACCGAGCGGAGAGGGCTTCGATGGCTGCGCAGGACATCGAGTATGTCGAGCTGTATACGAGCGATATGCCGTCGACCGTCGACTATTTTGCGTCCTCCTTCGGCTTCACGCCGCTGGCGGAGTCGGTAGGCGAGGGCATCCGCTCGTTGCTGCTGCGGCATGGGACTGTGCAGCTGGTCGTGACGGCCGGCCCCGGGACCGAGGAGTTCACCGAGGCGCACGGCGACGGGATCGCTGACGTCGCCTTCGGGTGTGACGATCCCGCGCGGACTTGCGAAAAGGCCCTGGCGGCTGGCGCCAGCCTGATCGACTCGGCTCCCGGCAGGCTGGTCGTCTCGGGGCTGGGCGACACTCGCCACTCGCTGCTGGCTCGCTCGGCCGGGGCTGGCCTTCCCGGCGATCGCGCCTGGAAGCCGGTCTCACATGCGGCGGCCAGACCGGGCCGGATCTGGCTGCTCGATCACGTCGCGATCCTTGTCGAGGGCGGGACGCTGCGTAGCTACGCGGACTTTTGCACCGAAGCCTTCGGGCTCGCCCGCTATTCGAGTGAGTACATCGAGATCGGCGAACAGGCGATTGACTCAATTGTCGTCCGCAGTTCGTCCGGCGGCATCACATTCACCATCCTTGAGCAAGACCAGGCCAAGAAGCCTGGTCAGCTGGAGGGGTTCATTTCGCGGTACGGCGGGCCGGGTGTTCAGCACCTCGCCTTCCTGGTCGACGATATTGGCACCGCGGTTCGCGAGTTCCGTGACCAGGGAATAGAGTTCCTGCGCAGCCCGAGTTCTTACTACGAGATGCTCGCGGATCGGCTGCCGGGCATTACCGCGGAGATAGCAGACCTGCGCGCCACAAGCGTGCTCGCGGATCGCGACGAATGGGGCTATCTCCTGCAGTTGTTCACCCGTTCGCCGTATCAGCGGAATACTCTGTTCTACGAGCTCGTGCAGCGCCGCGGAGCCCGCGGCTTCGGCGTGGCGAACATCAGGGCCCTGTATGAGGCCGTGGAGCGTGACGGGTCCGGTGCTGCCGGATGAGCGAGCTGATCGCGACGTCCGCGGCCGCTTCCCTGCGGAAGGAAGACCTGCACGCCAGCCTGTCCGACCCCGTCCTGGACACGATGAACTTCCTGAACGAGATCACCTTCCGTTACCCCAAGGCGATCTCGTTCGCCCCGGGGCGTCCCTACGACGGCTTCTTCGACACCGGGCAGATCTTCACCCACATCCGCCGCTACCTCGACCACCTGGCGGGCCGCGGCAGCTCAGCCGAGCAGATCCGCGCCGCGATGTTCCAGTACGGTCCCGCGGCGGGGCTCATCCGCGAGCTGATCTCGTCCTCGCTGCGCGAGGACGAGAACATCGACGTGCCGGCCGAATCGATCGTGGTCACCGTGGGCTGCCAGGAGGCGATGCTGCTCGCGCTGCGGGCGCTCATCGCCGGCCCGGACGACGTGCTCCTGGTCTCCAGTCCGTGCTACGTGGGGATCACGGGTGCGGCCAGCCTGCTGGACGTGACGGTGGTCGCGGTGGAGGAGCGGGAGGACGGATTCCGCTGCGCCGATCTCGACCTGGCGATTGGTCTCGCGCGGGCGCGCGGTCACCGACCCCGCGCCTTTTACGTGGTGCCCGACCACTCCAATCCGGCCGGAACCACGATGCCGGTGGAAACCCGCGGCGAACTCCTCGACCTGGCCGCGCGCCATGACATCCTGATCGTGGAGGACAGCCCGTATCGGATGGTAAGTCCGGGGCCGCACCTTCCGGCGCTGAAGTCGCTCGATCGCCAGCGTCGCGTGATCCATCTGGGCTCTTTCGCCAAGACCGCCTTTCCCGGCGCCCGGGTGGGGTTCGCGGTCGCGGACCAGACCGTTACCGACGCGGCCGGGCACGCGGGTCTGCTCGCGGACGAGCTGGCCAAGATCAAGAGCATGGTGACCGTGAATACGCCGGCGCTGAGCCAGGCCGTCATCGCGGGCATACTCCTCGCCTGCGACGGGCGGATTTCTGAGCAGAACACGCGGCAGGCGGCGTACTACGCGCGGGCGATGCGGTCTACCCTCCGCCAGCTCGACCTCTGTTTCCCGGCCCGGAAGCGGGGTGCGCTCGGGGTGCACTGGAATGAGCCGGACGGGGGATTCTTTCTCACGATGCGCGTCCCGTTCCGGGCAGATAATGCCGCGCTGTCGCGATCGGCCGAGAACTTCGGGGTTATCTGGACGCCGATGTCATATTTCTATCCTCACGGCGGCGGGGATTACAGCCTCAGGCTGTCCGTCAGCTATCTATCCGAGGAAGACATCACGAATGGAATTACCCGCCTGGCGAGCTTCATAGAAGCCGAAGCTAAAAAGGAAGGTGAACTGAAGTGATCAGTGCAACACGAAGCGTGCGCAGCCGGCGTCGCCGCTGGGGATGGACGTACCGATGAGCATGAGCGCGAGTCTTACCCTGCCCCATGTAGAAGATGCGAGAGAGCTAGTCCCGCGGCAGTCCGTTCCCACGCCTAAGATCGTCGGAGTAGGGACGGCCGTGGCCGGAGAACCCTATTCGCAGCAAGACCTGCTCGAGATTTTCCGCATAACAGATTCCAGGATCCGTTCTGTCTTCCTCAATAGCGCCATTGAACGGCGTTACCTCTCGCTGCCTCCGGCGCGAGGTGAGGGGGGGCGTGTCGATGAGACGCAAGAGGATCTGCTCGCCAAGCACAAGGCACTGACGCTCGACATGGGAGCGCGCGCGATCGAGGCGTGCCTGGCGAGCGCGGGGGCGCGGATCGACGACATCGGTTACCTGTGCTGCGTCACCACGACTGGCTTTCTGACCCCCGGCCTGAGCGCCCTGCTGATTCACCGGATGGGAATCGAGCCGGGCTGCCGCAGGATCGATATCGTGGGCATGGGCTGCAACGCCGGGCTGAACGCGCTCGGTGTGACGGCCGCCTGGTCGGCGGCCCACCCCGACCAGCTCGCGGTTCTGCTGTGTGCGGAGGCATGTTCCGCCGCGTACGTGTTCGACTCGACGATGCGGACCGCGGTCGTGAACAGCCTTTTCGGCGACGGTGCGGCGGCTATCGCGCTCACCGGCGATGGCGCGGGCGGCGGCCTGCTTCCAGCCAGCCGGGGGCCGCGGATCCTGTCGTTCGCCAGCCACATCATCACTGATGCGCTTGGTGCGATGCGGTACGACTGGGATAACTCGCAAGGCAAGTTCAGCTTCTATCTCGATCCGGACATCCCCTATGTCGTCGGCGCCCATGCGGAGTTGGTCATCGACCGCCTGCTGGCAGGAACCGGGCTGCGCCGCAGCGATATCAGCCACTGGATCGTGCACTCCGGGGGTAAGAAGGTGATCGACGCTATCAGGGTCAATCTCGGCCTTACCCGGCATGACGTGCGGCACACCATCGGCGTTATGCGCGACTACGGCAACGTGTCGAGCGGTTCGTTCCTGTTCTCGTACGAGCGGCTTCTTCGCGAACGCGTGACCAAGCCGGGCGATTACGGGGTGCTCATGACCATGGGTCCGGGTTCGACGATCGAGACGGCGCTGGTCCAGTGGTGACCGGGCAGCGCGACCTCATGCTCCAGGTGGACGGCAGCCGTCCGCTCTCCGCTGAGACGGTGGCCGCATTCGGTGCGGCCTGCAGCCGGGTCGAGGACGGTGAGACCAGCGGGTTTGTGATCATCTACGTGTCGGGCGTGCCCGGGCCCGAGTGGCCCGGAGGCCTGTCCGTAGCCCTGGTGAGCAAGTGGGAACGTGCGCTCCGGCGGCTGGAGCGGCTGCCCGCGGCCACGATCGCGGTAGCAGAAGGCGACTGCGGCGGGCCCGCTCTCGACGCGCTGCTGGCTACCGATTACCGGATCATGCTGGCGTCGGCAAGGCTGGTCGTGCCCGTCGTGGCCGGAGCGACCTGGCCCGGTATGGCGCTGTTCCGGCTTGCCCGGCAGGCTGCGGGCGCCGCGCAGGCTCGCAGGGCGGCACTATTCGGCACGCCCATCGGGGCCGTCGAGGCTCAGGCGATGGGTGTCATCGACGACGTGGCCGACGACGTGGCGAGCTGTTTCGAGAGGGCGATAGAGGTGGCTGCCGCGGCCGGTGGTGCCGACCTGGCCATCAGGCGGCAGCTCGTGCTGGAAGCGCCGACTACCACCTTCGAGGACGCGCTGGGAGTTCACCTCGCTGCCTGCGACCGCGAGCTACGACGAGCGGCCACAGGGGCGGCGTAATGGCCTTGCCCCAGCCGGGAGACGTGGGAGCCGCGCGCGTGGATCTGGGCCGCGCGCGGCTGGCTCTGGCAGACGCCGCGAAGCGCGCCGATGACCTGATCGCGTCCCTCCCGCAGCCATCGGGACGATCGGCGCAGCAGCGCGTGTCCGCCGCCGCGGCGCACGACGCCGTGCGCGCCGTTCGAGGTCATTTCCTGGACGTTCATGCCGAGGCGGTCTACGACGAGCTCACCGGTTACCGGGGTCATTATCTGCGATTGCCGGAACTCGTAGAGTCGGCGGCGATCACGTTCCCCGGCCTGGTGCCTACGGCGGACCAGATGGCGGCCGAGCGGGCGTGCTTGCAGGCCGGCAAGGAAGGCCGCGAGATCGATCAGGGCATCTTCCTGCGCGGGATCCTGCGCTCGCCGCTGTCCGGAGCGCATCTGATCAGCGCCATGCTGCGGCCGACTCCTCGAGCGCTCCGCTTGCTGCCCGAGTTCCGCCGGACCGGCGTGGCCGACCTTGGCTCGGTGCGGATGGAGCGCCGCGACGGCGCGGCCCGGCTGACGATGTGCCGCGATGATTGCCTGAATGCGGAGGACACACAGCAGGTCGAGGACATGGAGACCGCTGTGGATCTCGCGCTGCTCGATCCGGACGTGCGTGTAGGCCTGTTGCGCGGCGGCGAGATGAGCCATCCCCGCTACCACGGCAAGCGAGTCTTCAGTGCCGGAATTAACCTCAAGGCCCTGCACGGCGGCGCTATCTCGCTGGTGGATTTCCTGCTGCGCCGTGAACTGGGCTACATCCACAAGCTGGTGCGGGGAATCCTGCTCGACGAGGACGGTCAGCGCTGGCAGTTTCCGACGGTCGCGAAACCGTGGGTCGCCGCCGTGGATGCTTTCGCCATCGGTGGCGGGATGCAACTGCTGCTCGTGTTCGATCACGTGCTCGCCGCCGCTGACGCCTATTTCAGCCTCCCGGCCGCGCAGGAAGGCATCGTGCCCGGCGCCGCTAATTTCAGGCTGACCAGATGCCTGGGGCCGCGGCTATCCCGCCAGGTAATCCTGGAGGGGCGCCGGATCTGGGCGAGTGAACCCGCCGCCAGGCTGCTGGTGGACGAGGTCATCGAGCCCGCCGAATTGCCGGAGGCGATCGAGAGATCTCTCGATCGCCTTCAGAGCCCGGCCGTGGTCGCCAACCGCCGCATGCTGAACCTCGCGGAGGAGTCGTTGGATGAGTTCCGCCGGTACATGGCCGAGTTCGCTACGCAGCAGGCGCTGCGGCTCTACGGCGAGGACGTGATCGGGAAGGTTAGTCGGTTCAGCTGACCGATGAAATCGGCGGGTAACCGACCGTTGCCGATCACCGAAGATGTTCTATAAATTAAGGTGCAATGGCATTTAACCTGTTGCAGGAATCAGGCATCAACCATCGTTCCGGAGGCTACGATGAATGAATTGACCGAGCGATTGACCATCGATCAGCCCATCGTTATGGGCGGATCGGATCCAACCGTGGAGGAACTCCGCGAACGGACCGGCGAGATGGGATACCTGCTGGTCAAATTCACCCAGACGCGAGGCGGCACCGAGCTCGGATTCCCGCTGGACCGCGACGCCACCGACCTCAGCGCGGCGAACTTCGACGAGGGCACAGGGACCGTGCACGTCGAGGGTCATCTGATCCTGAACGATGATCCGGTGCGCTGCATCGCCAACATCAACCTGGCGACGCTCGATGGCACCGGTCGGCTTGCGCTTGATGAAAAGGCCTTGGCGGCTGTTACCGAGTGACCGGCTGTTACCGAGTGACCGGTTTTGCCGAGTGACCGGTTTGCCGAGTGATAGGCCCCCAGGAGGGCTGCGCACCGCGGGGCGCAGCCCTCCTGGTGTCTTTCAGGCGCCCCTGGCCGCCGATGGGTCAATGATCCGCGCCCGGCCGTCCAGTTCCTGGGCGAAGTCGTGCCACATCTTCGCGTACTGGCGGGCGAGCTGCACGACGATGGCGACGCAGTGCGGGGGCAGTGCGTCGGCTACTTCTGGCAACTGCTCCGCGCCGACCGCGTTGATGTGCAGCAGCCGCAGCATGCCCTTGCCGCGCTCGTTGTTGCGCAACGACGGGTCGCGCAGCAGCTTCACCACCGCGGCGGTCGGATTTGGCGGTACCGCCGCTCGCGGACCGAGATGAAGGGTCTGGGTGGCGATGCCCTTGCCCGCCGTGTTATCTGCCGCGCCGTTGCCATCGGTACCCCTGCGGGCAGCGTTCGCCGCGGACTTCTGCGGCACGGGTGACTCGCCACGTTCCAGGCGCTTGCGGACGTCGAGCACCGTCGCCGGGGATATGCCCGCGACGCGGGCCACGTCGCGCAGCGACGCCTCCGGCTGCTGCGTCAGGAGCTCCGCCGCGCGCCGCCGACCCGCGCCGCTGTCCAGCGGTCGGACTCTCCCGTCCCTTCCGACTCTCGCGTTTGACTGCGGGTTTCCTTCGCTTGAACTCCTCCTGATGACCGCCACCGTCTTGGCCGCCAGGCCGACAGAATGGCCGATCGCGCGGTCCGACATATACGAATGCGACGCGACGATCCGCTCCGCCGCGGCGCGGCGATCGGCCTGGGACAGCGGCAGGCCGTGGGCGACGTTCTCCTGGACCGCCCGGAGGAAGATGTCCGCCTCATTCCCGTCGAAAAATATGACATCGATGGTCTCCCGGCCCTGCAACGAGGCGGCCATCAGGCGGTGCATCCCGTCGATCACCCGCATGGTGCGCCAGTCCACCAGGATTGGCGGGAGTGTTGTCTCCATCTCAGCCAGCCGCGCGATGTGCGCCCTGTCCTCACCGTTGAGCCGGGGTGAGTCGGCCGGGCGAAGTGAGAGCACGGGAACGGCCGTCACCGCCGTGGTGACCTCTGTAGCTTGTGTGGCCCCGTTTGCGGCGTGTGTGACCGCCCCGTTTGCGGCGTGTGTGGCCCCGTTGCGGACGCCCGGAAGGGAGGACGCAGTGTTGCCCGTTAGCTCGTACGCACGATCACTTGGCTGTAGCACGGCTCTCCTTCGGCAGGCCCCCCCGCACCAAGGCTGTCGTTAGTTGACCCAATCAAACTGTGCTGGTGGTTTGCTGACGCCGGATTGCCGTACTGGGGAGACTTTTACGCCTGTTTGACTCACGCCTTTCTGTACGTCGGCTCGTGGCATTGTTATAATTGAGCATAATGTGTGTACATTTAAGTAAGATAATGTGTATACATTTTAGAAAGATCGCGGGATCTCCGTGTAGTAACGTGATGGGACGGGACCTATGGGGTACGGGGACACTCCGGCATCCCAGTTCGGATCTTTAGTACGCGCATACCGCGGCGATGCAGGCCTAACCCAGCGAGAGCTAGCGGCCAAGGCCGGGCTCAGTCTTGCCGCTTTGCGGGACTTCGAGCAGTTTCGCCGGCGTTGGCCGCGGCCGAACTCGCTGGCCGCGCTGGCTGGTGCTCTCGGCCTTAACCCTGACCAAACTGCCGACCTGGCCGTCGCTGCCGCGCTACCTCGGCAACCCCGCGGGCTGGTTCCGTTGAGGCACCCGTCCGGACACGATGCGGGACTGTGGGTGTCGCTGCTTGGGCCGCTCGATGCCTGGGCTGACGGGACACCGCTGTTGCTCGGGCCTCCCGTGCGGCGCGCGGTGCTCGCGCTGCTCCTGATGGACCCCGGCGCACTGGTGCGCCGGGACGCGATCATCGACGTGCTGTGGGGAGATTCGCCGCCCAGCACCGCTGTAGGTCTCATCCAGGCGCATGTCAGCAGGATCCGCAGGAGCCTGAACTCTCATAATCGCCTCGGGGGCAGTCAGCGGGTGATCGATTCGGTCAGGGACTCCTATCAGCTGAGCCTTTCACGCGAGGAAGTGGATCTGCTGGTCTTCAGAGATCTTGCCGAACGGGCTGCCGCCGCACGGGCAGCCGGTGACTATGCGATCGCTCTCGAGTGCTATGAGAGTGCGGTTAGCCTGTGGCATGGTGAGCCGCTCGCCGACGTGGACCTGCTGTTCGGCCACCCTGGCATCACAGCGCTCAAACATGAGCTCACCGCCGAACTCTTGCACTATGCCGAGGTAGCCTGCGCAGTCGGTCAGTATGACCGAGTGATACCACGATTGCAGGCGCTCGCCGACGAGGAGCCGCTCAACGAGCCGGCGCACACCCGGCTGATGATAGCGCTGGCAGGGTCAGGAAATCAGGCGGCCGCCATCCGTGTCCACGAAGACATGCGCAGACGCCTTGATCTTGAGCTAGGGCTGAATCCGGGTGCAGACCTGGACGAGGCCTACGGGCGAGTGCTGCGGCAGGAAATCAGAGTGGGGAGTTCAGTGCGGGAGCCCGCCCGCCCGGCAGTGCTCCCCGACGCTGTGCAGGTGCCGAGGCAGCTTCCCGCTGCACCACGATGCTTCACGGGCCGTCACGCTGAGCTGGCCGTGCTCTCCGCGCTGATGGAACGGGACCTCAGGGAAACGAGCGGCGTGGTTATCGCCGCGCTGACCGGGATGGCCGGGATCGGGAAGACTGCGCTGGCTGTGTACTGGGCGCATCGGGTCGCCGACCGGTTCCCTGACGGGCAATTGTTCGTGAACCTTCGCGGTTCCGGCCCGTCTGGCATACCGGTCATGCCGACCGACGCACTGCAGGGTTTCCTGACCGCGGTCGGCGTGCCGTCCGCGCGGATCCCCCCTGACACCGACGGGCGGGCTGCCCTGTACCGCAGTCTGCTGGCGGACCGGCGCATGCTGATCGTGCTGGACAACGCTCAGGACGCGGAACAGGTCCGTCCGTTGCTGCCGGGATCGCCGGGATGTCTGGTGCTGGTCACCAGCAGGAACCGGCTCACCGGCCTCGCGGCCGCGGAGGGCGCGCACCTGATCACCCCTGGCGTGCTGACCGAGGCCGAATCGCGCGAACTGCTGGCCTTGAGCCTGGGTGCCGAACGCGCGATGGCCGAGCCCGGCGCGATCGGCGAGCTGATCGTGCTTTGCGGTTGCCTCCCGCTGGCCCTGTGTGACGTCGCCGCCCGCGCCGTCGCGCGCCCGGGTCTGCCGCTGGCTCCGCTCGCGACCGAGATGCAGGATGCGCGAGGGCGGCTTGACGTGCTGGAGACGGGGGAGTCGGCGACCAGCGTCCGGATGGTTTTTTCCTGGTCGCGGGCAAAGCTCGGGGATAGCGCCTCGCGGATGTTCCGCCTGCTGGGAGTTCACCCTGGACCCGATATCACGGTTCCGGCGGCGGCCAGCCTTATGGGGTTGCCGCTAGGGCAGGCCGACCTGGCGCTGGCGGAGTTGTGTGACGAGCATCTGCTCACCGAGTACGTTCCGAGTCGCTACAGCTTTCATGAGCTGCTGCGCTCCTACGCCGTAGAGGAAGCCATAACCCGCGAGAGCGAGGCCGACCGGCATGCCGCGCTGCACCGCGTGCTCGACCATTACCTGCATGCCGCGATCTTGGCAACGTGTTTCCTTTACCCCTCCCACACCAAGGTCGGGCGGACCCCGCCACAGCCGGGTGTCATTCTTGAGGAAATCGGAGGTCGCACACAGGCGGCCGAGTGGTTTGAGAGCGAGCGGCATGTCCTGCTTGCCATCATCGGCAAGGCCGCCGAAATCGGATACGCTCCGCACGCCTGGGAGCTGCCGTGGGTCGTCGGCTGGTATTTCGACGACAGGGCGTGCTGGCAGAGGCTCGCGCTGGCGCAGGAATCCGCGCTAGCGGTCGCCGCCAGGCTGGGTGATCTCGCTGGACTGGCGACGGCCAATCAGCATCTCGGGTGGCTGAGGTTCCGGCTGGGTGACATCGCCGACGCCGGTCACTATCTGGATGAGGCCATCAATCTGGCTCGGCAGCTTGGCGACCTGCGACTCCGTGCGCTGGCAGGTCTCCGCCGCGCCTATGTGCTGCAGGCGCAGGATCGCCTCCTGGAAGCGAAGGTCCAGGCGCAACAAGCTCTAAATCTTTACCATACCATCGGAGATCCGCGCGGAGAGGCTCGCGCGCTTTATGCGATCGGCTGGATCTCTTCCAGCTAGGTGGCTATCGGCAAGCGGTACATTTCAGCGCCGCGCGCTCACGGTGGGCCGTGAATCCTTAATCCTTCTATGCGGCTGACTTTCGAAATTGTGTTCAAGCGGTGATAATTAGCAGTTGAGCATGTTTCCGGTGAAGGAACTTATTCTGCTGCTACTTGAATCGCAGCGGCCTCCGATGCCATCTTCCAGGGCTAGGTCCCGGTAACGATTACCGGAATTTGGCCTTGCCGCAGAAGAACGGTCCATAGGGTGGTCAGATGATAGAGCGGGTCTTGCCCGAACAGGTTGCTTCGGCTGAGTCATTCGAGGACAAAGCCGATGCCGAGCTCTATCCGCAGGAACGCGCTTTCATCGCGCGCGCCACGGAAAGCCGGCGGAGGGAATTCGCCACCGCGCGCGCCTGTGCCCGGGTAGCGCTGGCCCGGCTGGGTCTGCCGCCGGCCGCTGTGCTGCCCGGGCCCGGCGGTGCACCGCAATGGCCGGAAGGGGTAACAGGCAGCATTACGCACTGCGCCGGGTACCGCGCCGCTGCGGTAGGCCTGACCAGGGATATCGCATCGCTGGGAGTGGATGCTGAGCCGAACGAGGCCCTTCCAGACCATGGCATGCTTGCGCTGATTGCTCTGGACGAGGAGCGTGTCCGGCTTGGTGAACTCGCCGGCAGCATGCCCGGAATCTGCTGGGATCGATTGCTATTCTGTGCGAAGGAATCTGTCTACAAGGCGTGGTTTCCGCTAGCCCGGCGCTGGCTGGGGTTCGAGTCGGCGGACATCGTCATCGATCCGCATGGGGGCACATTCGCCGCCCGCCTCCTCGTGCCGGGTCCGTTTGTCAATGGCGAACCGCTCACTCAATTGAGTGGCCGCTGGCTTGCCGGTCACGGGCTGTTGGTGACCGCGGTCGTGGTCTCCGCCGCCTGATCTGCGGATGCGCCGGGGAGGACCTGGCGCACGGTGCGGGGCCGTTCCGGATGAAGGGCGAGTTCTCCCGGATAGCCGAGCGAGACTTCTTCGAACCGCACACCGTCCTCCCAGGTGGTGCCGGGGATGTGCAGATGGCCGTATACGACGGCTTGGGCCGCGAACCGCAGGTGCCAGTCGGCCGTGCGCTCGGTACCGCACCACTGGGCGAACTCTGGGTATTTCAGGACTCGCGTTGGCTCTCGAGTCAGCGGGAAGTGACTGACCAGCACGGTAGGAGTGCCCGGCGGCAGTGCCGCCAGCCGTCGCTCGGTTTCCTCGACGCGGGCGTGGCACCACGCGTCCATGCTCGGATAAGGGTCTGGGTGCAGCACGGCCTCGTCGGAGCACACGATGCCGGTCTCGTACGCCAGGGCAAGAGCTTCCGCCTTCGTGGTGGTGCCTTCCGGCCTGAATGAGTAGTCGTACAGCACCAACAGCGGCGCGATTATGACCGGCCCGCCCTCGCCGTGCCACGTAGGGAATGGGTCCTCCGGGGTGATCACGCCGATCCGGCGGCACATCGCCACCAGGTGCTGATACCGGGCCGGACCGCGCAGCCGGACCGGGTCGGTGCTGAGCGTCCACAGTTCATGGTTGCCGGGAGCCCAGACCACGCCTGCGAAGCGGGCTCTGAGCGTGCTCAGGGCCCATTCGATGTCCGCGGCTTTCTCCGCCACGTCCCCCGCCACCAGCAGCCAGTCGCGCGAGTTGCCTGGCCAGAGGTTCGCAACGAAATCTCGGTTCTCCGGGAACGTGACGTGCAGATCGCTGACCGCCAGGAGCCGTCCCCCCAGGGTCGCGCTCAGTCTGCCTCCTCATGGTCCGAGGCGTCGATCGGCTCGGCCGTGCCGTCGGCTCCCTGGTCGTCCGCGCGCAACGCCCCGTCGCCAGTGACGGGTTCCCCGGCTCCGGCGGCTTCCTCTTCAGTCAGCGCCGTGAGCAGGCTGTTCAGCCGCCGGACGAATGTGGTGGGGTCCTCGATCCTGGCACCGAGGGTCAGCACAGCCTGATTGAACAGGACCTGCGCCCACTCGCCGATGTTCTTGCCGTCCCGTCTGCGATTGATTCGCTGGATAAGCGGGTGCTGCGGGTTGAGCTCAAGCACCGCCTGACGCGGCAGGCCGGTTCCGCGCAGCCGCTGCATAAGGTTGACGTCGATTTCGGGTTCATTGCTGATGATGCAGGCCGGCGATGTGGTGAGCCGCGTGGACAGCCGCACGTCCCAGGCCTGCCCGGACAGGTAGGCCTTGAGCTTGCCCAGCAGTTCCGCGTACTCGGCGTCTGCCTGCTCCTTGGCCTGCTTTTCCTCCTCGTCGGCCAGCGCGCCCAGGTCGCCGTCGCCCTGGGCGACGGACTGCAGCTTCTTGTCGTCGAACTCTCGCAGGCTGGACACCACCCAGTTATCGACGCCCTCGCTGAGCAGGAGCACCTCCACGCCCTTGGTGCGGAACGCCTCCAGGTGCGGACTGGCCTTGGCCGCCGCATGCGACGGGGCCAGGAAGTAGTAGATATGCTCCTGGCCCTCCTTCATCCGAGCGACGTAGTCGGCCAGCGAGGTGTCCGGGTCGTCGGATGCGGACTTGGTGGAGTTGAACCGCAGCAGCTTGGCGATCTCGTCCCGGTTGGAGTAGTCGTCGGCGATGCCCTCCTTGAGGGTCATGCCGAACTCCTTCCAGAACGTGGCGTACTTCTCCGGCTCGTCATCGGCGAGTTCGACGAGGCGCCGCAGTACCTTCTTCACGGCGTTGACGCGGATGTTGTCCACCGCCCGGCTGCCCTGCAGGATCTCCCGTGAAACGTTCAGCGGCAGGTCGGAGGAGTCGATGACGCCGCGAATGAACCGGAGGTACTTGGGCAGGATCTGCCCGGTGTCCTCCATGATGAACACCCGCTGAACATGCAGCCGGACCCCGCGACGGGATTCGGTCACCCACAGGTCATACGGCGCGCTGGACGGGATGAACAGCAGCAGCGTGTACTCGTACGTCCCCTCGATCTTGGTGTGCACCCAGGCGAGCGGATCGTTGAACTCGCCGGAGATGTGCTTATAGAAGTCGCTGTAGTCTTTGTCGCCGAGCTCGCTCTTAGGGCGCGCCCACAGCGCCGATGCCCGGTTGACGGTCGTGTCCGCCTTCGGCTTGGCCTCTTCCTCCTCGGCCTTGCTTTCGGCCTCGGCGGGCATCAGGATCGGCACGCTGATGTGGTCGGAGTACTTCTCGATGATCGATCGCAGCCGCCACCCGTTCAGCAGGTCATCTTCGCCCTCGCGCAGGTGCAGCACGATCGTGGTACCCCGGTCTGGCTGCTCGACCGTCTCGAGCGTGTACTCACCCCTGCCGTCCGATTCCCAGCGCACCGCTTCGCCCGGCTCAAGGCCTGCCCGCCGGGTAGTCAGCACGACCCGGTCCGCGACGATGAACGACGAATAGAAACCCACCCCGAACTGGCCGATCATGGTCGCGTCCTTGAGCTGGTCGCCCGTCAGCGACCGCAGGAACTCCTGGGTACCGGACTTGGCGATCGTGCCGATGTTCGCGATCACCTCGTCCCGGCTCATCCCGATGCCGTTGTCGGTGATGGTGATGGTGCGGCCGTCGTTGTCGTGGCTGACCCGGATCCGCAGCGGCCCCTCCGCCTCGGGAAGCTCCGAATGCGACAGCAGTTCCAGCCGCAGCCGGTCGATCGCGTCGGAGGAATTCGAGATCAGCTCACGCAGGAAGATCTCTTTGTTGCTGTAGAGGGAATGGACCATCAGGTCCAGGATCTGCGCTGCCTCCGCCTGAAAGCTGAAGACTTCCTGCTCGGTCCCCTCCGTCTGGTCCGCCTGGTCCGCCTGCTCAGCCTGCTCCGCCTGCTCCGCCTGCACCGCCATCCGACGCCTCCATGATTCCCTGTTGTGAAACCCGCGCGGGAACCCGACATCGGCGAACCGAGTCGCCTACTGCTATACCTGCCGAGGACGGGACCCGAGGTGCTTTAGCCTAATCCGCGCCAAGACTGCTCACTAGCTCAGCGAATCGTCCGGCTTCGGGCCGATACAACGGACTCGGTTTTCGCCGGGAAGGAGCCGCGGGGGATGAACAACGTTGTCGAGCGCACGGAGATGCTGGTGCCGGAGCCTGCTCGTGCACTCGGCGGGCTGCTCGGCGTGCCGGTACCTGACCTCGCGCATGACGAGGGACTGCCGCTGCTCTGGCACTGGGTCTATCTGCTCGACCGGCCCGCCCAAGCCGAGCTAGGCCCGGACGGGCACCCTATCCGCGGGACGATTGCCGCTTTCCCCGCACTTGGCCGGCGCCGGATGTGGGCCGGCGGCCGCGTCCACACCAGCGGCACGCTCAGGTGCGGTGAGCCCGCCACCAAACGCAGCCGCGTGCTTTCCGTCCTGGAGAAGCAGGGCAGGTCCGGGCCGCTGACCTTCATCGTGGTGGAACACCAGATCCTGCAACGCGGTCAGGTCGTCATCGACGAGCAGCAGGACATCGTTTACCGGGAAACCGCATCCTCGGCCGGCCAGCTGCCGGCTCCCCCGGAGCACGGCCCGGCAGTCCGGCCGGCCGACGGCGACTGGGTCATCGAGGTCTCCCCGACCTTGCTCTTTCGCTTCTCGGCGCTGACGTACAACGCGCACCGCATTCACTACGATCGCGACTACGCAATTCAGGTAGAGGGCTACCCTGGGCTGCTCACACACGGCCCGCTGCAGGCGCTGGCGATGACCGAAGCGGCCCGGGCGGCAGGGTACAACGGCGATCACAGCGAGAGCCGCCTGCACTTCGAGTACCGGCTGATTTCTCCGCTGTTCGACCACCAGGGCATGGTGGTGAGCGCCGTCCGGGATCGAGAGGCGACGATGACCGCCGTGCGGGACATCCACGGCCGGGGAACGGCCACCGGAGTCCTCAAGAGCACCTAGCGCCGGCAGCCGCACGCAGACGCCAGCCTCGTGGCTCCCCGGCCGCAACGTCGGCTCTGCAACCCATGCCAAATTAAATAAACTGACGTCGTTCCGGCAAACTTCAAATGCGCAACTGCCGCGCGGTAGCAGTTGGACGCCCGGATTCGGCAGGCCTCACTAGGTTGCGCGGAGATGGGCTCCGGGCATTGGCGGTGTATTAGCGACAGGTGCTACCTATTTCCCGGCACGGTACGATGGCGCTGACTTGTCCTTTTGTCTGCGCGCCGGGTCCTGCGAAAGCTCTGAAGCGGTTGTCTTCTGGAGGTCAGATGCTAATCCTTGGCTTGAACGCTGCCTCCCATGATCCGTCGGCGGCACTGGTCTGCGACGGAGTACCCGTCGCAATGCTCGCGCAGGAGCGGATCAGCCGGATAAAGTACGTCCCGCCGGAGGGCCCTGCCGGGGCTGCTGAGTGGTGCCTGCAGTATGCCGGCGCAAAGCCGCAGGACATCGACGCGATCGCGATCGGCTGGGATCATTCCCTGTTTCTTAAGGCTCAGCGCCAGAATGATCCTCCCCGCAGCATCACCGGCGCGCTGCCGGCCGGATTCGCGGAGCTTCCCTGCCTACCTCCCGTTTACCGGATCCGCCACCATCTTGCCCACGCCGCGAGCGCCTTTTATTGCAGTGGATTCGATCGTGCCGCCGTACTGATCGTAGATGGCCGAGGGGAGCGGGAATCTGCGTCTCTCGGTGTTGCGAACGAAGGTGGTATCACCTTCAGTCGGCATATCCCGATCCATGATTCGCTTGGGCACTTCTACCGAGCCGCCAGCCACTATGCCGGCCTGGGGAAGGTCGGGACCCGGGGCGCTGAGGGCAAGCTCATGGGGCTAGCGGCCTATGGAGTACCCGGGCTGGAAATGCCCTTGCAGGTGACAGCGGACGGACCAAAGCTACGAGCCGAGCTGGCCTCGCCGGACAAAACGGCTCAGCGCAAGAGCCCCGAGGGACGGCTGCGGGCGTGGTTCGCGGAATTCTGCTTTCCATACGCAGAAGCTCTGAGCGACGAGGTCATGGCATACGCACAGTTTGCCGCATCTGCGCAGAGCGTTATCGAGCAGGCGATGGTCACCCTTGCCACCAGCCTGCGGCAGACGACCGGGCAGTCGCACTTGGTCCTCGCCGGCGGCGTCGCCCTCAACTGCACGGCTAACGGCGTGCTCGCTCGCAGCCAGATCTATGAGGACATGTTCGTGCCTCCGATTTCGGCTGATGACGGTGTCAGCCTCGGGGCTGCGCTGGAGGCATACCGGCAACTCTGCGGCGGCAAGACAGAGCCGACGGCATTCCCGCGTATGCGCAACGCTTTTCTCGGCCCGGAATACAGCAATGCCCGGTGCCGGCAGGCCCTGGACGAGGCTGGGTTTCCAGCCCGGGAGCTCACCGACGACGTCCTGGTAAAGGAGGTGGCGGACCACCTCGTGTCGGGCAAGATTGTCGCCTGGTTCCAGGGCCGCGCCGAGATTGGCCCGCGTGCACTCGGAGCGCGCAGTGTCCTCGCTGATCCGCGCGATCGGTCGGTGCTGTCACGACTGAACCGCCTGAAAGGCCGCGAGGTCTGGCGGCCGGTAGCCCCCAGCGTCCTTGCTGAAGAGTTCAGCTCCTATTTCGAGGGGAGTTTCCAGTCGCCGTTTATGAACGTAGCGACCCAAGTCCGGCCGGAAGTCAGAGCGCGAGTCCCGGCAATAGTGCATGTCGATGGCTCCGCCCGGCCGCAGGCGATAGTACGGGCCGATGCGCCGCTGTACTGGTCGCTAGTCGACCAGTTCCGGCGGATAACCGACATTCCGCTGGTGGTTAACACCTCGTTTAATCTCGGGCATGAGCCGATCGTGAACACGCCCGCGCAGGCTATCAGGTCATTTCTCGCCGGCGGTTTTGATGTGCTTGCCCTGGGTAATCACGTGATCTGCCGAAGCGATTGCCGTTGGCCAACCGCCTCAGGACACTAGTTCTTCTGGAGAAACTCGATAATCGCCGCATTGACCACCTCCGGTCGTTCGAGGTATCCCGAGTGCGCGCACGACTCGATTTCGATATAGTCACAGTCCGGAATAACGTCAGCTGCCTCGGCACAGAGGTGCGGCGGGCACGTGAAGTCATTGGCAAAACCAATGACCCGGCACGGCACCGGGACTGCCCGCAGCGCGTCGCGGCGGTCAGTCGTGAGATCGATCGCGTTCTGCCCGCGAGCCGCCTTTCCGCGGGCTGACATCTCATAGAGGTCTAGCCACATTGAAACGACCTTCTCGTCGTTGAGCGTGGCAGCCGAGAACATGTGCAGGACCGAGTTCGCGGCTGCATAGACCGGCGGCAGCTCGATGCCCCTGTCGGCTAGCTCCTTCGCGCCATTAGACAACGCCCGCCGGAACGCGTCGGTGCGGGCCCGCATGGCCATCAGCACACAGCAGGTGACCAGATCCGGCCTCTTGACAGCCAGTTCCGTTGCGATCGCCGCACCCAGCGATGCCCCGACCAGCCGGCAGGGTCCCAGGCCCAGCGCCTCGATCAGCTGCTCTGTGTCGGTTACCAGTTCGGCGAGCGAGTAGGCACCGGGGGGCACATCCGAGGGTGGTATCCCCCTGTTGTCGAAGGTGATGACCTCGTATCCGGCCTTGGTCAGGGCCGGTACCTGGTACATCGACCACACGTTGCCGCCCGCCGCTTGGCCCATAATCATGAGCACGGGGTCACCGCGGCCGCTGCGCTCGTAAGCAAGCCGTATACCGTTCGCGAATACATGGGGCATGCCGCAACCCGCCTCTGTCCTGCCGCAGTTAGCTAGCTCAGTCCGACCAATATTCTATTGCCGTAGCAGGGTCGGCTCGCGAAGTTCAAGTGGCTCGTTGCATCAGTTGAACGTACCGATATAAGAAAATATGTTGTCTCAGTTGGCTCAGGCATCGCGCGGGAGTGGAGGAGAGCGGCAATTGGCTACAGGAAAGGTGTTGCAGTTCGACCACGTACGCGGTTACGGATTCGTGGCTGCTGAGGACGGCGGAGAGGACATATTCCTGCACGCTTCGGTGTTCGATGAGGATCCGGACGCGGTGCGCCCGGGAATGCGCGTCGAATTCGAGGTCATGAACAGCGATCGAGGCCGGAAGGCGTTCGCGGCACATCTGATTCAGGAGAAAGCCAGCGGAAACGGGCAGCCGCTTTCGCCGGGGCCCCGCCCGGCCATTCCGGCTCAGGCGGCCGAGGAGATGGCGATTCCGCCACCGGCGGAAATCACTGGGCTGGCGGCCGACGCGGTGCCGATTCAAAGCGACTCATCTGGCGTAGTAGATGAGGAGCAGTTGTGTGACGTGCTCTCACCCGAAGAGTTCACGCACGCTCTTACCGAACTGCTCTTGGCCTCCGCGCCAGGGCTAACCGGTCAGCAGATTCTGGACGTGCGGCAGAGCCTGCTTGGATTCGCGCAACAGCATGGCTGGTCTGACGGCTGAGCGATTACGTCCAAGCCGCGGCGGCCTCCGGAACCCAGGGTCCCGGAGGCCGCGATTATGAGCTTGGATTCTGAGGACAGCTATCAGCCTGTCGCCTATCTCAATCGGATGCCGCGGCCATCTCGGCTTCGGGCTCATCGGCGGGCTCCTCGACGAGCACCAGGTGAGCACTTCCCTTGAGGGTCGCGAGGTCGATAGTGGCGATGCAACGCACGGGGTCGTGGTTCAGGGTGACGGTGCCCTCAATGTGGACGGTCCCGGTGCCGTTGCCGAAGTCGGCCGCGCTGTCATCGCAGGCCGGACGGTCGACACGGATTCCCAGGTCAGTGCCGCCACGAGTTTCTGTGAACTTAATGAATACATGCCCGATGTCATTCAGCCGCCGCTCGAGTTCTTCTAGCGAGGGATCCGGGCCGCCGACGACCACGGGCTGGTCAACGGTCAGGCGCTGCGTCAGTTCGTTCATGGGCTGCCTCGCAGACTACGGTTGTCGCACTGGGATGAAACTAAGCCAAGTCTTATCGTTGTGACATTAATGACGCAACGACCCCCGGGAGAGTGGCAGATGCATACTGCGAACGGCGAGCAGTTTGATGTCGTGGTCGTCGGCGGTGGCCCGGGTGGCTCGACGCTGGCTGCAGTGGTAGCGCTGCGGGGACATAGAGTTCTGGTCCTGGAGAGCGAGCAATTCCCGCGATATCAGATTGGCGAGTCGCTGCTGCCCCCGACTGTTCACGGTATCTGCAAGCTGATTGGCTGCTCGGATGAGGTAGCACGCGCTGGATTTACGCGCAAGCTGGGCGGGACCTTTAGGTGGGGCGCCAGCCCAGATCCGTGGACGTTTTCCTTTTCGGTGGCGCCGCGTATGGCAGGCCCGACGTCGTTCGCATATCAAGTCGAGCGAATGAAGTTCGACAAGATCCTCATGGATAATGCTCGCCGCGTCGGCGCCGATGTTCGGGAGCAATGCACGGTTCGGAGCGTCTTCGACGAGGATGGCAGGGCAGCCGGAGTCTCGTATTGTGATGCTGCTGGCAACGAACATCTGGTCCGCGCCAGGTTTGTTGTGGACGCATCCGGCCACAGGAGCCGCATCTATCGATCCGTGGGTGGGTCTCGCACGTACTCGGATTTCTTCCGTAACGTTGCCCTGTTCGGTTACTTCGAAAACGGGAAGCGCCTGCCGGAGCCGAACTCGGGGAACATCTTTTCCTGCGCGTTCGACAGCGGATGGTTCTGGTACATACCGCTAAGCCCGACGATTACGAGCGTGGGCGCCGTCGTGCATCAGGAGTTGGCGAATAAGATCCAGGGCGACCCGGAAGGGATGCTGCTGAAGCTGATCGAGGAGTCGCCGCACATTTCTGATTACCTCGCGGACGCTAGGCGAGTTACCGACGGGGTGTACGGGCAGGTACGGGTGCGCAAGGACTACTCGTACTGTCACACGACGTTCTGGCGGCCGGGCCTTGTACTGGTCGGGGATGCGGCGTGCTTCGTCGACCCGGTGTTCTCATCGGGCGTTCACCTGGCGACCTACAGCGCGATGCTGGCCGGGCGCTCGATCAATAGCGTCATGGAGGGAGTCGTCGGCGAGGAGGCGGCATTCCGGGAGTTCGAGGCCAGGTACCGTCGCGAGTACGGAGTGTTCTATGAGTTCCTGGTCTCTTTCTACGAAATGCACGCGGATGAGGCATCCTATTTCTGGGCGGCCAGGAAAGTCACGAATAGCAGTCACTCTGAGCTGGAGGCCTTTGTAAGCCTCGTCGGAGGGCTCTCGTCAGGCGAGTTCCGGCTAAGTGAAGCTGACGCTATCGCGGGTCGACTGAGCTCGGGCTCGAAGGACTTCGGAAATGCGGTCCAGCGGCTTGCCGATAGCGAGACCGGCAGCATGGTGCCCCTATTCAAGACCCCGATGGTTCGGAAAGTGATGCATGAGGGTTCGCAGCTTCAGGCCCGGGCAGACCTGGGCGCTGAGTTCGACGTCGAGCAGCCATTCTTTTCTGATGGAATGATCTCGTCGGCGGACGGTCTGCTCTGGGTTTATCCGGAATAGCGCGTTCAAGTGAAGTGCATCGTCAGTTGAACGCATCGTAGGGACGTACTGGAGCCGCGCTATATTAATGTTGCCACCGTCCTGACGACATTCCGACGGTTGTCGTTTCAGACGTGCGCAGAGGATACTCGGCAAAGCAGGCCTGAAGGCGCTAGATCTGCACGGCCGATATTGGCAAATGGGCTAAGACTTTGTTCCCGCCCGAGATCGGGGCGAGTGCAGAGCTGGGCCGGGGAAAGTAGCGAGCCAAGGAGGTCTCGGACGATGATGGGAGGTCCACGGCCCGTGATGGGCGGCGGTCTGGGCCCAATTGGGATGCTGGGGCGGGCCTATGACGACAAGATCAGCAAACAGAAGGTCAGGCCGGGCACGGTCCGGCGGATTCTTCCGTACGCACGGCAGTACCGGTGGCTCATAACAATACTGCTCACGCTCACGGCAATCGGCGCGGCCAGCTCGATTTCAGGTCCCTTGCTGACGGCGGCGATCATTGATGACGGTATCTTGGCCGGCCGCTGGGGAGTTGTCTTCTGGCTGACCGTGGCAACTGCGGCGATCGCGCTGCTAGGCGCGGGGTTCGCCTATCTGACCAGCTGGTCCTCGAGCCGGATCGGCATGGGGCTTACGTATCAGCTGCGCAATCAGGTGTACCAGCACATACAGAAGCAACCACTCGGGTTCTTCACCCGCTCGACGACTGGCTCGCTGATCAGCAGGCTGAACTCCGACGTCGTCGGCGCGCAGGCGGCACTCACCGGGCTGCTGACCTCGACGCTCGGCACCATAGTGACATTGATCTTCACGCTCGCGACAATGCTCATCCTGAGCTGGCAGATCACGGTTCTGGCGCTGCTGGTGGCCCCGTTGTTCATCTTTCCCGCCAGGCTGGTCGGCCGCAGGCTGCAGCGCTTCACTCGGGAGCGGATGCAGCGCACCGCCGCGATGACGTCGCTGATGCAGGAGCGCTTCAACGTGTCCGGAGCGATGCTGGCCCAGCTCTACGGGCAGCCCGAGGAAGAGACGAGCCTGTTTGAGGCCCGGTCGGCCTCGCTCCGCGACATGTCCATGGTGGCGTCGGTGTACGGGAGCGGGTTCGGCATTCTCATGGGCACACTGACCTCGTTCGTTACCGCGGGTGCGTTCTGCCTCGGCGGATACCTGGTCATCCACCACAGCATCAAGCTCGGCACGCTCGTAGCCTTGTCTGCCCTGCTGGGGAGGCTTATCGGCCCGATCCAGTCATTGTCCGGTCTGCAAGTCAGCGTGCTGACTACGCTGGTCAGCTTTGACCGGCTGTTCGAGGTGCTGGACCTCAAGCCGGCGGTAACGGACCGGCCCGGGGCCAGCCCGCTTCCGGTCGGAAAGTCCGGCACCGAGGCGGCGCCAGAGATTGAGTTCGATCACGTCTCGTTCAGGTACCCCACGGCCAGCGAGGTGACGCTTCCCTCGCTGGAGGCGCTGACGCTGACGAGGGTGGAAAAATCGGATGATGCCCTGGTTTTGCAGGACGTGAGCTTCCGCGCGCCGACCGGAAAGCTGACTGCGCTGGTCGGCCCGTCGGGAGCAGGGAAGACCACGATTACCCACCTGGTGCCCCGGTTGTACGACCCCGGCTCGGGGACCGTGCGAATCGGCGGTCACGATCTCCGTGAGGTGACGCTGCAGTCGGTGCGGGACATGATCGGCGTGGTCACCCAGGACGCGCACCTGTTCCATGACACTATCCGGGCCAATTTGCTGTATGCATGCCCGGATGCCAGTGAAGCGGACCTGGTCGAGGCATGCGAGGCGGCGCACATCTGGGATCTGATCTGTTCGCTTCCCAATGGCCTCGACACAGTGGCGGGCAATCGCGGATACCGGTTTTCCGGCGGCGAGAAGCAGCGCGTCGCGATCGCCAGGCTGCTGCTCAAGGCCCCGCGGGTCGTCGTCCTGGACGAGGCCACCGCCCACCTGGACTCGGAGTCGGAAGTGGCGGTGCAGCGGGCGCTGAGGACCGCGCTGCAGGGCCGGACATCGCTGGTGATCGCGCACCGGCTGTCCACCATCCGCGATGCCGACCAGATCCTGGTCGTCAACGCTGGCCGGATCACCGAGCGCGGAACCCATGAACAGCTGCTGGCGGGTGGCGGGCTCTACGAGCAGCTGTATCGAACTCAATTTGCACCGCAAGCCCAGAACGGGGCGCCCCCCGGACCAGCCAACGTGCCGGCCGGGGGCACAATTCCGGGTTTCTCGCCCGCTTAAATTGATGGACCATCGGTGCGCGGCGCAATGGCACTCACCGGCTGAGAAGGCTGAGCTGAGAGTGAACTAAAAGGAGCTCGACACGTGCCAGACAGGGCCATTGGTCGGCATTTTACCGTCCGATATCTGGGTCGTATTAATCGGCTCTGGAAAATGATGGCCAGATGCCCGGGAAGAGTCAGGCCCGTGGTGCGCCCGGTAATTCTCATTAGGGAGTTCTGATGATTCCGCTGTCGTTCGCGCAGCAGCGGCTGTGGTTTCAGGCTCAGCTGGAGGGACCGAACGCGGTCTACAACATCCCTGTGGCGCTGCGGCTAGCCGGGGACCTGGACGCCGGGGCGCTGGCCGCGGCGCTGGCCGACGTGGCCGGGCGGCATGAGGTGCTGCGCACGGTCTTTCCCGCGGTGGACGGCCAGCCGTATCAGCGGATCCTGGATCCGGCCGAGGTGAGCTGGGAGCTGCCGGTCAGCGAAGTCGGCGAGGAGGATCTAGCCGGGGCGGTGGCGGCGGTGACCGGGCAGCCGTTCGACCTGGCCGCGGAGGTGCCGCTGCGGGCGCGGCTGCTGCGGGTGGCCGCGGATGTGCATGTGCTGGTGGTGGTGCTGCACCACATCGCCGGGGACGGCTGGTCGATGGGGGTGCTGGCCCGGGATCTGTCGGCGGCGTATTCGGCGCGGTGCCGGGGTGAGGCGCCGGGGTGGGTGGCGCTGCCGGTGCAGTACGCCGATTACGCGCTGTGGCAGCGGGAACTGCTCGGCGAGGAAGATGACCCGGACAGTCTGCTCGCCGAGCAGGTGGGGTACTGGCGGCAGGTGCTGGCCGGACTGCCAGCCGAGGTGGCGCTGCCGGGGAACCGGCCACGCCCGGCGGTGGCCAGTTACCGCAGCGATCGCGCGCCGCTGAGCGTCCCCGCCGACGTGCACCGGGACCTGGCCGCCGTGGCGCGCTCGCATCGGGTCACGTTGTTCGCAGTGGTGCAGGCCGCGCTGGCGGTGCTGCTGTCGCGGCTGGGCGCCGGCGAGGACATCCCGATCGGCACGCCGGTGGCGGGGCGGACTGACGAGGCACTGCGTGACCTGGTCGGGTTCTTCGTGAACACGCTGGTGCTGCGCACCGATGTGTCCGGGGACCCCTCGTTCGCCGAGGTCCTGGGCCGGGTCCGCGACTGCTGGCTGGGGGCGCTGGATCATCAGGATGTGCCGTTCGAGCGGCTGGTGGAGGTGCTGGCCCCGGAACGGTCGCTGGCCCGCCACCCGCTGTTCCAGGTCAAGCTGATGGTGCAGAACAACGCCCCGGCGACCCTGGACCTGCCGGGCCTGCGGATCGGCGGCCTGCCCGGCGGCACGCCGGCGGCCAATCTCGACCTGGAATTCACCGTGGCCGAGATCTTCGACGCCGATGGTGCCCCGGCCGGGCTGCGCGGGTCGGTTGTGGTCGCGGCGGACCTGTTCGACCCGGCTACGGCCGGGAGCATCGCGGGGCGGCTGGCGCGGGTGCTGGCGGGGGTGGCTGGTGATCCGCAGGTGCGGGTGCATCAGGTGCGGGTGCTGGAGCCGGCCGAGCGGGACCAGATCGTGA
>JASHOV010000268.1 GCA_030038495.1 Streptosporangiaceae bacterium
GCGCGCAGCAACCGAGCCGCCTGCGCCGCGGGCACGGCGAGGTCGGCCGTGCCGGCTACCTCCAGCGCGCCCTGCGGCTGCGGCACGGCGAGAGCGGCCGCTCGCAGCGGTCCCGGCACCCCCGGATCGGGCCACGGCCGACTGCCGTCCAGTACGGCCATCATCTGCTCAAGCCAGCTTGCCAGGCCGCCGCGCAGCTGCGCCTCGGTCTCCACGACCTGGTCACGCCGCGTCCGGGCCGTCCCGTCAATCCGCAGCCTGGTGCCGCGCCGGACCGGCTCGGCCGACAGCCGCCAGGTGCGGTCCCCGCCACCCGCCCTGACGTCCAGTTGCCGCCCGGCCGCCGCCACCTCCATCGGCAGCCCGAACACCTGGCCCCCGGCGTCGGCGCCCACGCAGAACCAGAGCCGGTCTCCCGCGTCCGGCAGCCGGGCCGGGATCTCGAAGACGCAGGTGTGCTCGCCGGAAAGCGACCACACCTCGGGGCTGCTCAGCAGCGACCAGGCGCGATCGGGCGGCGCGCTCACCACGGCCGCGGATTCAAAGCGCGCGATGCCGTGCCATGTGCGAGTCAAGAGTGGATGACCGCGGTGCTGTGGCAGAACTGCACCCGGTCGGGCCGGGCGGCCTTGATGCGCTGCACGGACGCGCGCCACGCCGCGAGGTCGCTTGCCTGCCCGTCGGGCAGGTCATCGCTGTCCGGGTGCTCGTACTGCCGCGGCGTATACGCCGCGTCTCCGGTGAGCAGGTCCGAGGAGCCGTCAGCCCCGGCGACCAGGACCGACTGATGGCCGACCGTGTGGCCGGGAGTCGTGATGACAGAAAGGCCGGGGAGGATCTCGGTGTCGCCATCCAGCAACTCGAAGCGCGCGCCCATGAAGTCGAACCAGTCGGCGAGCTCGGGAGCCTCGCGCCGGGCCCGGTCGAGCTCGGCTCGCTGCACATAGAAGGCCGCGTGCTTGAACACCGCGTTCTGGCCGCAGTGGTCAAAGTGCAGGTGCGTGTTGACGACCAGCCCGATGTCGCCGGGGGTCAGGCCGCGCTCGTCCAGCGCATCCGCGACTGAGCGGTTCACGACCCGCCAGTCGGTCAGCCATTGCTGCGGGCCGCCGACGCCGGTGTCGACCAGGACTGCACCGCCGGGATAGGTGACCAGGAACCCGTGCACGGGCCAGTCCCGGCCATCCACGCCGCGCAGCGTCGCTAGCTGCAGCCGCGTCACCTCCAGGGACATCGCTCACCCGCTTTCCGTGCGCCGGCCTGCCGGTCGTGAGCCTACGGCACGCGTCAGAAGCGGCCGAGACTGGCGGTCGGCGGGATGCCAGCACGCCGGAGACGGCGCACGCCGCGGAAGGTGAAGCTGGCTGCGGGCAGTGTCGTGATCGCCCACGCCATGGCGTCCTCTTCTGACATCTGGAACACGGGCTTCCCGGCCTCTGCCGCCAGGCGCGCCGATCTCGACGCAACCGTCTGCGCCGCCGCTCCCAGTGAGCAGCCGATTGCGGCGATCGAAGTCCATACCTGGCTCGCGCCGCCGAGATAGGTCAGGGACAGGTACAGAATGCCGGCCAGCGCTGCCGCGATGACGAGGAACGCGGCCCAGTAATGCCGGATCACACCGCGCACGATCACGCCCGATCGGTGCAGCGCGGCCTCGCCCGCCGCCACATATCCCTCCGGCGTGAGCAATCCGGACGTTGCCTCCTCGCCAATCAGCAGCATGAGCCAGACGTCGCCCTGCGGAAGCAGGTAGCTGCGCATGCTGTCCTCGACCGA
Source organism: Streptosporangiaceae bacterium (assembly GCA_030038495.1). Taxonomy (GTDB): domain Bacteria; phylum Actinomycetota; class Actinomycetes; order Streptosporangiales; family Streptosporangiaceae; genus JAJYUU01. The sequence goes on from JASHOV010000268.1 coordinate 1,777, forward strand.
GGTCCGGCCAGAGCCTTGCCTGAGCCCGCTGCTCACCGGCCTGGCGCCAGCCTCGGTGCCGAGCGTGACGGCCGCGAAGTCGCTCCACCGGCCGAGCGATCCGGCGACGACCGCGGTCGTCAGCTCCGGGAACTTGTCGGACAAGATCGCCAGCCATTCCTGCAGCGTCGCGATCCGCTCGTGCGACAGCTGGTAGGCGACCGAGTTCTGCGGCGCACGATGCGCCGGGCCGGCGGGCTCGCGCCGCTGCGCGTCCGCGGGCCGCGGCGGGTCCGCGGGCTCCTGGGGCTCGTCCGCGATCGCCTCTTCTGGCGCCTCGGGCGCCTCCGCCAGGTCGACCTCCACCACGTCGACCTCCACCAGGTCGACGTGCCCGCGGCCATACTCCCCCAGGTCGACCTGCTCCAGGACGACCTCCTCCAGCTGGGTCTCTTCCCGGACCGGCTTCCTTGACGCATCCTGCGGCGGCGGGGGCTCGGGCGGGTTCGCGGTATCACGCAGCGAGCGCCCCAGCTCGTAGGCCAGCTCGACCTCGGCGGGCGCTCCGGTCAGCGCGGTCATGATGGCCACATTCAGCAGTTCGAGCGTCGACGCGCGCAGCTGCTCGTCCTCGGGCGCGTCCCCGGTCGGAATCTGGTCCAGGTAGCGCATGCTCGCGAAGCCTGGCAGCAAGCCCGTCAGCAGGTGCCGCAGCCGGGTCAGCTCCAGATTGCGCCGAGGCCCGGGATCAAGCTCGTGGACGGTCGGCAGCTCGGCCGGCCGGCCGGGCGGGCCGGCCGGGATACTGCCGTACAGAACCGCCATGGTCCAGCCGGCATACAGCGCCAGCTGCACGGCCGATAGACCCGGTACCGCGGCGGCTGGCTGATCCGCGGGTGCGGGCGACGGCGCGCCATTCTGATCCGGCTCGTCGGCCATGCGGTTCTCCTCGGCGACCCTGGATTAACTATCGGCAGCCCTGGTATAGCACGAATACCGGCACGTCACGCTATTGTCCGAACCATTGCCTGGCCGGCGCCGGCAACGGCGGCGGCGTCAGGAAATGGGGCGGGCTGTCAAAATCCAGCGCGTCCAGGGGGGCCGTGGCCGCTGCATCGCGCCTTGTCAGCGGCGGGAGATTCCACTTCTCCTCGATGAGCTTGAGTATCGAGGTGTGATCGTACGGGGTGCTGGTCACATAGCCCGCCCTGGCATAAGGGGAGACAATTACCGCGGGCACCCGGAAGCCCAGGCGGTCATAGGTCCTCGGACCGTCATCGGCGGCCTGAATCTTCTTGGCGTAACTGGTCAATGACAGCAGCCAGCGCAGCAGCGCGTATCGCTCGAGAATGGTCTGGCCGGGTACGTCGTCAGGCTCCACCGCCGCCGGCGGCTCGACGTGGTCAAAGTATCCGCCGTGCTCGTCATACAGCCAGATCAGCAGTGTCTTGGACCAGCCGCGGCCGGTCATGACGGCGTTGATTACCTTGGCCGCGAACCCCTCGCCAATCTGGATGTCTTGCGGGTTCTCCTCCGAGCAGCTGCCGAAGTCGGGGTCAACGATGGTGACCGCGGGCAGCGTGCCGGCCCTGGCCGCCGACCAGAACTGGCTGATCGGCCGCAGGTGATTGAGCGAGCGCAGGATGCCAAGCGGGTACAGCCCGGCCGTTGTCTGTAGCTTGCTCTCCAGCGCCGGGACAAGCTGGGGGAAGATCGCGGCCACGAGGGTGCCCAGCACCCGCAGCGCGTTCAGGCCGGCGGCACGCGACAGCAGCCGCCAGTTGGTCTTGACCGCCGAGACGTGATGGTAGTTCGCCCAGCTGATGCCGTGCGCGGTCAGCAGATCGAAGATCGTGCCCGAGGCGGGATAGTCGATCATCCCGAACGGCAGGTCGTCGATCAGCCCGTGCGCCGTGCCCGAGATCAGGAACCGCCGGTTCGGGAACGTCGGGCCCAGGCACGAGCTGAACCAGCACGTTGCCAGCGGGAAGGTGCCCGCCAGCCCGTAGTAGAACGGCAGGTCCTTCTGGTCCCAGTACGTCATCGCTACCGAGGCGTCCATGCCCGGTAGCGTGCTTTCGATGCTCCGGACAAAGCCGCCGCAGCTGCCGTCGTCAAACTGGATATGACTGGCGTTCCAGCTCTGGGTCGGCACCCCGCTCTTTTGCCTGGTGCCGCCGAAGTGCCGCATCCGCACCGCGGTTCCGTTGTCCGCGAGGTTCGTCGACGAGGGCGCGCCGTGCTCATCCAGCGGCAGCCCGTCGCTCCCGTCGCGCCGCAGCATTCCTAAGTAGTTGTCGTAGGAGTGGTTCTCCATCATCACGATCACGACGTGCTCGATCTGCGGCAGGCGGTCGGTACCCATCCCGAGCGTCGGGTCAGGGCGGTGGCCGGGTCCGGCCCCGCGCCGCGCGAGCCTGCGCCTGGCGCCCGCAACCTCGAGTCGGTTCAGCATGCGCACAGCCTGCCATACCGGACCGTACGCGATCAGCAGCTAACCATTGGTGCGTGTCGATCGTCGCGGACGGCCAGCGGCCGGGACCGCGAGTATGCGGGGAGCCGCCGTGTCCTCGCAGCTCGCGTCCCGGTCATCATGGTCACCGGCGTAGACCAGTGTCAGCTCCGGGCTTAGGCTCCCGGCAGCAGCGCTCCCCGCCGCCGCTGCCGCCGGGAGCCGCCGTGCGGCAAGCGAGAACCGATCCGCGATCTCGGCAGGCAGGCCGCAGTCGGGGCAGTTGACCAGGAGCTCCAGGCCAGCTGCCAGCCCGAAACCCTTGCCCATCCCTGGCCTCCCTCGTTCGATCGCGTGTCGCCTGGTTCAGGCCTTCCGGACTTCGGAGGGTGAACGCCCGCTCCTGATACAGCCATTTTTCGTGACTATCTGCGGTGACTCCCGGTCGCAGGACTCAGTAACTTCCATTCGATAGCCGGACAAACAGCTCCGTCTTCCGTAGATTTCGGGTGGATAGATGTATCTCCGTACCTGGCGCCGGCTCCGACCTGCGAGCAGCGATCCCGCCGACCGAAAGGACAGGCCATGCGCGACGACCCGACGGTCATTGCTCTTGTCGGCCGGGCGGCGGACGGCGACCAGGCGGCGTGGGACGAGCTCATCGAGCGCTACGCCCCGCTGGTGTGGTCGATCTGCGTCCGCTATCGGCTGAGCCGGCCGGACATCGACGACGTCGGGCAGACCGTCTGGCTGCTGCTGGTGGAGCACATCGAGACGCTGCGCGACCCGGCTGCGCTGCCGGGCTGGCTGGCCACCACTGCCAGGAACGAATGCCTGAAGATCCAGCGGGCAGCTCGCCGTAATGACCTCGACGGCCTGCCGCCGGAAGATCAGCTGCCCGCCGCGGATTCGGACGCGATGATCGAGGAGGAAGTCATCCGGGCTGAGCGCAACGCCGCGTTCCGCGCGGCCTGGCGCGAGCTGTCCGACGAGTGCCACCGGCTGCTGAGCCTGCTGATGGCTGACCCGCCGCTCGGCTATAAGCAGATCAGCGAGCGGCTCGTCCTCCCGATCGGCAGCATCGGCCCGATCCGGGGCCGCTGCCTCGACCGCCTCCGCCGGTCGCCGCATCTGGTCGGCCTGCTCAGCGCCCAGCCCGGGACCATCGCCGTCAACAAGGCCGGGAGGTGAGCCTCGTGAACGCCCTCTGGGGGGACGACGATCTGATCGCGACGCTGCAGGAGGCACT
>JASHOV010000269.1 GCA_030038495.1 Streptosporangiaceae bacterium
TGGCAGCCGGATTCCCACACCGATTTCCCGCTGGCGGACTGGACCCACGAGTTGAAGTCGTCCTGGACGTCCGGGCGCACGTCGAGCCAGTCGAGGCGCTCGGTCTCCAGTGCCAGGATCGCGCCGAGAACGTAGCCGATCTGGCCCTCGAGCATGTAGATGATCGAATTGCCGCCGAGGTTGGTGTTCGGCCCGTACAGCATGAAGAAGTTCGGGAAGCCGCTGACGCTGACACCCAGGTATGCCTGCGCCCCGTCCCGCCAGGCATCCTGCAGCCGCCAGCCGTCCAGGCCGGTGATCGTCATCGGCACGAGGAACTCCACCGCCTTGAACCCGGTGCCGTAGATGATCACGTCGGCCGCGCGCGTCGCGCCGCCGGCCGTCACGATGCCCTCCGGGACGATCCGCTCGATCGGGTCGGTGACCAGCTCGACGTTCGGCCGGGCCAGGGCCGGATACCACTCGGTGGAGAACACCACCCGCTTGCAGCCCATCACGTAGTCGGGGACGCATTTCGCGCGCAGCTCCGGGTCGGCGATCTGGGCGTTGAGCTGCCGGCGCCAGAGCTGCATCGGCCCGGCCAGCAGCTTCTGCGACAGGACGAAGCCGCTGGTGAGCAGCTCACCGTACAGGAAGATGCGAAGCCGGTCGGCCTTACGGACCGCCGGCACGCGGTCATAGAAGACCTGCTCGGCGGCCCGGTACGGCCGGTCCATCTTGGGCAGCACGTACGGCGGGGTGCGCTGGTAGACATCGAGGTGCCCGGCGGTCCCGGCGATCTCGGGCACGAACTGGATCGCGCTGGCCCCGGTGCCGATGACGGCCACCCGCCGACCGGCCAGGTCCACGTCGTGATTCCACTGCCCCGAGTGCCAGGACGGCCCGCCGAAACTGTCCCGGCCCGCGATGTCGGGCAGCGCCGGCCGGCCAAGCTGTCCGACCGCGCACACGACCGCGCTGGCCCGCAGCGTGCTGCCGTCCTCGAGGACCAGGTTCCAGATCGCGCCGGGCTCGTCGAATTCGGCGCTGGCGACACCGCAGCCGAACCGGAAGTGCGGGCCGAGTCCGTTCTCGGCCACCAGCCCGTGCAGGTAGCGCAGGATCTCCTCGCGGGGCGGGAAGCGCCGGCTCCACCGCCACGACCGGAACGAGAACGAGTACAGGTGCGAGGGCACGTCGCAGCACAGCCCCGGATAGGTGTTGTCGCGCCAGGTACCGCCCAGGTCATCGGCCCGGTCCAGTATGACGAAGTCGTCGATGCCGGCCTGCTTCAGCGCGATCGCCATTCCGATCCCGGCGAATCCGGCGCCGATGATGGCCACTCGGTAGGGCATGGGCATTCCTCTCATCCGACTGCCTGTGCGAGCGCGCGCAGCGCCGCGGTAAAGATCTCGGCCGGCGGCGTCACGAGCCCCGCGCCGACCTGGCCGGTGCCGGCCACGCGGCCGGCCATGCCCGTATTGATCTGCGGCAGGATGCCCGTCCGCGCGACCAGTGTCACGTCGATCCCGGCCGGCGTGCCCCGGAACTCCAGCGCCGGGATCTGGAACCGCGGGTGCTCGGCCAGCGTGATCTCGCGCATCCGCGCGGTCGTGGCCAGCGCGTCCGCGGCCGTTCCGCCGACGAGCCGGGCTATGGCCGGCGCCGCCGCCATCGCGAATCCGCCCAGGCCCGCGGTCTCGGTGATCGCCGAGTCGCCGATATCGGGGTTGGCGTCGCCCGGGCCGTAGCTGCCGAGGTACAGCCCGGCCGGAACGAGGGCCGGGGCGGTGAACCACTGGTCCCGAGTACCCGACACCTGGATGCCGAAGTCGGTGCCGTTCCTGGCCATCGCCACCACCAGGGTCGAGCCCGGAACGTCACGGGCCGCGTCCATCGCGAGCTTGCAGGCGGGCATCGCGAGGTTGAGGAAGAAGTGATCGTTACCGCCGATGAACGCGGCCGCGCGGCCGACGTCGGCCGAGCCGAACCCGGACTCGAGCATCGCGGGCAGCAGGTCGCGCAGGAGCATCAGCGTGCCGGACCGGTTGCGGTTGTGCGCCTCGTCGCCCATCTGCACCATCTGGGCGAGGATCGCGGTGATGCCGAGCGGGCCGTTCCGCCGCACCGCCGCCTGCAGCAGCGGCCCGAGCACCGCCGACATCCACCGGAGCCGGTCGAGCACCTCGGGCGAGTACGCGCCGTAACGCAGCACCCGGCCGAGACCCTCGTTCAGGGAGCAGTACGCGCGCTGGCCGGTCGCCGCGTCCTCGAGCACGAACATCCACATCGACGGGGACACCACGCCCGCCATCGGGCCGACCGCGTGCCGGGAGTGACAGGGCGCCAGCGTGATGCCGCCCCGCGCGGCCACCTCGGCCACCGCGTCCGGGCCGGCCGCGATCCCCTCCAGCACGCCCGCACCCATGAGCGCGCCGCGCAGCGGCCCGGACGCGCGTTCCCAGTCGATCGGCGGGCCCGCGTGCAGGAACTCCCCGGTGCGCAGGCCCACCGCGTCCCGCGCGGGCAGCACGTCGACCAGGTGCGCGCGCGAGCCGAGCATCCGGCCGACCGCAAGCTCGTTCGCCGCCGCCCGCCTCCGGTCGCTTAGGACGGGAACGAGGTGCTCCTGGGTCCCGGCCATGGGCGGCTTCCAGTCGACGCGGGTAACCCTCGCGGCTTGCGCCGCCGCCGCGTCGGCCAGCGGGCGCAGGCCGGCGCTGATGATCCGGGGCTCACGCCGGAGTAGCTCGGTCATGACATCACCAGCGAGCAGGCGAACCGGGTCGCGGCCGCATTCGATGCGAAGACGTGCGCTCCGGCCGACCGCAGCGTCCCGGCCTGCTGCGGCAGGCCCTGCGGATCGGAAGGCGCCCCGATCAGCGAGACCACGACCGGCTGCGGTGCGGCCGCGATCAGCGGCGCCAGCTCGGCCGCGGGGTCCGGATGGGCACCGTGGCCGAGCACGACGTCGAGCTGTATGACGGCGACCTCCGGGTCGGCGGCCGCGGCGGCCAGCCGGTCCAGCCGCAGCTCCTGGTCGATCATCGGGTGCGCGCGGCCGACCGTGAGCGCGTCGTCCCCGAAGTCGACCATGGCGTGCCCCCCCGACGGCGGGACGCCGAGCGGGCCGGGCAGCTCCCGCTCCGGTCGCAGCGGGACATTCGACCACACCGGTCCGAGCGACTCGCTGGCGATGGCCATCGCCTCGTCGCAGAGCGTGCCGCCGGCGAACAAGCCCCGCAGCGCTCCCCCTCGGCCGGGCCTGGGAGCGTCGGGCGGCCAGTACGGCCACTCCGGCGCCGGCAGGCCCGCGGCGCGCAGCACCTGCTCGGCGGCCGCGGTGAGGTCGGGCTGACCGGGGCCGGTGAACGCGAGCACCACCGGGGTCGACAGCGCCGCGGCGTACTCGCGCAGCTGCGCCCCGACCTCCGCCGCCGGCGGCTTGGACACCACGACGATCAGCTCGGTAGCCGGGTCCTCGTCCAGGGCCGCGAGCGCGGTGCGAGCAGACCGGCCGCCGACCGCGGCGGACAGGTCCCGCCCGCCGACCC
>JASHOV010000270.1 GCA_030038495.1 Streptosporangiaceae bacterium
GCGTCCGCGTCAGCGACGGCTGCGGGGCTGACCGCCACGTAAACGACGAGCGCCGACCCGTCGCCGGGCCTGCGCGTCGCCACCGGCGACCCGCGTCATCCCCGCGAGCCGCGGCTGCCGCGCCTGCCGCGCCTGTGCATGGTCCTGGGCGCCGCGCTTGCGACCACCACCGGCGAGTTCAGCACCACCGACGAGACCACCCCGCCGGACACCGGCCGCATCCAGGCGGCCCTGGACCGCTGCGCGGGGACCGGCCGGGCGGTCATGCTCGCGCCGGGCTTCGGCAGCGGCAACAACGCCTTCCAGAACGGACCGCTCACTATCCAGAGCCGCGAGGTACCGCTGATCGCCGCCGGCGTCACGCTCTACGCCTCCCTGAACCCGGCGGACTACCAGATCCCCAGCCAGTACCCCGCCAACACCTGCGGCACGGTCAGCGCGGCGGGCGGCGGGTGCTGCCCGTTCATCACGTTCGGAGGATCTGGATCTGGCCTGATGGGAACGCGGGCTCCGGACGGGAGCCTCGGGGCCATCGACGGGCGCGGGGAGGACATGCTCGTCGGCTCCACGCAGAGCTGGTGGGATATTGCCCAGACGGCCGCCTCGGGCGGAGAGCAGAACAACCCGATCCTGGTCGAGGGCGACGGCGTTAACAGCATCCACTATCTACCAGGTCGAGCCCGAGAACTCGCCCATGTACCAGGTGTACATCCAGAACGGCCGCGGGCTGACCGTCTGGGGCGTGGAGATCGACACGCCCGGCTCGCACGGGCCCTCGGTCGGCAGATCGACCGCCGGCGGGATCTACAACGTGCTGTTCGAGAACTCCACCCTGAACGGCTACGACAGCCTGGGCAATCTGTCGGCCAGCGACACCGGCATCCAGATCAAGTCCGACGTTAACACCGGCGGGCTCACCCGCCGGGTGATCTACGCCGACATCTGCATGACCAACATCAAGCACCTGCTGATCTTCAACCCGCACTGCTCCTCCGGCGGGACCGGCGTGCCGACCGAGAGCGACATCGTGCCGAACGGCGTGGTGTCCACCCGATTCCGAGTCCGCACGGCAACCACGGCAGCGAGGGCCCGACCCTCGGGGAAGCCCCACCGAGTACGTGAACGCCTACACCTACAACACCAACATCGTCCCGGCCACCCCGAGGGTGACAGCGCCAACGACGTGAACGTCACCGCGGTCCCTGGTACCGGCACGGTCCCCGTCTGCGACATCCCGGCTTTCGGCCCCCCGCCCGCGTGTCTACTTCCTGCAGGTCGGCGAACGAGCTCAGCGCGACCACGCCCCACTTGGTGTGATCAGCCAGGACCGTGACCCGGCGGGCGGCCTGGATGAAGGCGCGGTTGGTCTCCGACTTGACCTGCCGTCGCTCGGCAGCGTGACCGGGTATAACCCGGCGCTGCACGTCTTTGCGATGGTCATCGGATAGTCACGTCCTAAGAATTTCTAAATGGATCGTCCTATCACTTATTGACGGGAGAAATCCTAAAAGTTAACTTCGGGGCACGGACGGCTACCCCCTAGCCGCCAGACCCGAGAGGCGACAACCATGCATCATCTCCGCCGCACTGTAGTCTGCTCCTTAGCGATCGCCCTGTCGGTATTTGGCCTGACGGCCTTACTGAGCACGGCCGCGAACGCGAGCACGGCCGGCACAGCCGCCAGGCCAGCACCCGCCGCAGCACGCGCGGCAGCACTCGCTACGATCAAGCAGCTGGCGATCGGCCAGCACGGTACTGACCAGCGCCTCCATAGCGCGGGCAAGGTTTCCGGCCTAAGCCAGGTCGATAGCACGAACTGGTCCGGCTACGCCGACACCGGCAGCGGCTTCAGCCAGGCGGCAGGCTCGTGGACCGAGCCAGGCGCGACGTGTTCCCGCAGCACGACCTACGCGGCATTCTGGGTCGGTATCGACGGCTACAGCAGTGACACCGTCGAGCAGGATGGCACGCTCATCGAGTGCTACGGAGGGACCGCCTACCAGTACAGCTGGTGGGAGATGTACCCGACCAACGACATCCAGGTCGTCGGCGAGTCAGTGGCGGCCGGCGACAGCATCAGCGCCTCCGTCGTCCGCAGCGGTGACAGCTACACGCTGAGCGTCACCGACTCCACCCACACCGCGAACAGCTTCACCACCACGCAATCGTGCTCGGACTGCGACAACAGCAGCGCCGAGTGGATCGCCGAAGCACCATGCTGCACGGACAGCGGCGGGATCCTCCCGCTTGCTGACTTCGGCACCTGGACCGAGAGCGGGGCCACGGTGACCGAGAGCAGTACCTCGGGCGTGATCTCCTCGTTCACCGATGACGAGATCACCATGGTCGACAACTCCAACCGAGTCAAGGCTCAGCCCGGTGCGCTCAACGGCAGCGGCAACGGGTTCTCAGTCACCTGGGAACGCAGTAGCTAGCAACTGACCCTGCATACCCCCGCCCGGCTGCCCGACGGCCACCACGCGCCGGGGCACCGGGCGGGGGCGGCTGCCTGTCTCCCAGTGGGGGAACGGCGGCCGCAGCAGGTCAGCCTGTCGTCCAGGGCCGCAGCTTCTCGGGATTCCGTACTGCCCAGATGCGCGTGATCCTGGCGCCGTCGACGGCGAAGGCGAACACCGTGACGGTCACGCCGTCCAGCTGTGCCACCAGGCCGGGCTGGCCGTTGACCGTACGCTCCAGGAGCGTCATCCCGCTGACCTGGTCGGCGAGATCAACGTAGAGGCGCGCGATCTGCTCGGCACCTTCGATGGGGACGAGCGAAGCGGGGGCGAGGCCGCCACCGTCGGCGATCACCGTCGCGTCCGGGTCGAGCAGGCCGATCAGGGCGCCGATGTCCTTGGCTTCCCACGCCTCCTTGAAGTCTCTGACGATGGCGGCCTGCCGGGCGGTCGGGGTCGCTGGAACCTGGGCGGCCCGGATGCGGCGGCGGGCCGACGAGGCCAGCTGGCGGCATGCCGCCGGTGACCGGCCAACGATCTCGGCCACCTCGGCGAACGGGTAGCCGAAGACATCGTGCAGGATGAACGCCACCCGCTCGGCCGGCGTCATCGACTCCAGCACGACCAGGAACGCCATGCTGACCGACTCATCCAGGGTGACCCGGTCGGCCGGGTCGGCCGGGGCGCCGCCTGGCCGCCCGCTGATCCACTCCATCCGCTCGGGCACCGGCTCGGGAATCCATTCCCCTACATACCGCTCCCGCCGGGCCCGGGCCGAGCCGAGCACGTCCAGGCAGATCCGGCTGGCCACGGTCGTCAGCCAGGCGGCCGGCGACTCGATTGCCCCCTGCTGCTCAGCGGACATGGCGTACCAGCGGGCATAGGTCTCCTGCACGGCATCCTCCGCCTCGGCCAGGGAGCCCAGCAGCCGGTAGGCGAGATTGATCAGCCGGCGCCGCTCGCTCATGATCGCGCTCAGGCTGGGATCGGGCCGGCCGGGTCCCGCACCGGATTCACTGGTCATGGCGTCGACGACTCCTCGGTCGGATATTCCTCACCAGTTCGACGAGACACCGCACCGGATTGTGAGGTCAGCGCATAACCTCACAATCGCCAGCGCCGCGTCGTCGCACCGATGAGAGGCGAACGCACCATCCAGCGAGCAGGAATGCTCAGCGACATGATGACTCACTCGCCCGCTGTGAGAACAAGACCACCGGACAACGACAGGACAGACTCATGACACCGCCAGAGCCGACAACCGCACCGGCCCCGCTGGACCTGCTCAGAGACGGGACGCTGACCGGGGACTGGGTCCTCGACCCTTCGCGGTCTACCGTCTCGCTGAAGAGCAGCAGTCTCTTGGGCCTGGCTCGGGTAAATGGCGTTTTCCGCCGGGTCACCGGACAGGGCACGATCTCCCCGACCGGCGAGGTGAGCGGCGTGCTCACTGTGGCTGCGGCCTCTATCGACACGAAGAACACCCGGCGCGATACGCACCTGCGCTCGGCCGACTTCTTCGACAGCGACAACTTCCCTGACATCACTCTGACCGCGGAAGCCATCCGCCCCTCGGGTCAGGGCGTCACCGTGACCGGCCCCCTCAGCGTCCGTGACCGCTCGCGGCCGATGGCCTTCGACGCGACGGCGGCGGTGCACGGCAGCGGCGAGGTCTCGCTCGACGCAGAGGTTCGCATCAACCGGGCCGACTTCGGGCTCACCTGGAACCGGATGGGCCTGGTGTCGATGCACAACATCCTGACCGTCCACGCGGTGTTCACCAGGTCCTGAGCGCTCCCGCCCGCACTCGGCCGCCCGTCTGCGTCACTACCATCGGGCAGCCAAACGGTGTCGGCGCAGCCAGCACAGCCAGCACAGCAGGGCCCGGCGCCGAACCGGCCGGACCCTGCGAGCGCTTAGCCTGGGTTCGCTACATCGCCATGGCTTCGTAGACCTCGACGCTGCCGCCGCCGGTCAGCACCGGGCAGCCCTTCGCCCTGGCGGTGGCGTCACTCAGCGAATCGGCGGTCACGATCGAATAGCCGCCGACCTTGGACGCGCCGCCGTCGGTCACGCCGCCCGGGCTCACGGTCGCCGATGCCCCGAACGGGTTCCCCGGATCGGCCACCGCATCGCCCAGCGTGCCGAACCACGCCATCCAGTCCTGCATGACCTTCTCCTGAGCCTCGGCCGTGTCGGCCGTCTGTCCGCCTGTGTACACATACACGAACTTTGGCACGGAACTCTCCTCCTCTGCAGTTGCTGATACTCACTCCGACGGGCGAGGAGAGCGGGAATCGACAGCCGCGGCCGGATAAGTCATCGGAGGGGCGCCGCCCGCGGGCGGGGAACGTCCGGTGACCTCAGGCCAGGTTGCCGAAGAACTCCCTGATGTCGGCGACGAGCACGCCTGTGGCCTCGTGCGCGGCGTAATGGCCGGCCGCGTCGGTCTGTCCGTCCGGAGCGGGGCCGCCGTAGGAGTGCCAGCTCACGATGTTGGCGTGATCGCGCTCGGCGAACCGCCGGATCGACTGGAAGTCGCCGGCGAACATCGCCAGCCCGGTCGGCACGGTCGTCGCCGAGGACGGCGCCTCGCCCGCGTGCGCGTCCTCGTAGTACAGCCTGATCGCCGAACCAGACGTCCCGGTCAGCCAGTAGATCGCGACGTTGGCGAGGATGAACTCCGGGTCGAGGCTCTCGCCGAAGAGCTGGCCGTTCCACGCCAGCAGGCCGACGGGCGAGTCGGCGAGCGCGAACGCGAGCGTCTGCGGCTGCTGGCTGTGCAGCGTGTTGAAGCTGAACTTGTTCTCGTAGAACCACTGCAGGTGCTGCATGCCGGCAAGGTCGTCCGCCGACATGCCCTCGAACTCCGCCGGATCACCGGACGGGAACGAGAACAACTGGGTCACGTGCACCCCGAGGACGTGCGCGCCGTCGATCCGGCCGACCTCGGGCGAGATCATCGACCCGGCGTCGTTCCCGACCGCACCGTAGCGCTCGTAGCCGAGGCACTGCATCAGCGTCGCCCAGGCACGCGCGATGCGGTACCGGCTCCAGCCGGCCGAGCGAGTCGGGCCGGAGAACCCGTACCCTGGCATCGACGGGATCACCAGGTGGAACGCCGGATCGTCGGCCGACTCCGGCTCGGTAAGCGGCGCGATCACGTCCAGGTACTCGACGACCGAACCGGGCCAGCCGTGCGTGAGGATCAGCGGCGTCGCGTCCGGCCGGGACGAGCGCACGTGCAGGAAGTGGATCCGCTCGCCGTCGATCTCGGCGGTGAATTGCGGGTAGGAGTTCAGCCGCGCCTCGGTGGCCCGCCAGTCGAACTCCTGCAGCCAGTACTCCGCCAGCTTGCGCACGCGAGCGGTCGGCTGCCCGTAGCTGTCGCCCCCGCCCGGCAGTTCGTCCGGCCACAGGGCCCGTCGCAGCCGGTCGCGCAGATCGTCGAGAGCGGCCTGCGGAATATCGATACGGAATGGCGTGACCCCCGGGCCCGGGTCCTGGCTGGTCGCGGTCATCTCGACTCCTCACTACGTCGTCGGAACGGAATGCTTCGTTCCCTCTAATCTAGCAGAACAGAACGATCTGTTCCAGTGCTAGACTGAGATTCATGAACCAAGCCCTGCCCGGCCGCAGAGCGCAGGCGGCCAGGAACGACGAGGTAATCCTGCAGGCCGCGAGGGACGTGTTCATCGCCGACCCGGACGCCCCCATCGCCGCCGTGGCGCAGCGCGCCGGCGTCGGCATCAGTGCCCTGTACCGCCGTTACCAGGGAAAAGAGGATCTGCTACGGCAGCTCTGCCACGACGGGCTGAAGCGGTTCATCGCCATCGCCGAGCACGCCGCGACCGAGGCCGGCGACTGGCAGGCGTTCGCCGCGTTCCTGACCGGAGTCGTCGACGCCGACGTGCACTCGCTCACGGTGCACCTGGCCGGCACGTTCACCCCGACGCGGGAGATGGAGCGGGATGCCGCCGCGGCGGCAACCCTGGCCGAGGCGCTGTTCGCACGCGCGGCCGCCAGCGGCCGCCTGCGTCCTGGCGTAGTCGGCGGCGATGTCAGCCTGATCCTCGAGGGCTGCGCCGCGATCCGACTGCCGGATAGCGAGCGCTCCCGGCAGCTGCGGCTGCGCTTCCTCGGCCTGCTGCTGGATGGCCTCCAGGCTGGTACGGCCGGCGACCTGCCCGGACCCCCTCCGGGGCCGGCCGAGCTGAACTGGCGCTGGCAGCAGCCGCCGCCCGCGGCTCGCTGACTGCTGACGGCCACCCGCCCCGGCGACCCGTTCCCGAGGGGCAACGTTGGACCTTTGCTGCCCTTCTATGGGCAGCGTAGGAGCTTTGCTGTCCTTCGCCTGGCGGCGTTGACACCCAGCCGGCCGCCCGCCTAGATTTTCCCTGTTCGAGCATGTAACTGCTGTTCGCGAAGCGAACATGCCTTACGAAATGCTTCGCCTGTTACCTAAGGGGCGACCGTGGCTCTTCTCGACTCAGATATCTGGCACGGCAAGATCTTCAGCAGCGGCTGGGCAGCAGGCGGCGGCGGAGAGGCAGC
>JASHOV010000271.1 GCA_030038495.1 Streptosporangiaceae bacterium
CTGTGCCGCCGCGGTCACCGCTGCGCCCGGTCGTGCGGTCGGCGCGGCGAGCCGCGACCACGCCGAGCGGCGCGAACCCGTGCCGCAGCAGCGCCGCGGTGCCCTCGATATCCCGGCATGGCCACTCCACCACGGCGGCCGAGTCCTCGCCCGCGTGGTCGGTCGCCTCGGCCAGGTGCTCACGCCACGCGCTCAGCAGGCGGTCGAGCCCGGCTTCGACGTCGGGACCCTGGATCCGCGGCGTGAGCTTGAACTGGCGCGCCGCGGACCAGGCCAGATCAAGTGACCCTGGCGGCAGCTCGATGTGCTCGCAGCTCGCGACCGCGGTGAGCTGGCCGTCTGGCCCGGGCACAGTCAGCTGCGCGCCGCAGCCCGCCGGCAGCGGGCCTGGCGCGGGCAGCATCGGATCGGCCGCCTGCCACCGCCGTGTAACCTGCGCGGTGATCCCGTCGACGGCGTCCTGGCCGACAGCAGACATCGTGATGCTCCAGCCGTTTATCAGAACCGTTGCGGCGCCAATCCGGCGCCTTGCCTCAGCCGCCAGGCACGACGTGGCACCGCGCGGCCGGTACGGGCCATTATCACCCGAGCTGGACTCGCCGTCAGGCCCGTGCACCAGGCCAGGCGAAGCCACCCAGCCGCGAATCGCGGCATCGGCGCTGGCGGCCGTTGGAGGGCTTCAGGACCGTCGGATGACGGCCAGCCAGGACTGGGCGACGGTTGAGTGTCCGAAGCGATTGACGTCGAACATCTCGGCCGTGATCGACTCGAACGCCCAGCCGTCGCTGAAGGCGTCGTGCAATTCCTCCTGGCGGACCCGGCGCGGCCTCATATCGCCCGGCTGGCGGTCGCTGAAGCACATCAGGTACACGTGCCCGCCCGGCTTCAGCACCCGCGCGATGCTGGCGACGTACCGTGGCCGGTCCTCGTCGCTGAAAACGTGGAACAGGCCGCTGTCGATGATCGTGTCGATACTGGCGTCGGAGACATCCAGATTCAGCGCGTCGCCGATCTCGAAGCGCGCGGCGATCCCGCGCTCTTTGGCCTTGGCGCGGGCCGCCTCGATCGCGGTCGGGGACAGGTCGATGCCGGTGGCCTCAGCGGCACCGTGCTCGGCCGCTAGCAGGACATGCTCGCCCGTTCCGCAGCCGGCATCCAGCACCCGCCCGGAGAGCAGGCCCTGCTCGGCCAGGCCGACAAAGACAGGCTGCGGCCGGCCGATGTCCCATCGGGGCGGCATTTCTCCGGTGTAGGCGTCATCCCACGACATCGCGGTCACCAGCCGCTCCTCCTTCAGCGCGCGCGTCACCGTGGACAACCCGGGCCCGCGCCATTAGTACGGAGTATGAGCCCGGGCAGGCCCGACCCGACTTTCTCTCCAAACTAACGCGATCATTGGACGGGCGGGGCGATGCCTGTCGGCCGGGTCGCGGGCCTACCGTCGCCCCGCGCTACATGTGTACCCTTTCATGCTGGCGTCGCAGGCGAGGAGGTCCGGCATGGGTGCAGCGGATGCCCGTCCCGAACTCGCGGAGCGCGACGAGCTTCGGAACGTCCGTACCGTCGCGTCCTTACAGCGGCGACTAGAGCGCTTGCCCGATAGCCATCCCGCTTCGCCGCGCTACGTTCGCGAGACCCGCGGCCCGGCCGAACCTGACGTCCGCCCCCTAACCGACCCCGAGCACGCCGACCACGTGACTCAAGTCCGCAGTCTTTTAGACAAGGCGCAAGCTGCCGGCCTGTCCACGGACCGCCAGTACACGATCGACGAGGAAAATGAAATCTGGTCAGATGAGCGAGAGGCTATGCATGACGCGCTGGTCAACGACTTGTACAGCCGAGCAGCTTCAGTGCCCAACGACTATGAGGCGGTGATCGCTGGCGGTATTGCGGGAGCTGGTAAGACGACCGTGCTGAGCGACTACGCGGGCATCGACTTGAGCCGCTACCTCATGATCAATCCTGACCTGATCAAAGAGGAGATGGCCCAGCGTGGCCTGGTACCTGAGGTCGACGGACTTACGCCGATGGAGGCTTCGGAACTTGTGCATGAGGAGTCATCGGCCATAGCCAAGCGCCTGGCTCACCGAGCCCACGCTGATGGCAAGAACGTGATCTGGGACGTGACGATGGCGAACGCGGCATCGACGGAGAAGCGTATTAGCTCGCTCACGGATGCGGGTTATCAGCGGATCTTAGGATTGTTCGTGGACATCCCAGTTGACGTGAGCAGCAGGCGAGTCGACAGTCGGCACCGGGAAGGGCACGACCAATACCGCGCTGGTATTGGCCTAGGAGGACGCTATCTCCGTCCGGAAATGACCGCTGCACAACAAGACGCTGAATGGGGCACCAGGAATCGGGCGACGTTCGAGCGCGTCAAGCATCGATTCGACGGCTGGTCTCTCTACGACAACTCGATCGATGGCAGGGCTCCTGTCCTTGTCGAGTCCTACCAGTCGGCCCATCGACGCTGAGGAGGCGGACGCATGAGCAACACCGAGGTCACGGAGCTGATCGCTGCTATGCGTGGGGGCGAGATAGACCTGGACGAGCTGGTGGTGCGGTTCAGGGGGCGCCGGTGGGCTCGTGCGCGTCGGCCGATGCCGACAACGTATTTGGAGATGGCTGAGCAGCAAGATCCTGAGCCCGATGTGCCGGGGTCGTTTGATGAGGTCACCGCGGCTTATGACCGCGGGGAGATCACGCGCGAGGAGTACCGGACGCTTGCTCACGCCGTGGCTGAGGCGATCAATGCGGAGGCGGGGGAAAGCGCGCCTGAGTAGATCACGCTGCGTGATCGAGCCTGGCTGTCAGATTGCGCAGCTGGGAACACCGGATAAACTGGACAGCAGCTTGTGGTTGCGCCTAGGGTTCCGCGCCGCACCCGTTACGTTCACCACCACAATCAGGGCAGCGGCGGGCTGGACCGAGCGGCGGCAGGGCATCTGTCAGCGGAAGCCCCACACCTAACGGGATAAAAGCCCCGAGGGCCGCGTTGGCATGCCCGAAAACCGGGCCTGGCAGAAGGAGCCCTCCGCTCAATGAGCACGCAGGCGCAGCTCACCCCGTTCATCATCGTCATCGTTATCGGCGCCGGCGCGCTGCACGCGTGCTGGAACGCCATCGCCAAGCAGGTCAGCGACCAGCTCATGGCGTTCGCCTGGATCGGCCTGTCCTCCGCGGCGATCGGCGGCGTAGCGCTCGCGTTTACCGGCCTGCCGTACCGGACCGCGATCCCCTACGCGATCGCCTCCGGGGTGATCCACATCGGCTACAACCTGGGCCTGATGAACTCCTACCGGCTGGGCTCGTTCAACCAGACCTATCCGATCGCGCGCGGCATCTCTCCGCTCGTCGTGGCGGTGGGCGCGTACTTCCTGGCCGACGAGCACCTCGGCGCTGCGGCCCTCATCGGGATCGTGATTCTCGCGGCCGGCCTGATGAGCCTGGCGTTCTCCTCGGGCAAGCTGACCAGGAAAGACACGCCTGCGATCGGCGCCGCCGTATTCACCGGGCTCACGATCGCCACGTACACGATCGTGGACGGCCTCGGCGTGCGGCATTCGCATGATCCGCTGAGCTACGCCGCCTTCCTGTTCGTCCTGCAGGGACCGCCGATGGCCATCGTCGCCGGGTTCCGCCGGTCGGCCAGTCAGTGGCGCGACACGTCGGCGCTGAAGTTCGGTGCCCTCGCCGGAGCGATCTCGGTCGTCGCCTACGGCATCGTCCTGTGGGCGCAGAGCCGCGCGCCGCTGGCGGAGGTCGCCGCGATCAGGGAGACGAGCGTGGTGTTCGCCGCCCTGATCGGGCTGTTCGTGCTGGACGAGGAGTTTGGTCGCCGCCGGATTGCCGCCGCCGTCGTGATCGCGACCGGGATCGTCCT
>JASHOV010000272.1 GCA_030038495.1 Streptosporangiaceae bacterium
TTCGTCCGCTCGTTCTATTTCCAGGACCCGGACGGGATCTTGCTGGAGTTCGCGTGCTGGCGCCGGGTGATGGGCCAGCCCGGCGACGTGCGGCACGAGCCCAAGACCGCTGCTGACCGGGCGGGCGTCGACCGGACCGGCGTGCCGGTCTGACCAGGTGTCGGCGGGTGTCGTGACCGGGACCTCTGCTCCGGTCGTCCTGCCCGTGCCGTCCAGGTCCTTGCCGACCAGAACTGCGAAGGCGACGCGCAAGGGACGGCAGACCGACGAGGCCTTCAGGGACGCGGCCCGCCTGGTGTTCGCGCGGGACGGCTACCTCAACGCGAAGATCAGCGACATCGCGGCCGCGGCCGGCCGTTCGGTGGCGTCGTTCTACAACTACTACGACACCAAGGCCGACCTGCTCATCGCGCTGGCCGAGGAGTTCCACGCCGAGGCCACCTCGATGGCGGTCCTGCCGTACCGGGCTGGGCTCGCCCGCGACGAGGCGCTGCGCGAGGCCGTCGCCGGCTTCTGGCGGACTTACGCCAAGCGGCGCGGCGAGCTCATCGGGATCTTCCAGGCGGCCATGATCGAGGGCCGGTTCCGCGACCGGTGGCTGGAACTGCGGGGTGAGGCGATCGCCAGGATCGCCGGTGCAATCCGGGCGGCGCAGGCGGACGGCTACTGCCCGGGCGTCGATCCGGTCCTGACCGCGTCGGCGCTGTCGGCGATGCTCGAGCACTTCTGCTACATCTGGCTCGGGCAGGGCGGCGAGAAGGATGTACCGTTCGACGACGAGCGCGCGCTCGACGCGCTGGCGACGATCTGGGTGAAGGCCGTGTACTGGCGGGAGGCAGCGATGGACGGGCGGGCGCGGTGAGCGTGGCGCTGTGCGTGCTGCTCTGGGCGAATCCGGGAACCGAGGACGGTCTGATCGCCTACGAGGACCGGGTGCTGGGGATCGCGGTCGAACACGGTGGCGTGGTCCTGCAGCGGGCCAGGAGCAGCGGCTCGGATAGGCAGCCACTGGAGATCCAGACGCTAAGGTTCCCCTCGGCGGCCGCGCTCGAAGCGTTCATGACCGACGGCCGCAGGCAGGCGCTGGCCGGCGAGCGCGACCGGGTCATCGCCAGGACCGAGGTCATCGAGGTCGACCTGGTGCCGGGTAGTGGTGAGGATTAGCTGGTTGCGACCGAGAAATCGGTGAAGTTAAACGTCGCCGGGGAGCTGTTGGTGGAGACAAGTTCGACGCCGTAGCAAATCTGGCCGAGTGTCGAACTCGCGGGTATCCAGCCCTGCGCGATTATCCAGTCGAAGATCTGCAGCAGGTCCACCGAGCCAGAAGTGAAGTTGGCGTCGGCCACGAAGGCGATATAGCTGCCGCTCTTCCAGACCTTGTAGCCGCGCCCGCCGAAGGAGGCGGTCGCCACGACCGATCCCGACGGGACCTGGTGGAAGTTTTCGGTCCAGACCATGACCTCGGTCGAGCCGGAACTGGCGACGCCGTTGATCCAGATGTCGTAGGCGTCCTCGTAGATCCCGACGTGCGGGCTCGACTCGGCAAAGGTGCTGGTAATCGAGTGGAACGAGCTGATCTTCGGCTCGTTGAAGTTCGCCTGCACGTTCGGGTAGGTCTTGACGGCACCGTCGCCGCTGTCGTTGTTCATGTCCGCCACGACGTACCAGTCGTGGTAATTGCAGGCGTACAAAGTCTGCGTGACGCTGTAGCCGCTGGCGTTCCACATGTTGTTGTAGAGGTAATAATCGCCGCTCTGCTCCCCGCCGGTGGGCTGCGATGTCGAGAACGACGGATCCGTGCAGGCAGCGGACCCCGGCAGCGGCTGGGAAGTGGGGGCCGCCGGGGTGGTCGGCGTCGCATTGTGGCCATCAGTGCGCGTCGCGGTCGTCGAGCGTGACGACCGCGGCGTCGGTCTCGGCGTGCCGGCGCGGGCGGACTGTGAGCTATCCGAGGGCGTCGCGCTGAGCCCGGCTCGGGCCGCGCCGGCGCGGCGAGTCAGATTGTGCGCGGGGGCACCCGAGCTAGTAGAGCCGTCCGCCAGATACCGCGCGGCCACGAGCCCGCCGAGCACGAGGGCTGCCACGGCAACTCCGGCCACAGCGCCGAGCCAGCGCGGAACGGCGAACCTGCCGCGCGGATCTGAGCCAGGTCTGTGCATAACATCGGCGCCACCCATATGGGCCTGGCGCAGCCATTTGCCCTTCCCGGGAGGAAGAATCCGATCTAATTGACGCGGTTGTGCGCTGTCTTGAGCAGTCGTCATCGTACATATTCGTGCACAGAAAATCACCGGAACGCGGGTATCCCTCGGCTGCGGGTATCTTCCGGCTACAACGGAGATTTTCAGTCCTGACACTTGCGGTTTAACCCTTGCTGTCCGTGCTGGTGCTGATATACAGAACGTGACGAAACGGCTGTTGCTGGTGTCGGAGTTCGGGCAAGGTCACGGGGCGCTGCATGACGGGCTGAACACGGGCAGATCGAAGCCGGGCGGCTGCGGGCTGCGCCTGGCGGGCCGGAGTTGTTTAGGTACAGGCACGTGTGCCCTGCAGCGCCTTCCACCAGAGCAGCTGCGTCTCACCGGGGAGCTGGGGATAAGCGAACCGGTCAATCGCGCCAAGCGAGCAGCCCATTTTCTGGTAGAAACGGCATGCCGCGGCGTTAACGTTCTGGGTCTCGATCTTCAGCCAGCGGCAGTCACGGGCACGAGCCCAGTCCGCGGCGGCCCGGAAGAGCGCCGACCCGGCGCCCGTTCCTCGCTGGCCGGGCGTCACCCGGATGTCCCACAGCACCGCAACGTCGTCACGGCCACCCAGCATGTGCAGGCCTGCTGTCCGGAATGCAATCACCGCGCCGCCAACCTGCGCGCTATCCCGGCAAGCGCTGAGCATCCCCCAGTTCGAGATGTCAAAGCGTCTGGCCCAGCGCGCCGGCCCGTCATCCTTGATGGCGTCATAATCCTTGACGTAGGGATTGTCCAGCGGGGTCTCGGTCAGCGACATGCCGCCCAGTCCGGCATCGACAAGCGTGACCTCCAAGATCCTGTCCACCACGAAGGCTATGGAGATTTTCCCGTACTCACTCAGCGCAGCGGGTGTGGCGGCTTCCTGCCGAATCACAACGCTCATGAAATATGCTCCCGATCGATGCCCGGATGACCGCGGACCGACGTGGTACTAGGCCGCAGTACTGCTCAGCATGTCAGTTTTGTCCGGCCCGGCCCCGGACATTTCTTGCCAGCTGCGGGTCAGCCGGGCCAATCAGAACTGGGCCAGAACCCGGGAACGGCTGTCGCCGGCGTCGGCGAGCAGCAGGCAGCCCGAGCCGACCGGTTACCCGCTGACCAGGGTCGTGGCCGTGGCCTGCGGTCGTCTCCGGGCGCTGCCCGCCGCGACGGGCTGGCCCGCGGGACCTGACTCAGGATCTCAGGCTGGATCGCGGTGCTTGGCGACGGTAAGGAGCACGGCCGCGTCCTCCAGCGCCTGCAGGCTGTGCGGCTCTTCGGGAACGATGAGCAGGTCGCCGTTCCTGCCCTCCCAGGTCTGGGCCCCCGCGGTGAGCACGACCCGCCCGCTCAGCACGTACACGCTGGCTTCCCCAGGGTTGGCGTGCTCGGTCAGCTCGGCGTCCTTGACCAGGCCGATCACCGTCTGGCGCAGCGTCTTCTCGTGGCCGCCGAGGACCGTGCGCGCGGCGCGGCCGGATGTACCGCCAGCCGCCTGGTCCCGCAGTTCCCGCGCCAGCGCATCCAGGGAGAGCTTCTGCATGTCCCCATCCTGCCTCGCCGGCCCGCCGGTCCCTCCGGGGGCCCTGCCTGGCACCACCCTGACCTGCCGCATCGCCTGCCGGCGCGTCCCCTCGCAGGTACGAAGTGGTCCGTCCGGTAACGCAGCCGCCTCCGGCCGGGTACGCGAACGGCTCGATATGGTCTGCGGATGCGTTACATCAGGTCGGAACGCCGTGGCACTGCCCTCTGGATCACCTTTGACCGGGCCCGGCGGCGTTCAGCGCGGGGATGAACATCGAGGCCTTCGCCGGCCTGAGTCCCGCCGCCGCGCATGACCTGATCAGCGAGCTAGCGCAGGTCATGCGGGCCGTCCGGCACTCACCGGTTGTCACCGTTGCCGTCGTGAACGGGTACTGCCTGGGCGGAGCCTTCGAGCTGGCGCTGGCGTGCGATCTTCGCGTCGTCGCGGCCACGGCGTCATTCGGCCTGCCTGAAATCAAGCTGGGCGTGCCATCGGTCATTGACGCAGCGTTGCTGCCCGCCTTCGTCGGCCTCAGCAAGGCCCGCGAGATGATCCTCACTGGCGATATCTACCGGCTCGAGCAGCTGCCGCCCGGCAGCATTGCCAACGCAGTGGCCGAGCCGGAGCACCTGAGCGCAGCGGCCGAGTCCCTGCTCGAACGCGCCGCAGCGCACACTCGCACCGTAACGGCGGCCCAGCGCCGGCTCTTCGACGTCTGGCTGAACAACCCGCTGGATACCGCGGTGGACATGAGCCGCGCCGAGTTCGCCGGGGCGTTCCTGACGCAGGACACTCACGACCAGATCGCGCGCCACCGCGCGCGAATCACCGGCACTGGCTAGGCCGGAACCGCGATGGTGAGAGCGGCGAGCCTGGCGGGCTCGGCGATCACGAGGATCTCGATGATCTTCTGGTCGCGGATGGAGAAAAGGATCGCCATGCGAAGGCCGCCGTACGGCGCGACCACGATGCCCGGGTTGGCGTCGATCAGCGCTAGTCCCGCAAACCGCGACGCGGTGCGGCCGTAGGCCAGGCTTCCGGAGGCGACAGTTTCGGCGCCCTGCAGCACGGCAGGCGTGCCAGGCGGGGCGGCCCACTTATCCGCACGGCGGACGACGTCCGGGTCGAGAATGGCAAGGAGAGTCGGCAGGTCCCCCTCGCGCAGCGCGGCAAGGAAGACCTCGATGAGGTGCCACCGGCGGGAGAGGTCCGCGTCGCGAGGCCGGCCGCCGCGCACCTTTGCCCGCGCGCGGCTCGCGAGCTTCTTGGCCGCGACTGGGGTACGCCCCACTATGGGGCCGATGTCGGTAAAGGGCACGCCGAAGCCGCAGCCACGTTTCCTGTACGGCGTCCTCAGCCTCGGCCATCGAGCCGAGCATGCGGAAGGCGAGCCCGCGTAGCCTCGCGCGATGCGCCTCGAAGCGCTCGGCCAGCCACTCCTGCCCGGCCATTGCGTCACCTCGTGTCCTAGGTCTCCGTCATATCAATGACGCAGCCCCGAGGGCGGGGTGACGCGACTG
>JASHOV010000273.1 GCA_030038495.1 Streptosporangiaceae bacterium
GATACGGTCTTGCCGGTCTGGCCGACCTGGAACTGGTGCGGGTACCAGCCGGCGTCGGTCGCCGCGCGGGAGGCTCCGACGGCGGCACCCAGGGAGTCGGCGAGCTGCTCGATCAGGGCGAAGTTCTCGCCCGCGCCGAGCCCGCGTCCGCCGGATACCACGATGGAAGCCTCGGTGAGCTCGGGCCGCTCGCCGCGCTCGGCCACGATCCGGCCGGTTACCTTCGCCGTCTTCGCGGCGTCGCTGATTGCGACGCTGACCGGCTCGAGCGCCGCCGCGCCCGGCGCGGGCTCCGGCGAAACGGCGTTCGGCCGGACCGCGACGATCGGTGTCCCGGTGCGGACCCGGGATTGCACCGTGATCGCGCCGCCGAAGATCGACTGCTCGCCGACCAGGCCCTCGGACAGCCCGGTCACGTCGGTCAGGATGCCCGAGCCGGTCTTGACCGCGAGCCGACCGGCGACCTCGCGGCCCTCGGACGTGGCGGCGACCAGGACCGCCGCGGGCGCCTTGTCGGCGACCAGCTGAGCAAGCAGCTCCGACTTGGGCGCGACCACGTAGTCCTCGTAGTCGGGGCTGTCGGCAACGTACACCTTCGCCGCGCCGAACTCAGCCAGCCGCGCCTGTGCGGCATCCGCGCCCGCGCCTGTCCACACCACGGCCGGCTCGCCGAAGCCGCGCGCCAGCGTCAGCAGCTCGAGGGTGACCTTCTTGACCGATTCACCCGAGTGCTCGGCAAGTACCAGAATCTCCGCCATGTTGGGGTCAGCCTTCCGCGATCAGATGAACTTACGGGACGCGAGGAACTCGGCTGCCTTCGCGCCGCCGTCCCCGTCATCGGCCACGATCGTGCCGGCCGCGCGCGGCGGCCGCTTGGCGAAGCTGACCACTTCCGTGGCGCTGGCGGCCAGGCCCGCCTGGCTCGGATCGATGCCGATGTCGGCCAGCGTCAGCGTCTCGACCGGCTTCTTCTTGGCCGCCATGATGCCCTTGAACGACGGGTAACGCGGCTCGTTGATCTTCTCCACGACACTCACGACGGCCGGCAGCGTCGATTCCACCGTGTCGTAGCCGTAATCGGCCTGCCGGTGAATGCTGATCGCCGACCCGTCGATCTCGACCTTGCTGGCGAATGACAGCTGCGGCACGCCAAGCCGCTCGGCCAGCATCGCCGCCAGTGTTCCCATCCGCGCGTCGGTGGACTCCGAGCCGAGGATCACCAGGTCGAACCCGGTGCGGGCGAGCACGGTAGCCAGGACCGCGGAGGTCACCAGGCCGTCGGAACCTTTGAGCGCCTCGTCACTGACGTGCATGGCCTTGTCGGCCCCCATCGACAGCGCCTTGCGTATGGCCTCGGCGGTCTTCTCCGGCCCCATGGACAAGATCGTGACTTCGCCGCCGTTCGCCTCCGCCAGGCGCAGGCCCTCCTCGATCGCGTACTCATCAAGCTCGTTGATCACGGCATCCGCCGCGTCCCGATCCAGGGTGTTGTCCGACGGCCGCAGGGTCCGCTCCGACCAGGTGTCCGGCACCTGCTTTACCAACACGACAATGTTCATGACCTGCTGCCGACCTCCCATGCGAACAACGGCCCCGCCTGACGCCACGGCAGGCTAAGCCTGCCAAAACGGCCACCAGCCCGCGAACCCGGGGTCCCAGCGGGCTCAGAAGGGCTATGTTACCGCCCAGTAATAGAATCCGGCGCGCTCAGTCCCAGCCGACCGCCCGCTCGGCGGCCTCGACCACGTTCGCGAGCAACATGGCCCTGGTCATCGGGCCCACGCCGCCGGGCATCGGCGCCAGGTACCCCGCAACCTCGGCCACGCCGGGATCGACGTCGCCGACAATCCCCGCATCCGTGCGGCTGATGCCCACGTCCAGGACGGCGGCGCCCGGCTTGACCATGTCCGCCGTCAGCAGCCCCGGCCTGCCCGCGGCCGCAACCACGATGTCGGCGCTGCGAGTATGGGCGGCCAGGTCCCTGGTGCCGGTATGGCACAGCGTCACGGTGGCGTTCTCGCTTTTCCTGGTCAGCAGCAGGCCCAGCGACCGGCCGACGGTGATGCCGCGGCCGATCACGGTCACGTCCGTGCCGGCGATCGGCACGTCGAACCGGCGCAGCAGTTCGACGATGCCCCGCGGCGTGCAGGGCAGCGGCCCCGGCTCGCCGAGGACCAGCTTGCCCAGGTTCACCGGCTGCAGGCCGTCGGCGTCCTTGGCCGGATCGATCATCGCGAGCACGGGCTGCGGGTCCAGGCCGTCAGGAAGCGGCAGCTGGACGATATAGCCGGTGCAGGCCGGGTCGGCGTTCAGCTCGGCGACCGCGTCCTCGACCTGCTGCTGAGTCGCGTCGGCGGGCAGGTCCCGGCGGATGCTGAGGATGCCGACCTGTGCGCAGTCGCGGTGCTTGCCGTTCACGTAGGAATGGCTGCCAGGGTCGTCACCGACCAGCACGGTGCCGAGGCCAGGGGTGAGGCCGGCCTGGGCGAGCTTCGCCACGCGGTCGGTCAGGTCGGTTCGGATCGCGGCGGCCGTCGCCTTGCCGTCCAGAATGATCGCTGTCATCGCTGGCTCATTCTGCCCGATGGGAACGAGGCGGCCGGCGAGCAGGCCCGCCGTTCCCATCCCTGCGAGTCAGTGGTAGAAGTGCCGCACGCCGGTGAAGTACAGGGTGACCCCGGCCACCTCGGCCGCGGCGATCACCTCATCGTCACGGACCGACCCGCCGGGCTCGGCAATCGCACGGACTCCCGCATCGGCCAGGATATTGAGCCCGTCGGCGAACGGGAAGAACGCGTCGCTGGCCGCGACCGACTCGGCCGCGAGTTCCCCCGCCCTGGCGACGGCCAGGCGGCAGGAATCCACCCGGTTGACCTGGCCCATGCCGATGCCGGTGCTGGCCTGGCCGGCCGCCAGCAAGATCGCGTTGGACTTCACCGCCCGGCAGGCGCGCCAGGCAAACTCCAGGTCGGCGAGGGTCTCCGCGCTGGCGGGCAGGCCCGCCTTGAGCTCCCAGCTGGCCGCGAAGTCGCCGGGCTCGGCGCCGGAATCCGCGGTTTGCATGAGCAGGCCGCCGCTGATCGGGCGCAATTCGGTTGACGGTCCGGCCGGCGGCGGCGCGCAGCGCAGCAGCC
The DNA here is from genome assembly GCA_030038495.1 of Streptosporangiaceae bacterium. GTDB lineage: Bacteria > Actinomycetota > Actinomycetes > Streptosporangiales > Streptosporangiaceae > JAJYUU01. Next base: position 3,135 of record JASHOV010000273.1, read on the forward strand.
GCTGGTTCTTCTTCCTGGTGAGGATCTCCAGCGCCGCGGGCTCGAAGTCCGGCGCGATGATCACCTCGGTGAAGATATCCGCGACCTGCTCGGCCATTTTCGCGGTGATGATCCCGTTGGCCGCGATGACGCCGCCGAATGCCGACACCGGGTCGCAGGCATGCGCCTTCGCGTGCGCATCGGCCAGGTCAGCGCCGAGCGCGATGCCGCAAGGATTGGCATGTTTCATGATCGCGACGCATGGCTGGCCGAACCCGAATGCGGCCCGCCGGGCGGCGTCGGCGTCCACGTAGTTGTTGTAGGACATCGCCTTGCCGTGCAACTGCTCGGCGGTCGCGATGCCCCCGGCACCGCCGGCCAGGCCAGCACCGCCGGCACCGCCGGCCAGGCCAGCACCGCCGACACCGCCGGCCGCGCGCAGGTACAGCGCGGCGCTCTGGTGCGGGTTCTCCCCGTAGCGGAGCACTTCCTTGCGGGTCCAGACCCCGCCAGTGACGTCCGGCCAGCCCGACTCGGCCGCTACCGCGTCCGGCGCGTAGTCGGACGCGAACCAGGACGCGACCGCCGTGTCGTAGGCGGCGGTGCGGGCGTAGGCCTTCGCGGCCAGCCGACGGCGCTGGGCCAGGGTGAAGCCGCCGTCGCGCGCGGCCGCGATCACGTCGGGGTAGTCGTCGGCGTCCGTCACCACCGCGACGGTCGCGTGGTTCTTGGCAGCAGCCCGGATCATCGCCGGACCGCCGATGTCGATCTGCTCGACGCACTCGGCCGGCTCGGCACCGCCGACCACCGTCTGCTCGAACGGGTACAGACTGGACACCAGCAGGTCGAAGGGCTCGATGCCGAGATCCGCAAGCTGCGCGCGATGGGAGTCCTTGGCCAGATCCGCGAGCAGGCCCGCATGCACCCGCGGATGCAGGGTCTTGACCCGGCCATCCAGGCACTCGGGAAAGCCGGTCAGCTCCTCGATGGGCGTCACCGGCACGCCGACGGCGGAGATCGCCGCGGCGCTCTTGCCGGTGGATACGATCTGGACGCCGGCCCCGTGCAGGGCGGTGGCCAGCTCGGCCAGCCCCGTCTTGTCGTAGACGCTGATCAGTGCGCGCCTGATCGCCACCTTGGTCAACTGCCGATCCTCACTGTTCGGTCCGACGCGGTCCACCCGTTCCTCACCATCCGGCCGATGGTGTCCACGACGAGCGTCCGCTCCACTACCTTGATCCGCTCGTGCAGCGCTTCCTCGTCGTCGTCGTCGAGCACAGGGACCGCCTGCTGGGCCAGGATGGGCCCACTGTCTATCCCCGCGTCTACCAGGATCACGCTGCAGCCCGTCACCTTGACGCCATAGGCCAGCGCGTCCCGGACGCTGTGCAGGCCGGGAAAGGCAGGCAGCAGCGCCGGATGGGTGTTAATCATGCGGCCGCCGAACTGACTCAGGAAGTCCTGGCCGACCAGCTTGAGAAATCCGGCCGCCACCACCAGGTCGGGCGCGTACCCGGCGCAGTCGCGCGTGAGGGCCTGGTCCCAGCCCATCCGGTCGGGAAAGTCCTTGACCCGCCGCACGAACGTCGGGATGCCCGCCGCCTCCGCCTTTTCCACACCGCCGGTGCCGTCGCGGTCGGCGCCGACGGCGACGATCCGGGCGCCGAACTCCTCGCTCTGGCAGGCATTCAGCAGCGCCTGCAGGATGCTGCCCGTGCCGGATACCAGCACGACCAATCGTGACCCGCTGATCTGTCGGCTCCTTAGGCGGTTCAAGTACCCAGCTGGCGTGGCTGGCTGCGCTGACGGGCGAGGCCCCTGGCCCCGTGGATCCTTGCGGGCGCACGGTCCCCGAGCTCTCAGCGTACAAGCGCTGCCCGGCGGGGCTTCAGCTAGTGTCCGGAGTCGCTGATTCGCATGCCCGCCTCTGGTCGGACTGCGCCGACAGCCCGGCTGCGGTACAACTTGGTCAAATAAGCCAGATTGGCCGCCGGGAGGCAGCAATGGCAAGCAGGGCGCGGTTGGCAGCGGCAGCAGCGGCGGCGGCGGCCTTCTCCGGACTGCTAGTTACGGGCACCAGTGTTCTCGGTGCCGACAGCGCGGACCGACGGGATGCACGGCGTGTGGGACGGCCCGTTGGCCGACTGGACCGGCGATCCTGGATCAACGCCGAACCCGGTAGCTCGCTGCTGCCCGGCGGCTACCAGTTCTATGACATCGCCCGCATCCCTGGCGGCGCCCGACCGGTGGGGTGTCGGGTCGGACCCGGCACGGGGACCGCGGTGATCGGCAAGTACTGACCTTGCGGGCTGCGCGGGCTGCGCGGGCCGGGCGGGCCGGCAGGCGGGCGTTCTGGCGGTAGCTAAGCGGACGGACAACGGCTCATCGGTCGGGCAGCGCCGCGGGGCCCGGCTGAGTGGCCGCTCCGGTCCCGGCATCTTCGCCAGCCCAGGGGTCGACATACCGGACATGATCGTCCGGCGGCAGGAGCCCGCCGGGCCCGCCGGGCCGGGCCTGCCCTGCGGTCCCGGCCAGCCCCGAGTCGGCCCGGCCGACAGACACCCCGCGACCAAGGGTCACGGCCCCTGCCCGGCGCAGGACCAGGAAGTTCGTCACCCCGGCGGTCACTGCTGCGGCGATGCCGAGCTCGAACGCGCCCACCGCCGCCACCTGCCAGCCGGACGGGCCGACGGCGGCAAGCCTGCCATCCCCGAGCGGGCCGCCGGAGAAGGCCGCGAGTACGCCCATCGCGATCCCGGCAAGGGCTCCGCTCGCCAGCCCCCACAGCGGCGCCGCCTCGACGCCAAGGGTCGGTGCCATCCGGATCAGCAGCCAACCGCCCGCGCCCCCGGCCAGGTAGGGCAGCGCGAGCACTACCGGCGCGAGCCACGGAGGCAGCGCCGCGTGCACGCCCGGCGGCAGCGCGGCCAGCAACGGCACGGCGGGCAGCGGACCGAGGGCCGCTCCCGTCGGAGCCACGACCGTCCCGGTCCCGAACGCGAACCCGGGGCCGAGCGCGAACGCGACGGCCCACACGATGGCGTTCGGCACATAGGCGATCTGCAGCAGCAGCAACAGCAGCGTCCCGATCTTCCCGGCCCCGAGGCTGCGCTGCAGCGTGTCCGCCTCGTGCAGGTGCGCGGCGAGCGACCCGCCGGCGAGCAGCGCGCCTGCCGCCGCAAGCACTCCCAGACAGCCGAGCACCGCGGCGACCACCGAGCGCTGCCGCGGCGGCAGCAACCGCACGAGCTGACCCCAGGGTGCCAGCGCCCGCGCGCCGCCTAGCCCGCCTGCGGCAAGGGCGATCAGCAGTCCGCACACGGCGGCCTGCGGGACCGAGGCGGAAAACTGCCCGGACCGGCTCACCAGCGCCAGCGCGGCCGTCAGCAGCGAATACGGCACGGCCAGCGCGACAGCCGCCGAGCCGGCGTGCCGCAGTCGCCGCACCGAACTGGCCCGCACGACCCAGCGCCCGGCGCGCCACAGCAGCGCACCCGGCAGCAGCACCAGCCCGAGCGGGAGCATGCCGATCCGCCCGGCGCCACGCATCGTGAAGCCGACGTGCTGACCGACCAGCCACAGCGCGGCCCCGGCCCGGAGCACGGCCGGCAGCCCGACGGTGTCGTGCGGCGCTGCGATCCACCCCGCCAGGGCCAGCAGGACAGTGACGGCACCCCCGGCCGCGGAGGCCACGCCCGCTGCCATGATTCCGGCCACGGCCAGCGGGTGACCGGTAACGCCAGCTGGCTGGTCCGGCTGGCCGGGGCCGGGAACCGCCGAGCTGCGCGCGCCAACGGCTGAGGCAGTCACAAGACTCAAGCCTGGCAATCCAGCCCG
>JASHOV010000274.1 GCA_030038495.1 Streptosporangiaceae bacterium
TGACCCGCACCCGGGCCAGCAGCTCGGCCAGCGAGAACGGCTTGGTCAGGTAGTCCTTCGCGCCCAGATCCAGGCAGTCCACCTTCGTCGCGACGTCGCCGACGCACGACAGCACGATGACGGCCTGATCGGGCCGGTCCTGGTGCAGCGCGGCCAGGACCGCCCGCCCGTCGGTCTCGGGCATGACCAGGTCCAGAATCACAAGCGCGTAGCCGCGGGCCGCGAACTCACGCAGCCCCTCGGCGCCGTTACTCGCGGAGTCGACGGTGTATCCGGCCGCAACCAGCGCGCGGATTACGAAGTCGCGGATCTCCGGCTCGTCGTCCACAACCAGGATGCGTGGCCGTGTCCCGCGGTCCGCTGCCTGATATGTAGTCATTACCTCGAATGTCCGAATTGGTCGAAACTGTGAGACATAGCGGGAAGCAGGGCATCTAATGACGGAACAGTACAGCTGTTCTGTTTTCCTCAGCAGAGGATCTACTCCATCTGGCCGCCGAGGTCAAGTCTCTCTGCAAACCATTGCAGTACCGATATGCAGCGGGTTGTCAGCTCGCGGTCAGCGGATGCGAACCCGGACGTGCCGGGCAACCATGACACTTTCGTCATTCAGTGCCCGGATCCTTGCCACGGCCCGGCGGCAACCGCAAGATCGGACTCGTCCAGGAGTGCGGCCCGGCCGCGTGGCGCAGCAGACGCCGCGGCCAGCCCGTGCTGCTTTCAGCGACGGAGCGAGGTGGTAGCCAGTGTCCCTGGCGGCACGTGTCGGAACCCTGATCGTGGCGTTCCTTGCCGTCGCAGTGATCGTCGCGTTCGTGGTCATCCATTACTTCCTCGGCGGCCCGCCGACGGTGGACTACACCGCCAACGTGACTCCCGATACCGGCGCGACGGTTCACATCACGATGCAGGAGGCCCCGGTCAACACGGTCAGCACGCACCCGGACTGGGTCTCCTATTTCATCCGGAGCCCGCAGACCCACCAGTGGGTGCACTCGACGATCTTCAAGGTGCCGGCCGGCAGCCGGATCGACATGACGATCATTGGCTATGACGGCTGCACCCCGCTTCGCAACCCGTACTGGGGCCGGGTCACCGGCGTCATCGGCAACGCCGAGTACGTGGACGGTAAGCGGGTGACCCAGCTCAATTCCTGGTCCGGCTGCACCGTCGCGCACACGTTCTCGATACCCGGCATCAACCTGAACGTGCCGATGGAGTCACCGACGCTGGCGCAGACGGTGAAGCCGGGGCTGTGCAGCACGGCGCCGTGCACGCCGAACAACCCGCACGAGGTGATGACCTTCAGCTTCAACTCGCCGAAGACACCTGGCGCGTACTTCTGGCAGTGCCGGATTCCATGCGGCGGCGGGTTCATCGACGGCTTTGGCGGACCGATGCAGACGATCGGCTTCATGACCGGCAACATGGAGGTGGTGTCCTGATGGCTGCGGAAGCGGTCGGAGGACAGGGCCCGGCGGATGCGGGCGAGCCGAACCACGGCCTGCGGATCTTTATCATCTGGCTGCCCATCGCGGTCATCGCGGACTGGCTGCTCTACTTCGTGTACGGGCCGCATATGCCGCCCGGCAGGATGTCTACCTCCGCGGCCAGCCAGCAGTTCGACATCAAGGTGATGTCGGTGATGGCGGCCCCGGTGATGGCCTTCGTGCTGGTTTACGCGGCCTACGCCCTGATCGTGTGGCATCACCGCGAGGGCGACGACGCCGATGGCCCGCCGATCTACGGGCACGCCAGGATCCAGGCGACCTGGATCACGGTCAGCTCGGTGATCGTGCTCTGCCTGGCCGGCTTCGGCACCTACGAGCTGGCATCGCCCGGCTTCGCCGGCGCGGGTGCCGGCGAGGGCCCGGCGCCGATCTGGAAGCCCACGAACGGGGCGCCGCTGCAGGTCCAGGTGATCGCGCAGCAATGGCGGTTCACCTACCGCTACCCGCAGTTCGGCGGCTTCGAGACCGACACGCTGATGCTGCCGGTCAACAAGCCGGTCCAGTTCAACGTGACCTCGCTGGACGTCATCCACAGTTTCTGGGCCTACCAGCTTGGGGTGAAGGCGGACGCCAACCCCGGAGTGAACAACGTCGCGTATACCACGCCGATCCAGACCGGCACGGTCACGGTCCGCTGCGCGGAGCTGTGCGGCCTCTGGCACGGTGCGATGTTCGACTACGGCCACGTGGTCAGTGACGCCGCGTTCCTGGCCTGGGCGAACGCGACCAAGGTCCAGCTCGCGTCGATCACCGCCATGCTGCCGCCCTACGCCACGAGCTACGACCCGACGGTGATCCCGACCATCAACAAGGCGATGGCCGCGGCGGGAATCGGCGGCGCCAACGGCTACTACTACCCGCCAGAGGACCCGGTCCAGCCATGATCGAGTCGCCATGAAACTAGCCGCAGTATCCGCCCGCGCCGGGGCCTTCGGCCCGGCTGCAGCAGCGATGAAGAGGTGACCGGATGGCGATCGAGACACAGCCCGAGATGGCGCAGGGATCAGGCGGCGGTGCGTCGCCGGGTGCGCGGGTCAGGCCATGGTGGATGCGGCCCGCGATCCACACCGCGGTAGTCGGGGCGGTCGTCGGCTATCTGCTCGGCCACATGCTGGGGAACTTCCTCGACGGGATCGGCGCTAGCTATTACCCGAACCTCTCGCTGTCCGATGACGCCGACTGGCCGATCGTGCTCGGCTACCTGCTCGCGATCGTGGGCTGGCTGGCGGGCCTGGGTGTCTTCAACGACATTTTCCGCCAGATGCTGGGGCGCCCGGTCAACGGCAACGGCGTCGCCGGGCACGAGCAGTCCGGCGTGGCCAGGTACTTCCGGTACTCCCTCGACCACAAGGTCGTCGGCATCCAGTACCTGGTCGGGATGCTGATCTACTTCTGCACGGCCGGCCTGTTCGCGATGGCGATCAGGACCGAGCTGCTCTCGCCGGTCCACCATGTGTTCAGCTCGCAGGTCTACGTCGAGATCGTGGGCGAGCACGGCACGATGATGATGATGCTGATGAGCTCGGTCATCCTCGGCCCGTTCGGCAACTACCTGGTACCGCTGATGATCGGGTCGAAACGAGTGGCGTTCCCGCGGGTCGAGGCCCTGTCGTTCTGGCTCACGCCGATGGCCTTCCTCATCCTGCTGTCTAGCCTGATGCTGGGCGGGTTCCCGTTCGGGTGGACCGGGTACGCGCCGCTGTCGATCCAGTCCACGGTCGGCGCCGACTCCTATGCGGTCGCGTTCGGGCTCATGGGCATCTCGATGATCCTGGCCGGGTTCAACATCATCGTCACGGTCATCTGCTACCGGGCCCCCGGCATGCGCTGGAGCCGGCTGCCGATCTTCGTGTGGTCAATGGTCGCTACCTCGTTCCTGATGGTGCTGGCCGCGCCGGTGCTGGTCGGCGGCATGTACATGCTGCTCTCGGACCGGACCGCGCAGACCGCGTTCTTCGAGGACTCGCTCGGCGGTAGCAGCTACCTGTACCAGAACCTGTTCTGGTTCTTCGGGCATCCCGAGGTCTATATCCTCGCGCTGCCGGGCTTCGGCATCGTGATGGAGATCCTCCCGGTGATGTGCCGCAAGCCGCTGTTCGGCTACAAGGTGGCCTGCGCGGGCATGATCGGCGTCACGCTGCTGAGCTTCTTCGTCTGGCAGCACCACCTGTTCGACAGCGGCATCAACCCGGACATGCGCCCGGTGTTCATGCTGACCACCGAGCTCATCTCGATCCCGACCGGGTTCATCTACCTGGTCGCGCTCGGGACGTTCTGGAAGGCGAAGATCAGGTTCACCGTGCCGATGCTGTTCGCGCTCGGCATGTACTTCAACTTCCTGATCGGCGGCATCTCCGGTGTCTTCCTCTCCGATGTGCCGGCCGACACCACCGAGCACGGCAGCTTCTTCGTGATGGCGCACTTCCACTACACGATCATGGGCGGGCTGATCTTCGCCTTCATGGGCGGCCTGTACTACTGGCTGCCGAAGATGATGGGGGTCAAGCTCAACCAGACCCTGGGCAAGTGGCAGTTCTGGACGATGTTCCTCGCGTTCAACTCGACGTTCCTGCCGCTGTTCGCGGTCGGCATGGCCGGCCAGCCGCGGCGGGTTTTCGAGTACGCCACGAACCTGACCACGCTGAACGACTGGGTGTCGATCTCGTCGTTCTTCCTCGGCGGATCGATCCTGCTGTTCGTGATCAACTTCGTCTGGTCCACGGTCATCGTGCGCGAGCGCGAGGAAGGCAACCCGTGGCAGTCGCGCGGGCTGGAGTGGCAAATCGCCTCGCCGCCACCGCCGGACAACTTCGAGCACATCCCGGTCGTGCTCTCGCAGCCGTATGACTACGGCGTGCCGGA
>JASHOV010000275.1 GCA_030038495.1 Streptosporangiaceae bacterium
AGTTCCTCGGTCCTGGCCTCCTCCGGCACCGTCTGCCGCATCGCCTTGTAGGCATCCGCCAGGTACCTCAGCACCAGGCCCTCGGACCGGGCCAGCCCGTAGAAGTGGACGTACTCGGCGAACGTCATCGCCCGCTCGTACATGTCCCGTGCCACCGATTTCGGCGACAGCTCGTGGTCGGCCACCCACGGATGACCCTGCTTGTAGATGTTGTAGGCCGCCTCGAGCAGGTCGGCCTGCGGTCGCGGATAGGTCACCGCCTCCAGCAGGTCCATCCGTTCCTCGTACTCGATGCCCTCGGCCTTCATCGCGGCGACGGCCTCGCCGCGGGCGCGGAACAGCTGCGCGGACAGCACCTGGCGCGGGTCGTCCAGGGTCGCCTCGATCACCGACAGCACGTCCAGCGGATACTCGGGCGAGCTCCGGTCCAGCAGCTCGATTGCGGCCAGGGCCAGCGGCGACAGCGGCTGGTTCAGCGCGAAGTCGTCCTGCAGGTCGACGGTCAGCCGGACCCAGCGGCCGTCCGCGTCGGGCGAGTCCAGCCGCTCCACCACGCCGCCGGCCAGCAGCGCACGGTAGACCGCGATCGCGCGGGAGATGTGCCGCCGCCGCGCCGCCGGGTCCTCGTCGTTGTCGGTCAGCAGGTGCTTCATGGCCGCGAACGCGTCGCCGGGCCGGCTGATGACGTTCAGCAGCATCGCGTGGCTCACCGCGAAACTGGAGCGCAGCGGCTCGGGCTCGGCGCCGACCAGCCGGTCGAAGGTGGGCTGGCCCCACGACACCATGCCCTCGGGCGGCTTGCGGCGCACCACCTTGCGCCGCTTCTTCGGGTCGTCGCCGGCCTTGGCCAGCGCCCGCTCGTTCTCGATGACGTGCTCGGGCGCCTGGACCACGACCCGGCCGATCGTGTCGAACCCGGCCCGTCCGGCCCGGCCGGCGATCTGGTGGAACTCGCGGGCCATGAGCAGCCGGGTCTTCGTGCCGTCGTACTTGGACAGGCCGGTGAACAGCACGGTGCGGATCGGCACGTTGATCCCGACCCCGAGCGTGTCGGTGCCGCAGATGACCTTCAGCAGCCCGGCCTGCGCGAGCGTCTCCACCAGCCGCCGGTACTTGGGCAGCATCCCGGCGTGATGCACGCCGATGCCGTGCCGGACCAGCCGCGACAGCGTCTTGCCGAACCCGGAGGCGAACCGGAACCGGCCGATCAGCTCGGCGATCGCATCCTTCTCCGCCCTGGTGCACACGTTCACGCTCATCAGCGCCTGGGCCTGCTCGATCGCCGCGGCCTGGGTGAAGTGGACGATGTAGATCGGCGCCTCGTGCGTAGCCAGCAGCTCCTGGACGGTCTCGTGCAGCGGGGTCATCGCAAACGAGAACGAGAGGGGAACGGGGCGGTCGGCGGAGCTCACCACCGCCGCGGCGCGGCCCGTGCGGCGGGTCAGATCGGCCTCGAACCGGCTCATGTCGCCGAGCGTCGCCGACATCAGCACGAACTGGGCCTGCGGCAGCTCGATGAGCGGTACCTGCCAGGCCCAGCCGCGGTCGGGGTCGGCGTAATAGTGGAACTCGTCCATCACGACCTGGCCGACGTCGGCGTCGGCGCCGTCCCGCAGGGCCAGGTTGGCCAGCACCTCGGCGGTGCAGCAGACAATCGGGGCGCCGCCGTTCACGGTGCCGTCACCGGTCATCATCCCGACCTCGTCGGGACCGAAGACGTCACAGAGCGCGAAGAACTTCTCCGAGACCAGCGCCTTGATCGGCGCGGTGTAAAAGGTCCGGACGCCGGCGGCCAGGGCGGTGAAGTGCGCGCCGGTGGCGACCAGGCTCTTGCCCGAGCCGGTCGGGGTAGACAAGATCACGTTGGCACCGGAGACGATCTCGATCAGCGCCTCCTCCTGGTGCGGGTACAGGGTGAAGCCCTGCTCCGCGGCCCAGCCGACGAACGCGGTGAAGACGGCGTCCGGGTCGTCGTTGTCCGGCAGCCGGTCGGTAAGCGTCATAGTGCCTACATCGTGCCAGGTGCCGCCCGCTGCCCGGCCCAGCCGGGCCCGCAGGCCGCGCTCAGGCCGAGATCACGCTCAACGGGTAGCGTATGGGGGCCACCAGCCCCCAAACGCTACCCACTAATTGGATCTTGATTCTGATGGGCCCGTTATAGGCGTTTTATCCGGTCGGGCTGGGGCTAGTCCGGTGCGTCGGGCTCGCCGGGGCGCACAATGCCGGTCTCGTAGGCGAGAATGACGGCCTGCACCCGGTCCCGCAGCCCGAGCTTGGCCAGCAGGTTCCCGACGTGCGACTTGACCGTTGCCTCGCTCACCACGAGGTCCGCGGCGATCTCGGCATTGGTCAGGCCGCGCGCGAGCCGCAGCAGGATGTCGTGCTCCCTGGCCGTCAGCGCGGCCAGCCGCGACGGAGCGGGCAGCGTCTGAGCCGGCCGGCGGGCGAAGGCGTCGATCAGGCGCATGGTGACCGACGGCGCGAGCAGTCCGTTCCCTTGGGCGGCCACCCGGACCGCCGCGATCAGGTCGTGCCGGGGCGCGTCCTTCAGCAGGAAACCGCTCGCGCCGGCGCGCAGCGCGTCGTAGACGTAGTCGTCGAAGTCAAAGGTAGTGAGCATCACCACCCGCGGCCCGGCCTCCCGGTCCCCGCCGGTGATCTGCCGGGTCGCCTCCAGGCCGTCCATCTCCGGCATCCGCACGTCCATGAGGATCACGTCGGGCTTGTGCTCGGCGGCGGCCTGAACCGCCTGCGCCCCGTTTGCGGCCTCGGCGACCACCGTGATCCCCTCGGCCGCGTCGAGGATCACGCAGAACCCGGTCCGTACCAGTTCCTGGTCGTCGACGACCAGCACCCGGATCGGCTCGCTGCCGGTCAGGGCGCCGGCTGTGCTCGTCATGGCGCGGGCAGGCGGGCGGTGACCGCGAACCCGCCCTCGTCCATCGGGCCGACCGTCAGGCTGCCGCCGCACGACGCGACCCGTTCCGCGATCCCCGCCAGCCCGAATCCGCCGGCCCTGGAGCCCGGCTCCGCACTCCCGTTGCGCGGCGCCGGCACATCGGCCCGCGCGGCAGGCGTCCTGGAGCCGCTGCCCGAGTCGGTCACCGAGACGGTGACGTAACCGGGTTCGTAACGGACGGTCACCGCCGCAGCCGGGGCACCGGAGTGCCGGACGGTGTTGGTCAGAGCCTCCTGCACGATCCGGTACGCGGTCAGGTCGACGCCGGGAGCCAAGTTGCTCGGGCTGCCCTCGACCCGCAGGTCGACCGCGATCCCGGCCTGGCGTACCTGCACGAGCACCTCGTCCAGCGCGCTGACCGACGGCGCGGGAGCGGTGGTGCGCGGCCCCGCGGCCACATCGGCCGGGCCGCGCAGCACGCCGAGCAGCCGGCGCAGCTCGGTCAGCGCCTCGCGCGCGGTCTTGCCGATGATCTCGACCGACTTGCTGGCCTCGGCGGGCCGGTCCGGCAGCAGCGCGGCGGCTGCCTCCGACTGCACTGCCATCAGGCTGACGTGGTGAGCGACGACATCGTGCAGTTCCCTGGCGATCCTGGCGCGCTCCTGCTCGGCCGCGAGGGCGACATGCTGGTCGCGCTCCGCCTCGGCTCGCTCGGCCCTGGCCTCGACCTCGCGCAGATAGGCCTGGCGCGTGCGGCTGAGGATGCCGGCCATTCCAGCCGCGACGAAGATCAGGATCTGGACGAAGAAGTCGTACGGCTCGACATGGCCGGGCAGCGTCTGAGACTGGGTGATCCCCGCCAGCAGGAGGGCGCTGAGGGCCAGGCGAACCCGGGTCGAGCAGCGCTCCATCACCGTGTAGTACGCGATGGCCGGCGCGAGCGGCAGCGGCGCAAAGCCGAAGCCGAGCTGGTCGTACAGGACGCGCGGTGCTCCCACCGCGAGGTAGACCACGCCCGGCCAGGACCGCCGCCAGGCCAGCGGGAGCGCCTGGAGCACGACCAGCAGGTAGGCGACATCGACCGGGCTCAGCTGCCGGTGCTCCGGGATCAGCGAGCCGAAGTTGTAGAGCGCCAGTGCTACCGCGAGCGCGAGGTCCTGCGTCCGCGGCGGGAGCGCCAGAGCCCACGCCGCAAGCCTTTTCACCAGCCGATCGTACGGTCGGGGCAGAGCGCAGAGCCATCCCCCCGTGGACTGAACTGCCGGCTCCTACCTGCGGCGGAGAACAGCCGCCGCGATCGCGTCGGCCTCCCACTAGAGGGCAGCAGGCAAACGGGCATCGCGGCCGATGCGCCGGGTGCCTGCGACGACAGAGCATGGCGGTCATGAACACTCAGGTGAGATCACACGAGGAATCCCGCGCCGAGGAACCGGCCGCCGGGCTTGCTCGGTTCGACAAGCGCGTGATCATTGTCGGCGGCGTCGTGTTCGCGGTGCTGATGGCACTGTCCGCCCGGTACGGGTTCGACCGGGACGAGCTGTACTTCCTCGACTGCGCCCGGCACTTGCAGGCCAGCTACGTCGACCAGCCGGTGCTGACGCCGCTGATCGCCCGCCTGTCACTGTCCCTGTTCGGCGTCTCGGAGGTGGGCCTGCGCCTCTGGCCGGCCCTCGCGGGCTGGGCGACGGTGATCGTGAGCGGGCTGACCGCACGGGAGTTCGGCGGGGGCCGACGCGCGCAGCTGCTCGCCGCGATCGGCACCGCGAGCATGCCGACCCTGCTGGCCGTCGACCATCTCATGGGCCCGACCGCGTTCGACATGCTCGCCTGGGCGGGTCTGGCCCTGATCGTGGCGAGGATCGGGCGGACCGGTGACTGCCGGTGGTGGCTGGCGGCCGGTGCGATCCTCGGCCTTGGCCTGGAGAACAAGCACAGCGTCGGCTTCTTCGGCGTCGCGCTGCTGATCGGCGCGCTGCTCAGCGGTCCGGCCAGCCGCCGCCTCGTGCTGAACCGCTGGTTCGCGGCCGGAGCGCTGATCGCGGTCATTATCGAGATCCCTGACATCTGGTGGCAGGCACAGCACGGCTGGGCCACGATCGCGATGACCCGCCAGCTCAACCAGGAGAATGGCGGTCTCGCCAACATCCCTGGCTGGATCGTCGGCCAGCTGATCATGACGGCCGTCGCGCTGCTGCCGGTCTGGCTCGCCGGACTGCGCTTCCTGTGGCAGTCGGAGCGGCCGCTCTGGCGCGCGCTGGCGTGGGCGTACGGCCTGCTGTTCGTCCTGTTCATGCTGACCACCGGCGCGAAGATCTATTACCTGGCCGGTGCGTACGTCTACCTGCTCGCCGCGGGCGCGGTCGTGGTCGACGAGCGGCTGGCCAGGGGGGTCGGCTCGCTGCGGCGCCTGCTGGTCCTCACGGCCGTCACCGCCGCGCTAGCCCTGCCGATCGTGCTGCCGGTGCTGCCCGAAGCCGATATCAACTGGTTTTACAAGCTGAACTCGGTCCCGGCCGAGTCCGTCGGCTGGCCGCAGCTGGTGAGCACGGTGCGCGGCGTGTGGATGTCGCTGCCCGCCGGTCAGCGTGCCAATGCGGTGATCTTCACCGGCAACTACGGTGAGGCCGGAGCGATCAACGAGCTCGGGCGGGGAACGGGGCTGCCGGAGGCGGTCAGCGGCCACAACACGTACTGGTGGTGGGGACCGGGCAACCCGCACGCCACTACCGTCGTCGCGGTCATGCCCGGCCCGACTGACGGCACCGGCTACGCTGCGGGCCTGCAGCGGTTCTTCGGCCAGGTGCGGCTCGCGGCGACGCTGTCGAACCCCTCTGGTGTCCGCAACCAGGAGTGGGGCGGCCACGTATACGTGTGCACTGATCCGCGCGAGTCGTGGGCACGGATCTGGCCGGAGCTGCGCCACTATGACTAGTCTCCCGTATGCGGCTACTGATGCGGATAGCGGCCAGACAGGAGGATCGCTCATGTCCACAGCACCGGTGGTCGCCGAGCGCGCCGAGGAGCCCTACGTGGCGATCAGGGCGAGCGTGACCATGGCGGAGCTGGCCGGCCTCGCGGACCGGTTTGGCGAAGTGTTTGCCTGGCTGGCCGAACGCGGCGTGGCCGCGACGGGTGCGCCGTTCTTCCGCTATCACGTCATCGACATGGAACGGCGGCTCGCCGTCGAAGCCGGCGTTCCGGTGCAGGCCGCGATCGCGGGCGACGAGCGGATAACTGCCGGGCTGCTTCCGGCCGGCCGGTACGCGACCTGCATGCACGTCGGCCCGTACGACGGGCTGATCGGCGCCGTGGACGCGCTGCTGCGGTGGGCGGATGCGCAGGGCATTGAGTTCGACGCATCGAGTGCCGAGGACGGCGAGCACTGGGGTTGCCGGCTGGAGATCTACCGCACCGATCCCAGCCAGCAGCCTGACCCCACCAAGTGGGAGACGGAGCTCGCGTTCAGGCTGGCTGACTAGCCGTACTCGCGCCCGCCGTCCTCCCAGCCGGCGAGCCCCGGTATTTGGTGGTTGCGCCCGGACCGTGCGAATGCTAATTGTCTAGGGGGCATTGACAGCTGAAGTGAGGGTTGCGCGAATGGTGTCCAGGCCGAGTCGGGCTGCCGCGCCCGCGGGACGGGGCCAATGACCGGCGAATCCGGGGAGATGCTGGTCGAGGTTGAGGGATTACCGGGCGCCGACGCCGGGGACATGACCCGGCTGCTCGGCTCGCTGCGGGCCGAGCTGCGTGACCTCGACATCCAGAGCGTCCGGCAGCCGGAGGCCCCGGCCCCGGCCGACGCCAAGAGCGGTGGCCTGCCATCGCCTGACCAGCTTGTTGTCGGCGTCGCGACCAGCCCTGACGTCCTGGCGTCGGTCATCGGCTGGATCCGCGCGTGGCTCGGCCGCAATCGCGTCAGGAGCGCGAAACTGAGCATCGACGGAGACACACTGGAGGTCACCGGGGTTTCCTCAGCCGAACAGCAGCGGCTCATTGACCTCTGGGTAAGCCGCCATGGGACCGGTGGCTGAAACCGGGCGCCGTTCCGCGCTACTGGTGGCCACGTCCTCCTACAGCGACCCGGATCTCAGGCAGCTACGTGCGCCCGGCCTCGATGCCAGCGAGCTGGCGGCGGTGCTTGGTGACCCGCAGATCGGGGACTTCGAGGTTGAAGTCCTGGCCAACGCGACGTCGGGTGAGATGCAGGAGGGAATCGAGGACTTCTGCACCGATCGCAGTCCCGATGACCAGCTGTTCATCTACCTGTCCTGTCACGGGGTGCTGGACAGCTACGGCCGGCTGTACTACGCCGCGACCAACACCAGGCGCCACCGGCTAGCCGCCACTGCCGTCGGCGCGACCTGGCTCAATGAGCGGCTCGATGACTGCTGGGCTCGCCGCCAGATCCTCGTGCTTGACTGCTGCCACAGCGGCGCGTTCGCCCACGGCGCGAAGGCCGACGACTCCGATCTTGCCCTGCAGCAGCGCTTCGTGCCGCACGGGCGGGGGCGGGTCGTGCTCACCGCGTCCCGCGGCACCGAATACTCCTTCGAGGGTGGCGAGGCGTCGGGGGAGGGCGTCCCTTCTGTCTTTACGCACGCCATCGTGACCGGGCTGCGCACCGGAGATGCCGACCGGGACCGGGACGGGCTGATTACGGTCACCGACCTGTACCAGTACGTCTACGAGGCCGTCCGGGCCGTCGAGCCCCGGCAGAATCCGGAGCTGTGGACGTACGGCGCCGAGGGCAACCTGGTCATCGCCCGCAGTGTACGCGGCGCCGTCGTGGAGCCCGTGCCGCTGCCCGAGGACCTGCGAGTCACGCTGGAGAGCCCGCGCCTGCGGGTGCGCGAGAGTGCGGTCGCCGAGCTCGCGGAGATTCTGGACACCGGGAGCCCCGGTTCAGCGCTCACCGCGCGGCAGGAACTCGAGCGCATTGCGGCCGAAGACCATCCACAGGTGGCCGCGCTCGCCCGGATCGCCACGGCGGCCGCGGCCGGCACGGCGGCCGAGCAGATCCGCAGCGAAAATGCCGACCGGGCGCAACGAGAAGATCTTGCGCGCAAGGAGGCAGCGAGGCGGCGGGAGGCCGAGCAGCGGGCCGCACGGGAGGCGGCGGAGCGGGCCGAGCGGGAGGCGGCGGCCGCTGCCCAGCGGGAGGCCGAGGCCGCGGCGCTAGCGGAGCGAGAGGCGGCGGGGGAGGAGCAGCGGAAAGCCGCCACCACGGCCAGCCGGCCGGCCGAACCGCAGGCCCGAGTCGAGCCCGATTCGGCCGCGGAACCGCTGACCGTCGAGATGGGCGGCGGCAAGCGGTCCCTGGCCGGCATTGTGCGCGTACGCGGCTTCCGCTTGGCGGCGGCCGGGACGCTCGCCGCGGTCGCGGTCCTCGTGGTCGTCCTCGTACCGCTGCTGAGTTCCCGGACAACCGCAGTCAGGCTGGCCGGCGGTACCGCGGTCTTCGCGGAGCAGCCGCTGGACGCGCCAGACTACATCTTTCCGTTCGCAAGCTCCGCGTACGACACCGTGGCTAACGTAGACGACTTCCAGTACCTCTTGTACCGGCCGCTGTACTGGTTCGGCGACGGCGCCCAGCCGACCCTCAACACGAGGCTCAGCCTCGCCGACCCGCCGGTGGTGAGCGGCAGGAAGGTCACGATCACCCTCAAGCACTACGAGTGGTCCGACGGCAGCCAGGTGACCGCCACCGACGTCGCCTTCTGGCTGCATATGGAGCAGGCCGTGGGCAGCACGGACTATTTCGGCTATTCGGGCTTCCCGAACGACGTGGTGACCAGCATCGACGTCGTTAGTAAGACCAAGCTGATCATGATCACCAACAAGGTGTACTCCCAGACGTGGCTGCTCTACAACAACCTCAGTCAGATCACCCCGATGCCACTGTCGTGGGACGTGACCGCGCACGGGCACCGGAGCAACTGCGCCAGCGTGGTCAGCGACTGCGCACGTGTGTACGGCTACCTGAACGCCCAGGCGCAAGACACCAATAGCTACACCGCCCGTGAGGGGCTATGGTCTACCGTCGACGGCCCGTGGAAACTGAGCGCGTACAGCACCACCGGTGACGTCGTGTTCGTGCGGAACAAGTCGTACTCGGGATCGCAGGCGGGGCTGGCGAGGTTCGTGGAGACGCCCTTTGCCAGCGACGCGGCCGAGTACACGGCCCTGCGTTCGAGCACTTCGGCTGGTCGCCCCGACGTCGGCTATCTGCCGCTGGAAGACGCGCCGCCGGCGACGGCCAGGAACGCGAACCCGCTCGCCCGGGCTTACTCGCTGGCGCCGCTGTACGACTGGGGCATCAGCTTCTACTGGCTGAACTTTCAGTCGACGGTCTCCGACCACGCCGCGATCATCCGCCAGCCGTACTTCCGGCAGGTGCTCGCCTTACTCGTGGACCAGCGCGGTGTGATCCACGAGTCGATGAAGGGCTACGGACAGCCGACCACCGGGCCCGTGCCGGCGCAGCCGGTTACCGGGTTCGCCTCTGCGGCGGAAGAGGCAGGTACGCCCTATCCCTTCAACCCGAAACAGGCCGTGAGCCTGCTGAAAGATCACGGCTGGACGGTCGCCCCCGGCGCGGTGACCACCTGCGGCAACCCGCGACTGTGCGGCCAGGGGATATCGCTCCACACCGCGCTGAGCTTCAACTTCCCCTATGTAAGCGGCGCACCGTGGTTCGCCAGCGAGCTGACGGTCCTGCGCACCGACGCGGAGATGGCCGGGATACGGCTGAACCTGCAGCCCGAGCAGGTGACCCAGCTGGGCGCGCTGCTCGACTGCGGGCCCACCCGGCTGTCCTGCAAATGGGACATGGGTACATTCGGCAGCTGGGACTACTTCCCGGCCTACCTGCCGACCGGGGATCAGCTATTCAACCCCACCGACAACCTCGGTGACTACTCCGATGGCAGGAACGAAGAAATGATCAGCCAGACGCTCGCCAGCGACAGTCCGTCCTTGCTTTATGGCTGGGAGGACTACGTGGCCAGCCAGGTGCCGCTCATCTGGATGCCGGCCGCCGCTTACTCGCTGACCGAGGTTGCCAGCAATCTCAAGGGCGTCACACCGCAATCCTCGGACCTGACGATCACGCCGGAAGACTGGTACTTCGTGAATTGACCCGGCGCTCGTCAACCGCCCAGCTTGTCGTCGAAGAACGTGAACACCTTGCCCCAGGCGTCCATCGCGGCCTCGGGCCGGTACATCGGCGTGTGGTAGTAGAAGAAGCCGTGCGAGGCCCCGTCGTAGCGGTGGAACTCGTAGTCCTTGCCCAGCCGCTTGAGCTCGGCCTCGTGCTGGTCGACCAGTTCCGGCGTCGGGTACCGGTCGTCGTTGCCGAAGATACCGAGCAGCGGCGTGTTCAGATCGGCGGTGTAATCCAGCGGCGATACCGGGCGGGCCGGGCTCAGCTCGTCCGGTCCCATGATCACGCCGCCGCCCCACAGGTCCACGACCGCGTCGAAGCCCGGCACCCTGGACGCGGTGAGCAGCGCATGCCGCCCGCCCGAGCAGGGGCCGATGATGCCGACCTTGCCGTTGCTCGCCGGCTGGGCCAGCAGCCACTCGCGGGCCGCCGCCAGGTCCGCCACCACGGTGTCGTCGGGCACGCCGCCCTCGCCGCGTACCTTGGCGGCGATGTCGTCCGGGGTGCCGTGGCCATAGCGTTCGTACAGGTTGGGCGATATCACCGTGTAGCCGTGCCGGGCCAGCCGGTCGGAGAACTCGCGGGTGAACTCATCCCAGCCCGGCATGTGGTGCGCGACTACGATGCCCGGCCGCGGGCCGGGGCTGGTCGGCTGGGTTACGTAGGCATGGATCTGATCGCCGTTCCCGCCCGGGAAGGTGATCACCTCGGAGGTGATGCCCTCGCGTGCGTCGGTCGAAAACGAATTCCACATGCGCATGACCCTTCGGCTCGGGTGGCTTACTGCCGCTGTTGCATACCGTACTGATGAGCCCGGGCGGGCGTGGTGCCGAGGCTAGGATCGACCCCGTTCCGCCAAGAAGAGGAGCGCAGATGATACGGGTGGCCGTGCTCGGCGCCAGGGGGCGCATGGGGTCAGAGGTGTGCAGCACCGTCGAGGCGGCGCCGGATCTGGAGCTGGCCGGCCAGGTCGACGCCGGCGATGCCCTGGAACTGCTCGACGGCGCCGATCTGGTGGTCGACTTCACCCATCCCGGCGTCGTCATGGGCAATCTGAACTGGTGCGTCGACCGCGGTCTCACCGCCGTGGTCGGGACCTCCGGCTTCGATGACACGCGGCTGGACGAGGTCGCTACCATGCTGGCGGAGCATCCGCAGTCGCGGGTACTCGTGGTGCCGAACTTCTCTGTCGGCGCGGTCCTGATGATGCGGTTCGCCGCCCAGGCGGCGCCGTTCTTCGAGTCCGCCGAGGTCATCGAGCTGCATCACGCGGCGAAGGCGGACGCTCCGTCCGGCACCTCCAGCCGGACCGCGTCGATGATCAGCGAGGCGCGGACGGCGGCGGGCCTCGGTGCGCCGCCGGACGCGACCGCGAGCGAGCTGGCGGGAGCGCGCGGCACCGAGGTCGGCGGCGTGCACGTGCACTCGGTCCGGCTCGCCGGGCTGCTCGCCCACCAGGAGGTCCTGCTGGGCGGGCACGGCGAGGTGCTGACGATCCGGCACGACTCGCTGGACCGGTCCTCGTTCATGCCCGGCGTGCTGCTGGCGGTACGGGGCGCGGCCAGCCTGCCGCCCGGCCTGACCGTGGGCCTGGACACCCTGCTCGGCCTGGGCTGATCCGCGGTTAAGACGGCGGTCTCAGCCCGTGCAGGACGGCCGCCAGCGCCAGGTCCCAGCGGCGATCCATGGACGCCTGCGAGCTGCCCAGCCAGCCGGCCGTCTCCTGCCGGGCCAGCCCCTGCGCCAGCGCCAGCAGAACGTGCGCGATGTCGGTGGGGTCGCCGGCCAGCACTCCCGCCTCGATGCACCGGCGCACCGCTGCCACAATGAGCTCCCGCACCTCGTCTCCGGCAATGCGCTCGGCAGGCCCCGGATCGAAGTCGGCGAAAGGCCGCGAGAACATCAGCTCGGCCAGGACCGGGTTCTCCCGGACAAAGACGCGAAAGGCCCGGATGACGCGGACCAGGTCCGACCCGCAGTCCCCGGACGGCTCCACCGCCCGCAGCCGCCGGCCAAGCGCACGGAAGCCCTCGAAGAACACCTCGCGGACGACGCCGGCCTTGTCGCCGAACAGCTCGTACACCGCCGGCGCCGACGTGCTGGCCTGATGCGCGAGCCTGCGGGTGGTGAAACCGGCGATCCCGTCGCTGGCCAGCATCTGCACGGCCGCCTGCAGGACGCGCTCGCGCATCTCCGGCGTTCGCTGCTTGGACCGGGGCACTAGCCTGCCTGCGCCGAATAGCTCTCGGAGTCCCGCTGGATCGCGTCCCGGATCGCCTCGAGCGCCGGCTTCCTGACCCGCAACTTGGTGGCCGCGTGGGCGGCCCGGTCAAGCTGCGCGAGCCGGGCGGCCACCGCGCCCGCCGCGTCGTCAATCACGGCCTCACCCACTACCCGGTCGAGGAAGCCCGCTTCGACAGCGTCGTGCGGCGAGAACACCTCGGCGATGACTGTCGCCCGGTTGAAGTGGGCCGGCGAGAGGCGCTGGCGACAGATCTCGACCGCCGCCCCTGGCAGCGTCAGGCCGATCGCGACCTCGTTGGCCGTGATCTTGTACGGACCGGCCACCCCGATGCGATAGTCACCGGAGAGCAGCAGGAAGACGCCCATCGCCACCGCATGGCCGGTGCAGGAGATGACCACCGGAGCCGGGAACGAGAGGATCCGCTCGGCGAGCTCGAACCCGGCGCGCAGCATCGCCGCCGCCTCGGCACCCCCGGCTCGCAGGGTCGGCAGGTCGAAGCCGGCTGAGAACACGCCTGCCCGGCCCGACAGGACGACGACCACCCCGTCCGCCTCGGCTCGGCTGAACGCATCGTCGAGCCGGGCCAGCAGATCCGGCGACAGCGCGTTCACCTTGCCGTCGTCGATCGTGACCCTGGCCACGGGTCCCTCGCGCTGATACTGCACAGAAGATTCCATGAGCCTTATCATATCATCGTTACGAAACATCGATCCGATTGACCGCGAGGCCGGGGCGAGGCCCGAAGAAGTCGGCTGGGTTGCGGTAGTGGAGCCCGATAGCGCTTAGCGGGGGAGCAGCCGCATCCGCAGCCGGCCGGGCCGTAGCGTGATCGCGGCCGTGGGCTTCGGGATGCCGGCCGGCGTCAGCTCGAGCCGGAACCGCTGCGCGATCGACGCCAGCACGAGAACGGTCTCCAGCTCGGCGAATGACTGTCCGACGCACGCGCGCTTGCCGCCGCCGAACGGGATGTAGGCGTACCGGGGCCGGTCCGCGACCGGCCGGCCCGCGGGCGGCAGGAACCGCGCCGGGTCGAAGCCCGCCGGGTCGGACCAGAACTCCGGGTGCCGGTGCACCAGGTACGGCGGGACCGCGACGGTGCTGCCCGCCGGCACCGGAACGCCGGCCACGTCGTCGTCGGCGAGCGCGTCGCGTTCGATGGTCCAGGCGGGCGGGTACAGGCGCATGGTCTCGGTGATCACCGCGGTCGTCCACGGCAGCCGGTCGGCGTCGGCGGCCTGCGGCGCGCGGCCGCCGAGCACCTCGTCCACTTCGGCCTCCAGCCGCTCGCGGGCGGCAGGGAACGCGGCCAGCAGTGCCAATGCCCACGACAGCGTAACGGCGCTCGTCTCGTGCCCGGCCAGCATGAACGTCGCCAGCTCGTCGCCGATCTCGGTATCGGTCAGCCCGGTGCCGTCGTCGAACCTGGCCGTCATGAGCACGTCCAGCAGGTCCCTCCGGCCCGGTGCCGGACTGGCTTCGCGGCGCCGGTCGGAGATCATCCGGCCGACCGGGCCCTCGATGCCCTCGGTCGAGTGCCCGGTCCGGCGCGCCACCGCCTTCAGCACGCGCGCCGACCGAGGCCCGTAGGACAGCGGCAGGAAGGTGGCCAGCAACGCGACCTTCTGACTCGCGGCCATCGCCCGGTTGAGCTGCGCTGCCTCGCCCGTCAGGTCGGTGCTGAACAGGGCCCGGCCCACGATGTCCAGCGCCAGCGCGCTCATCCGGGCCGCGACGTCGAGCTCGGTGCCCGGCGCCAGCGCGCCCCACTCCTTCAGCAGCTGCCCGGTTGCCTCGGCCATCGGCGAGGCGAAGTTGCGGACGTCCCGGCGGGAGAACATGGGCTGCACGATCCGGCGGTGCCGACGCCACTGCTCACCCTCGGCGGTGAGCAGGCCGTCGCCGATCAGCACCCGCAGCGGCCGGTAGGTGAAGGCCTTGACGTAGTTGTCCTGGCCGGTGGCCAGCACGTGCTCGGCGTGCTCGGGCCTGCTGAGCAGGAACAGTGACTGGCGGGGGCCGATCGGCACCCGGATCGCGTCGCCGTACCTGGCCGACAGGCTGAGGTAGCCCGCCAGCGGGTCGCGCAGCAGCAGGCCGAGGCGCATCGCGGCCTGACTGCCCTTAGGCCCTGGAGTCGTCGTACGCCGGGGGACGACGGTGGTGCTCATACCATTATTTTCCCTCCAGCTCGCCCGCCCGGCTACAGGCTGAAGTCCACGGCGGTGGTGTTGGCTCCGCTCAGCACCACCGCGACTGGCTGATCGGGCCCGGGCTCGTACCGGCCGGA
>JASHOV010000276.1 GCA_030038495.1 Streptosporangiaceae bacterium
TCCTGGGCGGTCCGTGTCTCAACCCACCCCATGGCACCTCCTCAGCATGATCGTCTGTGGGCATAATGTGGGCGAACTTGTCGTCACACACTGGCATCCAGTGAGAATGGCTGACACTCAAATCTAGCCTCTGAAGTGCAGCTTAATGCAGAAAATTGGTATTGCGCCAAATACGTTTGAACGTGAAAACTGCTCTCTCAAGGCGGTAGCGCCGGTTCAAATCCGGTCGGGGCTACGAGAGAAGTACCAGGTCAAGGGCCTGATCGCCGGTCGCGGCGGTCGGGCCCTTGATCATTTGTCCGTCGTTCGTCCCGTGGAGTCTCGGCTACTGCGCGGATCGCCTCGACGCGGTGCTCGGCCCGACCAGGGCCAAAGCCAGCGAAGGGAAGACGTGATGACCTGGGTGATCTTGAGGGTGGCCGCGCACAGCCTGCTGCCCCAGCACCATCTTGGCGTCACGGATGACGTTACTGCTGTTGTCGTAACGCCACGACGAGGGGTTCGACTTCCTGGGCTGGCGCACCCAGCGTCGTACCTGGCGGGGCCGGGCACCGCGTGGTCCATGCCTACCCGTCCAAGAAGGCGCTTGCCTCAGTGAGCATGCATACCGTGGTCCGGCGCTACCGGCCCGGCTGGAGGATCAGCGCCGCAGGGGTCAAGATTTGGATGGCGGCTCAGGTACCAGTGCACCCGGTGCTGGCGTAGACCAGGCCGAACTCGGTAACCGCCAGGTTCCGCTTGTGCAAGCCGGCGGATGCGCAGATCAATCATTAAGCAACTCGGCCACGGCGGCTGAATCTGTGATCCGGGCCGATATGTCATGTCCCAGGGTCCGCATCTCAGCCTCGGCATGCCTGCAATGGGCGGCAAACCATTGCTCTCCCGCCGGCGAGCCCATGGTCCGTGCCCAGTAGCGGACGGCCACCGGCCTCAGCAACCGGGTGTGCAGCACGGCAAGATTGCGCGGGAGCCCCGTCGTGTCATCCGCGCGCAGGGCAGCGAACGCCTCGGTGATGGCCTGGCACATGAGCCTCACAGTCGCGCGGTCGGCGGCGAGACGGGCGGGGTCGGTCCCGCACCGGTACAGGGCCGCGGCGATGCAGGCGATGAACGCGGCGTGGTAGGCAAGCCATCCGTCCATGTCGGCTACGCGCTGGACGGCGAACCCACGGCTCGCCAGGGCCGACTCCAGGTCAGCCAGCCGAGGATCGGCTGCATCCTGCAGAGCTGTGGGTTGCTGGCGGATGCAGACAAACTCGGCGGTCGCGCCGGCCATAACGCCACCGACGCCAGGGAACCCGAGATACACATCGCCGGGCATGTCCCCGGTGATGGCCGACCGGCCCGCCGGGTTGTTCCCGAAAAAGACTATGGCGGGGCTGCCGGCCAGGACCCCGAGCCTGGCGCATGCCGATGCCAGCTGGTCGCGACGGACCGCCACAAGGACTATGTCGTACTGTCCGCTTGCCTCCATCACCACGCCGGCCTCGGCCTCGACTCGCCGGCCGCTGCCCATATCGCGAGCAGAAAGGCCTCCTGCGGCCACTTCGCCAGTCCTCGGTTCGTGGCTCAGCACCGAGACGTTATGTCCCGCGGATGCGAGGTGCGCTCCGTACACGGTACCGATGACGCCCGCGCCGACTATGAGCACTTTCATGAGCGACTTCCATGCCTGATCGTTAGCGTGCAGAACCTGATTACGAAGGTTGGCCGGCTACATCACTCATGGCCTGCCGGTACCGGGTACCGAGACCGGCAGGGTGAGGATCTCGCCGGTCCGCGGCCCGTTGGTCAGCCGGTCGAGGTTTACGACGTGGTCGTCGGCCATCCGCCATTCGGCCGTGCAGATGAACAGGGTCTGCCGGTCCGGGCCGCCGAGCATCATCGCGAACGGGGCCCGGCCCTCGGGCAGCTCGACGCGCTGGAGCACCTCACCGCCAGGCGCGACGCGGGCCACCGCGAACCCCCCGGTGCCGACCCAGATCGCGCCCTCTTCGTCGAGGCTGATGCCGTCCGGGCCGAGTCCTGCGGCAAACGCCCTGCGGTTGGACAGCCCGCCGTTGGCGTCGATGTCGAAGGCCGTCAGTGTCCCCGCGAACGACTCGGAAATGATCAGCGTCCGGTTGTCGGCTGTGATGACCATGCCGTTGGGAAACTGGATGTCGCTGGCCACCTGGCGCAGTCCGCCGTCGGGCGTCACGACCTTGATGTAGCCGGGAACCGGCGGCGCCCCGGCGACGAAGTTGAAGTCCGCCCCGTTGAGGTAGATGTTGCCGCGGACGTCGACCACGATCTCGTTGGCCCGCTGGTCGGCGTGGACGACCAGCGACCCGTCGGGCTCCTGGCGCCGCAGCACGTCGCCGGTCACCAGCAGTCTGCCGTCGTGCAGCCAGTCGATCGAGTAGCCCATCGGGTGACTGTCGGGGTCCCGTGTGGCCATGACCTCGGCCGTGCCGTCCATATCGACCGTGACGACCTGATCGACCGCGACGACCTGCCGGTCGATCCAGTTGCAGAACCACAGTCGGCCCTCGTGCCACCGCGGCGACTCGGGAATTCCCAGACCTGTCAGCAGTACTTTCGGCTCGGACATTGATGTCTCCTCCCTTCTCGTGGCTGCGCCTGCCGCAGGTCGGCTGTTCTGCCTCCCACACGAGTGGCACCCTGGCACATCGACACGGCTTCCGGCGCGGACCAGAGTTCCCTTAGGCGACACGGCCACGGGAATGTGCGCACAGTCAGCCAGGTGCCCGGAGGTGGCGGTCACCCTCGCAGGCCACTGCACGGCCCAGGGCCCGTACCTGCCGAGCTAAAGCGGTCCTTGCGGGTTACGCCCTGGGCCGGAACATGCTGATGCGGCCCGCAGGGGTGGGCCGCATCAGTGGTGGCGTGGCCGGGGAGGCGGACCGCTTATGCGGTCTTGTCGACGGTGGGGGTCCCGGCCGCAACCTGGCTGAGGAACTTGCGGATCGGGGTGTGCAGCCGACGCTCGTGATGGCCGCGCTGCCGGTAGCTGGCGATCAGGCCGTCGGCGCCGATCCAGCTGGAGGTCCGCCACATGACAAGGATGACGATCGCGAACAGCGCGTACCACGCGCACACGCTGGCGGTGCCCGACATCACGTAGGTGAACAGCAAGACCAGGCTGCCCAGCGCCGCGATCCGGGTGAACAAGCCGGCCACCAGCGCGACGCCGATGGTGAACTCCGCCACCGCGACCAGCACGCCGATCCAGCCGGCGTTGGGTACGACGAAGCTGTGCAGGAAACTGCCCCACCAGGTGTAGGCGGGCGCGCCGTGGGCGGCGAACCCGGCCACGCCGGCGCCGTTGTGGTGCAGGAAGTAGGGGTTCTCGGCGCCGAACAGCTTGGCCCATCCAGCCTGGATCCACATGATCCCCAGCCAGACCCGCATGGCCAGCCAGCCGATCGCCAGGATCTTCGATTGCTTGGCCCACTCCCAGACGCCCGGGTTGGCGCGCTTGGCCGGGTCACCGAGTACTGCAACAGGGAGGTTTGTCATCGTGAAGGCTTCCTTCTTCTCTATGCGCCAATCCCCTTGGCTCCCTCCCATCGTCGCCGCGCATGCCGGTCTGGCCGCAGGGCCGAAAGTCCCTGCTGGCCAGTACGAACGCCACCAGCCCGGCCGGGCGACGTGCGGCAGGTGCCGCATCCTCCACCGCGTCCCACAAAGGCCCAGCACCCGTCTCCTGCAGCCGCCAGCTGAGGTGCCCGTGCCGGCCCCGAGATGCCGAAGGTGCCGGACTCTCAGGTCATCGCAGCCGGGCAGGCTCACGGCCGCACCAGCCTGACCATCGGTGAGCTATGACCCTGCCTCGGCGGACTGGGGGCATCGAGATGAGAACAGAGATCGGAGACCCGTCTGTGGTCGAGGGCGACCCGGCACGGACCGGGCTCATAATCAGGTCCGCAGCGACCCGGCCCCGGCTGGCCGGGCATCCGGCGTCCGTCGGGCTCCCTGCCGGGCATCCGCCGATGGGCACGTTCCTCGGCGTGCCGATCCGGGCCCGGCGATTTGCTGTCCGGCAACCTTGCACCTGACCCAGCGAACGAAGGAGCGGTCAGTGCACCGCCTTCGGGTCGCCGCCGCGGGCTTGCTCCACCTACGCTCAGTGTTCCGCTCGGAGCGTCAGGGCTCTAGTAGGTCAGATGGGGGCCGTCGGGCAGTGGCGCTGGTCGTCCGGGCGGGTCCGAGCTGGAGGATCATCTGCGGGGCTCCGGGTAGTGCGAGCCGGTCCCGGATGAGCTGGCGGATCGCAGCGGCCTCGAGTGGCTGCGTGTGCAGGCTGGCAAACACCCATCTGCTCGCCGCGTGCGCCAGGACGCGGTGCAGCGCCTGGCCGGCGCAAAGCCAGTCACCGCGACCGTCACCTGGGGTCAAAAGGACCGCAGTGGCGGCCGGAGTCGGCCCGCCGGTGTCCAGCAGGCCGAGACCGCGGCCTAGATCGAAGTCGCGCTGCGGCAATCGGCCGCGGTGCCGATTATCTGCCGCCGCGAATGCACGGGATGGCACCCCATCGCGTGCGTGAGATGCCGGGTCTCGGGTCCAGTCCGCCATGTCCGCACGCGCCTTCGGGTCGAGATCCTGCCTGCGCGTGGTGGCGGCGGCGATGTCGGCTAGCCGCTCGTAGGCATGCGTGCGGTCCAGGAGCGCGAGCGTGGCGCCTTCGGCGAGCGCATCGTGCTGTAGGCCGGCGAGCAGGCCCGCTGGCAGCGCGCCGGGCGCAAACGGCCCGCGGTGGGTGTGCCGGTGCGGCAACGCCTCAAGAATCCTGCGCTCGGCTGCGTTCATGGGCTCCGGCTCGCCGAGGCTGACGCGGGCGATCAGGCGGAGCCGGGCCGG
>JASHOV010000277.1 GCA_030038495.1 Streptosporangiaceae bacterium
CGCAGGCATGCGGCGACCCCGCGGCTGCGGGTGGCGCCGACGGTCCGGCCTGCCCGAACCGCCACGCCGCGCCGGCCCAGGTTCGCCTACGGCCGGCGGTCGCCGCTTTCCCTTCTGGTCAGGCGGCCGGCCCGCGGCAGGCTGGGCCGGACGCGGGTCGGCGGCCGGATGCGGCTATGGCTCATCGGCACCAGGACGGGAGGAACGCGGTGATACCGGCATCCAGGAGCCGGCTGTTCGGGGTGACGCTGGTGGTGATGGCGCTGCTGGGCACGCTGGGCTTCCGCCTGTGGGACGTGCAGGTGAAGAACCATCGCAGTTACATCGCGCTGGCCAACGAGGACAGGATCAGGGACGTCGTCGAGCCGTCCGTGCGCGGCCAGATCTTCTCCGACAACGGCACGCCGCTGGTGACCGATTCGGCGTCGCTGGTCATCGCCGTCAACATGGCGGTAGTCGACCAGGAGCCCGACGAGACCGCCGAGCTCGACCGGCTGGCCGGGCTGCTGGGCATCAGCGACAAGACCATGCAGCTGAAGGTCAGGCTGTGCACGGTCGGGGTCAGCCAGCCGTGCTGGCAGGGCTCGCCTTACCAGCCGATCCCGGTAGCCGAGCACGTGTCCGACCGGCTGGCGCTGCAGGTGCTGGAAAGCAAGAAGGAGTTCCCCGGCGTCACCGCGGATGTCCAGCCGCAGGTGTACTACCAGCAGCCCATCGCCACCGACATGGCGCAGATCCTCGGCTACCTGCAGCCGATCACGGCCCAGGAGGTGCAGCAGCTGCACATACCTGTGACCGGGTTCTCCGGCGTCGACCTGGTCGGCCAGGCGGGGCTGGAAGCGCAGTACGACAGCGAGCTGCGCGGCAAGGCAGGCATCGACGAGGTGGCGGTCAACGCCGCCGGCCAGGTCACCAACACGATCAAGGACACCAAGGCGGTGGACGGCGACGACCTCGTGACCAGCATCAACGTGCAGGTTCAGGAGGCCACGGAGAACGCGCTCCGCAACGCGATCCTGCAGGCGCAGGCCGAGGGCAACCAGGACGCGACCTCGGGGGCCGCGGTCGTGGAAACAACCACGGGGCGGATCATTGCCATGGCGAGCTACCCGACCTATGACCCGAGCATCTGGACCAACGGCATCTCAGAGAGCGAGTTCAAGCAGCTATTCGGCACCGGGGACGGCGAGCCGATCCTGGAGCGAGCCACCCAGGGCGTGTACCCGCCGGGATCGACATGGAAGGTCACCACGCTCACCGCCGGGATCAAGTACGGCGATTCGCTGTATGCCGACTACGACTGCCCGGCCTCCCTCGACGTGGGCGGGCACGTGTTCAACAACGACTTCGGCAACGGCGGCGAGATGTCGCTGCACGAGGCGCTGGTGCTGTCGTGCGACACGGTCTTCTACGACATGGGTTACCAGATCTGGCAGACCGACGGCCGCCAGTACGACACGGTGACCAGCCCGAATTTCCCGATGCAGTTCGAGCAGAAGATCGAGATGGACTGGGGCTTCGGCAAGCCGACCGGCGTGGACCTGCCGGGGGAGAACCCGGGCCAGATTCCGAACAGGGAGTGGCTGTACTACTTCTGGAAGGACAACGCGCACACCGGGCAGGACTGGTGCAAGTACGGCCAGCAGAACGGCGACGAGGTGCAGCAGATCGAGTGGGACGACTGCTACTACGGCAACGTGTGGGAGCCGGGCCAGGCGATCATCGCCTCGATCGGCCAGGGCTATATCGGGGTCACGCCGCTGCAGCTGGCCAACGGCTACGCGGCCCTGGCGAACGGCGGAAAGCTGTACAGCCCGCGCATCGGCGAGGAACTGATCAGCCCGACCGGCAAGATCACCAAGATCACCCCGCCGGTGATCGGGCACCTGCCTGCCTCCTCGACCACGCTCGCCTACATCCGCAGCGCGCTGCAGGGCGTGATCACCTCCGGTACGGCGGCCGGGACGTTCGCCGGGTTCCCGCTGAACCAGGTGTGCGTGGCCGGTAAGACCGGTACCGCGCAGGTGTTCGGCAAGAATTCCACCTCGAACTTCGCCTCGTTCGCGCCGTGCAATGACCCGAAGTACGTCGTGGTGATGATGATCCCCGATGCCGGTTACGGCGCCGACGCCTCCGGTCCGGCGGTGCGGCAGATCTGGGACGCGATCTACGGGCTCGAGGGCCACAAGGCAGCGCTTCCCGGCGGCGCGCTGCCCGGCCTGCCGAGCATGAACGCGGCCGGCCAGATCGTGCCGTCAGCCAGCAAGTCGCCGGCCGGGAAGACCCGGTAAGGGCGGCCAGGCTCATGTCTTTCACGCGAGGCGGGACGCGGACCGGCCAGTCGCCGTTCCGCGGCAGCTCGTCCTTCCGCGGGCTGGCGCCGGTCCGGCTGGACGGCGGCAGTGCTCACCGTCTCGGGTTCGGGAACGGCGGCGGCTTCAGTCCGCGGTCGCGCGGCCCGCGCGGCTTTCTGGCCAGGCTCCTGCGGCGGACATTCGGCCGCGGCTCACCGCTACGGCATCTGGACTGGATCCTGCTCCTCGGCGTGCTCGCGCTGAGCCTGCTCGGCACCGTGCTGATCTACGCTGCGACCGAGCCGACGCTGAAGCTGCAGGGCTCCGATCCGCGGACCTACCTGATAAAGCAGCTGCTCAACATCGCGATCGGGCTGGTGCTCATGGCCGCGGTGAGCATGCTGGACTACCGGCAGATCCGGGCCCTGGCGCCGTTCGTCCTGGTTATCTCCTGCCTGGGGCTGGTGGTGGTGCTGATCCACGGCCAGGTCATCAATGGCGCGAGATCCTGGATTAACCTGCCCGGCGGCTTCCAGATCGAGCCGTCGGAGTATGCCAAGCTCTCGATCATTCTCGTCGGCGCGATCATTCTCGGCGAGCTGAAGTCCGGCCAGCCGCGGCCGGGGCCGCGGGCCGTCATGATGACCCTCGGGATCTCGGCGATCCCGCTGCTGCTTGTGGTCGCCGAGCCCGACCTTGGCGTCACCATGCTGATGATCGCGCTGCTGATCGGCATGATCACGCTGTCCGGCGTGCGGCTGCGGTGGCTGGGCGGGCTGGCCGTGGTGGCCGCTCTCGGGATCATCGCGGTCGCCAAGCTGCACCTGCTGAAGGCCTACCAGATCTCGAGGCTGACCTCGTTCCTGAACCCGAACGCGGACCCGCGCGGCACCGGGTACAGCGCCAATCAGTCTCTGATCATGGTCGGGTCCGGGGGTATGAAGGGCCAGGGGCTATTCAATGGCCAGCTGGTCGCAGGCAACTTCGTGCCCGAGCAGCACACGGACTTCATCTTCTCGGTGTCGGGGGAGGAGCTGGGGTTCTACGGATCCCTGCTGATCCTGGCGCTGCTCGCGGTGATACTCCTCCGCGCCCTGCGGATCGCTTACCGGGCGGACGACCAGTTCGGCATGCTGCTCGCGGCCGGCATAGCGATCTGGTTCGGCGTCCAGTCGTTCATCAACATCGGCATGACGATCGGCATCATGCCGGTCACCGGCCTGCCGCTGCCGTTTGTCTCCTATGGCGGGTCGGCGATCTTCGCCGACATGATCGCGATCGGCGCGCTGCAGGCCGTGTACCGGCACCGCGTCGTTTTCAAGTAGGCGTCCGGCCGAAACGCTTACGACCCGGAATTGCGGCGTGGCGACTCCCCGGCCGGCAACATCTCCTCGCGCGCGTCCAGGCCGTCGGGCTGCGCCCCGGATCCGGCCAGCTCGGGCGCCGGCGTCCGGCGACCCGGCCACGGCCGGGCCCAGGCCAGCCAGATGCCGATCGAGGCGATCAGCGTCGCGGCCAGGGTCCGGCCCAGAGCCGTCGTTCCCGCCCCGACGTACCTGAGGCCGGAGGCGAAGATCATGAACGTGATCGCCGGCCGGAGGTAGCGGCCGCGGCAGCAGTGGGCCGATGTGGTCCAGCCCAGACTTTACCTGCCGGATTACTCGATTTTCGACCGCAGCCCAGCCCTCCCCTGTCTGGCTTCGGCGGCGCTAGCCGGACCGGCCGGCGGGGCACTGGTCCGCGATCGGTACCCTGTAACCGTGCCTGTGCAGTCGGTATACCCCCTGCTCGAGCCGCTCCTTCCACTGGTACGCAAACCGATCCAGTATGTCGGCGGCGAGCTGAACTCTGTCGTGAAGGACTGGGATGCCGCCGACGTCCGCTGGGCCCTGATGTACCCGGACGCCTACGAGGTGGGCCTGCCGAACCAGGGCATCCAGATCCTCTACGAGGTGCTGAACGAGCGCGACGGCGTGCTCGCGGAGCGGACCTACAGCGTCTGGCAGGACCTCGAGGCGCTGATGCGCGAGCGCGGAGTGCCGCAGTTCACCGTGGACGCACACCGGCCGGTGCGGGCCTTTGACGTCCTCGGGGTGAGCTTCGCGACCGAGCTCGGGTACACCAATCTGCTGACCGCCCTGGACCTGGCCGGGATCCCGCTATCGGCCGCCGACCGCGGCGACGACGACCCGGTCGTACTGGCGGGCGGCCACGCCGCCTTCAACCCCGAGCCGATTGCCGAGTTCATCGACGGCGCCGTGCTGGGCGACGGCGAGCAGG
>JASHOV010000278.1 GCA_030038495.1 Streptosporangiaceae bacterium
ACCACGGCCGCGAGCTCCTCCGGGGTGGGGTCGCCGCGGACTACCGACAGGGCTGGGCGAGACACCGAACCGTCACTCATCCTGCCCATCAGCCCCTCGACTTGCCGACCCCGAGCCCGAACTGGCGATGCACTCTAGCCCAGAAGGCGTCCCGCAGCCATTCCCTGGCCTCCTGGTAGGCCCGCAGTGACAGGCCGAGTTCCTTCTCGGCGTCGACGAGCAGTTCCTTGTCAATGACCGGCGGCAGTATCGGACCGGGCAGCAGGTCGCGGATGTTGTCCTCGCCGCGGGTGAGGATCCATTTCTGGGCGACGTGCTCGCCGGCCTCCTCCACCCGTTCGCGGTCCGGGCCGAGCCGCGCTGCCGACAGCTGGGTGATGGTAAGCGGCCTGGACATCGGCCTCGACGCGTGCCGGTCGCCGAAGACCTGCGCGGGGGATGGCGCGCCCTGGACGGTCTGCGTCGGCACCGACTGCCCGGCCCGCACCAGCGACGTATCGGCGGCCGCGGCCGCGGCCGCCGACGGAGCGGGCTCCGGGGTTAGCTGGCGGGTGAAGTAGGGCTCCATGAAGGAGCGCTCGAGCACGTCGACGGTGTCCGATTCCCACACGAGCCGCTCGGCCTGGTTCGTACCGTACGGAGGCTCTATGCCCCACAGGTGCACCCGGACGCCGTAGGCCTGTGCCGCCTCGACCGCGGGCACCATGTCCTCGTCGCCGGCCACCAGGATCGCGTCGGTGATGGCCCGGTGCCTGGCCAGGGCCTCCATGTCGGCCCGGATCTGGGCGTCCACGCCCTTCTGCTGGCCGCGCGCGTTGAGGTTGCCCAGGCGCAGCTTGACCCACGGCATCTGGGCGATGACCCGCTGGTCGATGGTGGGCACCCGATCCCTGGCCGCGTCGTACCAGTAGACCCGCAGCAGTTCGCCCCTGACCTTCTCCTCGGCCAGCCGCGAAAGCGCCTGGATGAGCTTGTCCGCGTCGACCCGGTACTCGCGCCGGGAGGCGGCGCTGAACAAGAGCTCGCCGGCGGACGCGTAGATATACCCGACATCGACCATGATGGCGTACCGGGACAGCAGCGGCAGCGGAGAGCCGGACTCGGTCATAGTACTGACGACTCTAACGGCAGTTGGGAGTGCCGTATCGCCGAAGCTCCTACCGCAGCGCGTTCACCTGGTCACAATCAGGTGTTCCCGGCCTGGCCGGCGCCTTCCGCCTGGCCGGCGCCCTCGCTCGGCGAGAGCGCGGCCAGCTCCGGGATGGCGGGTTCCTCGGCCTGCGCGGCCCCGGCACCTGCCGCCGACAGCGGCCGGGCAAAGGCCAGGGCAGCGGTGATGCAGATGACCGGGATCGTCGGTACCACGTACCGCAGCGAGAAGTCGGCCGTGGCCGGGGGGACGAGCTCCATGACCAGAGCCGCCATCCACGGGAACAGCGCGGGACCGCCCCAGTTACGGCGCCTGCGGTAACCGCCGGCCAGCCAGCTACGCACGATCCCGCCCAGCCCGATGAGCATGAGCACGCCGAGGATCGTGCCGCGCATGTAGATGAACTTCTGGTAGTCGATCATGATGTCGGCGAACGGCTGCACCTCGCGGGTGCTGGCCGTATGGCCGTCGGTGTACTCCTTCTGGATCCGGGCTAGCGCGGCCGCCTCGGATACCCCGGAGTCCAGCGCGTTCTGGCTTTGCGTCGCGTCGGAGAACTGGTACCGGCTGGCCATCATCGCGCTCGGCACGTCCGGCCGGTTCCAGGAGTAGTTCAGCATCCAGCCGTCGAATACGACGTGCAGGTAGCTCAGGGGCTGGGCCTCGATCGCGTCCTTGGCGAACTTCTCGCCCAGCGCATTCCGGGACCGGGTGAACTCGCCGCTCCCGGTACCGACCTTGAGGATCGGCGAGTTGACTTCCCAGATGTAGAACGGCGCCTGCTGGCGGGTCGACGGGGCGCCGGTCGGGCACAGCGGCCGCAGGTCGGCAGGCGGCTTGATGACCGCGCAGTTCGCGAAGCTCATCGTCCGCGACCACAGGAAGACCCCGTCGCTGTCGTTGAACGCGAGCTGGTGGTACCTGCCGTCGAACCAGCCCAGGTAGACCACCAGCGGCAGGGCGCCGGCGATGACCGTGGCGACCAGCGCCTCCCAGCCGACCCAGCGGATCAGCATGTAGACACCGAGGATGATCAGCAGCGGCAGGCCGACCGGCCAGAACGTGGCGGAGATGCCGAGCAGCAGCGCGGCCACAGGCAGCGACCAGAGCGGGCGCTCGTCGTCTGGCCACCGCAGCACCAGCACCAGCGCGGACACGCACAGGAACGTGAAGAAGGAGTCGGCGAGGATTTCCTGCTCGAGCTGGATCATGTAGGGATCGAGCAGCACCGGGAGGGCCGCGAGCGTGGCCCCCCATCCGGGCAGCCGGTACCGGTTGCGCAGCAGGGTGTAGATCATCAGGCCCATGGCCAGGCCGGCCAGGTGCTGAACCGCCGTGACCACCGCGAAGCTGTGCGTCCAGTGCAGGAGCTCAAGGAACACCCCGTAGCCGGACTCGCGCGACGTGCCCGGGTACCAGTGCAGGCCGGAGTTCACGTATGAGACCGAGTCGCCGCCGTACCAGATCGCCGGGGGGAAGCCCAGCATCGTGACGAGCCGCAGCGCGATGCCCAGCGCGAATGCGATGCTGAATAGCCCGTTGTTCCCCAGGAACCTAACGGCGCGCGTTCTCACGGCGCATATTGTGCCACGCCCGCCTGACTAGTCTGTCCGGCTTTCTGCGGCTGCCAGGGGCGTGTTGGCGCCGGGCCGGGCCGGGCCAGGGGTCTAGAGCGGGATGTTGCCGTGCTTCCTCGGCGGCAGTGTCTGCCGCTTGGTCCGCAGGGCCCGCAGCGCCCTGGTCATCTGCGACCGGGTCTCCGCCGGGCGGATGACCGCGTCCACGTACCCGCGCTCGGCGGCAATATAGGGGTTGAACAGGGTGTCCTCATATTCGGTGATCCGCTGCTTGCGCAGGCCGGCCCGCTGCTCCGGGTCCTGTTCGGCGGCCAGGTCCCTGCGGTAGAGGATGTCCACGGCTCCGTCGGCGCCCATCACCGCGATCTGCGCCGTCGGCCAGGTCAGGTTGATGTCGCCGCCCAGGTGCTTGGATCCCATGACGACGTAGGCACCGCCGTAGGCCTTGCGCGTGATCACGGTGATCTTGGGGA
>JASHOV010000279.1 GCA_030038495.1 Streptosporangiaceae bacterium
TCAGGCCACCATTAATTAGAATAACACCTTTGACTCGGTCCGGAAGCGCCCGAGCGAGGCCGAGCGCCACAAAAGATCCCACCGAGTGCGAAACAATAACCACGGTGCTGTACCCAGAGCGCCGCAACTGCTCCGCGGTCGCCACTATGACGTCCCTAACCGTCGGCGCACTCCTCCCAGTCGCCGACGACGCCAGGATCGCACCGCCGAATGCGACATCCGCTGAAAGATCCGCCAGCTTTGCCAGCATCACGTCCCATTGCCCACTACTACCGCTCATTCCTGGAACCAGCAAGAGCAGCGAACCCGATCCCCCTGGAGTCGGCATAAATTTGAGTGGGCCGAACTGTTGATCCATACCGTCACACCATCCTCAGCGCAGTCAAGATCCGTGCGTCAGCAGCGCAGATACGACCGCCAACACTAGCGGAATCAAGAAATATAGAGTAACGCCGGTGATCGCATTTCGCAGTCGAAAGGGAAGGTGCGGATTGCTCCATATGCGGTCAAAATATTTATCCTTCTCCTCTTGAAACAAAACATTCGACGCCGCAATCTCGGCAGCATACCTTACCTTTGAGGAAACTGACGATCGATAGGCCAGCCACGAAGGGTAGAAAACGACGACCGTGTTCGCGAGCATCACTCCGGCCGCAAGCGCCACTGTCCATTGAGTAAAAGGAAGCCAGACTACAAAGACACCGAGAGTAGCCACAAAATCCGTGACGGTGGCCGAAAACGTCCAGAGCATGAACCGCCGAAGCGGGCGCAGTCCCCAATATCCGTCGCTGTTGTAATCCATATTAGGAACGATACCGAATTCCAGCTTCGTCATCGTATGTGCAAAGAACGCGAATACTGCGCCCATGAGGAGCTGTTTTTGAAGAAAATAAAAAAGGTAGGTGCTTATGGCGCACAGCGCGAGCGCCATCAGGAAATGCCGGTCTGAATTCGCCCACCATCCGTCATAGACCTTTTGCGACCACACGCGGCTCGCGAGCGACGTGGAGTTCCAGCTCTGCAGAAGGCCGTCTACCCTGATCACCCTGTAGATCAGATACGATAGCCCGGCGCCGAATGCGAGGAAAATAAGAGATACGTAGCGATTTCCGATAGCCGAGAAATACCTGTTCGCACGGCGTATGTAACTGTTTATCCGCGCGACCTCAATGCGCTGAGCACGCAGGACTAGCGGTCGGGCTAGATAGTTGTTCAAATTCATGGGAATATACTCGCGGATAGCTTCTACTTGCTCCGCGCAGATAATCGGAGTGAAGAGTGCGGCTATAACGACAGTTATCGCAACGGGATCCTGAATCAACGCCATCTTCACTGACGTGATTACTCTTGGAGGCTGCGCAAGCGCGCTCAGCGCGGTTATCGTCCCGTTGCCCACTAATACCTTGCTGTGCACCGAGGCAATAAGCAAGACGACCGGGGCCGCGATCGCAATAGCCAGAAACCGGAACTTCGCTCTAACGTCGCCGATCATAGTGAGCGGGACCGGTGCCGACCGCCTGCCGAATAGCACCCCAATAAGCTCCGGCTGCAGGCGGCCTAGCTGATCGAGATCGTTCTCATGCTCTTCACTCAGCGTGACCTCGCTTTGTCCAGCACGGCTTTGTCCAGCACGATGACTTAGCACTTATCCCTATCTCGCTTCCGCCAGCACTTGAGCGAGGTCTATGGTGCCGTCCTCGAACCTCGCCCGTGCTCCGGCTAGGTACATGTCCCAGACTCTGGCCCGCTCAGCCCCCTCTAGCGCCGCGCACTCGTCCCAGTTGTCCCTTAGGTTCGCCTGCCAGCATCTGATGGTCTTAGCATAGCTTTCGCCAAATCTCTCGACGCTCAGGATGGTAAATCCGGCATGCTCCATGTCGCGCAGTTGCCGGGCCAGAGCTAGCAGCTGGCCGTTCGGGAAGACATAGCGCTGCATAAACGCGTTCCGCCGAAGGCGCCGCATGGCGCCGTCACCCCGGATGATGGCCTGATTCAGGTAGAGCGACCCTGGCGGCAGCGACCTGCGGACCTTCTGGAAGAAGTTTGGCGAATTACGCCGCCCGACGTGCTCATACATGCCGATGCTGACGGCGGCCGTCATACCCATAAGCGGCAGTACATCCCGGTAATCGCCGTTAATATACGTAATCGACCGATTGGCGTTAGCGGTCGCGCGCGCATGCTGGACCTGAGAGGCCGTTATCCCGGTTCCCGCGCACTGATACTTTCTGCTGGCAAATTCTAGAAAGCTTCCCCACCCGCAGCCCACGTCGAGCACTCGTGACTCCTGCGACAGTTTCAATTTCCGGCATATCCTGAGGTGTTTTTGATCCTGCGCATCCTCAAGCGTCTCCGCTCCCTCGATAAAAAGAGCGCCAGAGTAGACCATGGAAGGACCGAGGAGAAGCTCAAAGAATCTCGGACTTCGGCTGTAGTGAAAGTTTGCGGCAGCTATGTCACTTTTACGATCGTGCCGGGCGGGCATGATTTTCCTGGCTTCCACGGCTGTCGGGCCGGCGGCCAAAAGTTCTCGGTAGCCCAGTGCCATGGAAGTGCGCATTGCCAGTGGGAAGGCCAGCGTCAGCAAGTGCAAGTCACGAAGAGAGCGTTCCTGCCGCACGAGGTGGTCTAGGTCCCCTTCAATAGAAATCTCTCCCGCGATCCACGCGCGTGCCAGTCCGAGGCCACGCGGAGCTCGTAGCATGCGGACCAGCGCTCTTGGGCTGTTGATGATGATTGTGGTGATGGGATCAGAAGGGCCGGCCGCATTACCATCAAAGGTTTCGACGCGTACACCGCGAACGTGCTCAGCGATGTAGGCCACGAGTGAAGCTGTCGAGGGCAGGCCAGCGCTCCGCATAGACTCTCCTAAGGCAAGTGGACGTGCCAGGCGGCAAGCGCCGGCAGAGGTTGACTCATTGCGTCGCAAGGGCATCTCGAAGTCGAGCCGTCACGAGGCTGCTGCGTGCCAACTACGAGTGGTCTAGCTCGGTGGCGGTGGTCGACAGAAGGCGATTGTCAGCGCACTTGACTGCGGATGCTGAGCGGCTCCTCGTGACCTGCGCACCGATCTCTGACGCGACGGCAGCGGGCGTCTCGATAATTGGAAAGTGTCGTACCCCGTTCAGCCGGCGGATGGCCACGACATTTGCGAGAGTCGCAACCATCTGCCGATCGCTATTCGTGAGCAGCGGATCTTCGTCTCCGAAGATCACAGCTATTGGCGTTGTTGACGCTTCTGCGATGGCTGGCAAGTCGACCCGTCGGGCGCGCTTGAGTATCCGCAGTCCGGCAAAACCGCCGTTATTGCGAAAACATTCGCCGACTTTTGCCCGGTTACTTATGAGCGAAGTATTGATAAATGGCGACATTAGAATCCGTCTAATGCAGGCCGACCTACTTATTGCGCTGCGTACCAGCCGGCCAGGCCGCACAACCGACGAGATGATCGCGAATGCGAATACTAGACGGAGCCGCGGATTGGAAAATCGAAGGGGATGCTTTATTAAGCTGCCGAGCGAAAATACATTGGCCGAAATCAGGACCAGACTCTCAACCCGAAGGCTATCTCGGTTTCTGAAGCTCCATGCAAAGAAGCCGCCTATGGAGTGTGCTACCACTACTACAGGACCCGCCCAGACTTCCGATACGCAGTCTTCGACGGCCTCAACGAGGCCGCTGGTGTGCGAAGGCCCGTGATAATCTCTGCTAGTACCGCACCAGGGGAGGTCGATCAGAAGCAGGGGGCAGCCGGCGGGCAACATAGGGATTACCAGTCGCCAGTTGAACGCGGACCCGCCCATCCCGTGAATAAGCACAATCGCCACAGGGCCATCGCCAGGCCGGTAGTAATATCCGACGCCGTCAGAGCTATAGGCGTGCTCGAAGGGCACATCACCGATCAGGCGCGAGTACGCCACAGTACTCTCACTTTCCAGCGGCTGCGCGCAGCTCGAACGACATCTTGGCAGCGACCGTCTCGACAAGTTTAGCTCGAATACTGCCAGTTTCCAGGGGTAGAGGGCTTTCGGAAACGGATCCACGATGGGTCGATGATCGCCGCAGCCGGGTCCGCTTGCCGACCCTGGTAGCCGCCGCATCTCTTCCACCGCCGTCGCGGGATCCTGGCCGGCGGGCTGGTTAGCGCAGAGTCCGGTCCGAGCGCATGGTGTCCGCGAGTACTTCCAGCGCCGGGAGGGCCGCGGTGAGCGCGGCGACCTGCTCGGTGCCGAGCAGCTCGAGCCACTGCGAGATCGCGGCCGCGCGGCGGGCCTTGATCTGCTTGTCAACCCGGCGGCCGGCCGCCGAGCTCACGACGGTCACGTTACGCAGGTCGGCCTGATCACGGATCCGCTCGATCAGGCCCAGGGAGTGCAGCTTGCCGACTACCCGCGACAGCATGGTGGGATTCAGGCCCTCCAGCTCGGCGAGCTCCCCGAGGCCCAGCGGCCCGCGGGCCACGATCAGCCCCAGCGCCGACGCCTGCGAGGGCGTCAGCCCAGCACCCGTGGATGACGCGTTGAGCTGG
This sequence comes from Streptosporangiaceae bacterium, assembly GCA_030038495.1. Classification (GTDB taxonomy): domain Bacteria; phylum Actinomycetota; class Actinomycetes; order Streptosporangiales; family Streptosporangiaceae; genus JAJYUU01. Next base: position 4,529 of record JASHOV010000279.1, read on the forward strand.
CGAGCGAGCTTGGCGATGACCCGGCGCAGCCGGATCGCCGCATCGTCATCCATAGCGCCGACCCTACCGCCTGGCGGATAGTTGCCTGCCGGCAAGCAGTGTAGCGTTAGGGGCGGTGGCGGAGCAGGTGGCGCAGGCTGAGCAGGCTGACGGTCATTTCCTCGACGAGGCAGTCGGCCGACCCTTCCTCATTTTCGCCGTCGTCTCGATCGCGCTGACGATGTCCTCGGTCGACCAGACGATCGTGGCCACCGCCCTTCCCGCGCTGCAGCACGACCTGCACGCCCAGGTGAACTGGAGCAGCTGGACCATCACCATCTACGCGCTCGGCCAGGTCCTGATGTTGCCGCTGGCCGGCAAGCTGGGCGATCAGTACGGCCGCAAGCAGGTCTTCCTGGCTGCGGCCGGCCTGTTCACAGCCGCATCGCTGTGCTGCGGACTCGCCGACAACATCTACCTGCTCATCGTCCTGCGCGCCGTCCAGGCACTCGGCGGCGGCGCGTTCATGCCGTCGGCGACCGGGATAGTCACGTCGATCTTCGGCAAGGACCGCGACCGCGCCGTGGGCCTGTTTGCCAGCATCTTCCCCATCGGCGGCATCGTCGGTCCGGTACTCGGCGGGCTGTTCGTCACGTACTGGTCCTGGCGCGGGATCTTCCTCGTGAACCTCCCGATCGGCATCGCCCTGCTGATCCTCGGGACCATTTTCATCCCCGACATCGCCCGTCGGCCGGACAGCCATCTGGACATCCGCGGCATTGTCCTGCTGGGCTGCACGCTGCTATCGGCTATGTTCGGCATCGCCTATCTCGGCGGCGCGGACGGCAGCCCGCTCAGCGCGCAGTTCCTGGTTCCCGAGTGCGTGGCTCTCGTCGCCGCGACCTCGTTCATCCGGCACGCGGCCCGCGCTCAGTCCCCGTTTATCTCGCTGCGGTTCCTGGCCGGGCGCGGCTTCGGCGTGATGAACCTGCTGAACTTCCTCTACGGCAGCGCGGTCCTTGGCTTCGCGCCGCTGGTTCCCCTCTACGCCGAGGACCGCTACGGGCTGCGGGCCCTGGCCGCGGGCACGCTGCTCACCGCCCGCGCCATCGGCATGATCACTACCGCGGGCGCGGCCGTCTATCTGCTGCGACGGACCGGCTACCGGTGGCCCATCGTCCTCGGGTTCTCGCTGTGCGCAGGCGGGCTCGTCGCGTCGGCCGCCAGCCCGCCGGGCCTGTCGGCCTATCTCTGGCTTGCCCTGGCCACAGGGATCTGCGGCGTCGGCATGGGCACCTCAACCCCGGCGGCTAACAACGCCACGCTCCAGCTGGCTCCCGACCACGCCGCCGCCGTCGCCGGGCTCCGCGGTATGTTCCGGCAGTCCGGGGCGATCACCGCCGTATCCGTCACGGCCGCCATCATCGCCAGAAGCTCCGATCCGGGGATGGCCCAGGCCCACGTCTTCCTCGTCTTCGCCGCGATCCTGCTCGGCTCGCTCCCGCTCGTGCTGCTCGTTCCCGACCATCGCGGCCACTGGTAACCGCCGTGCGCCGTATGGCGGCGGGGAGTGGCCCGGCGGGCCACATGCCGGTTCGCCCGGCGCGGTCGCATCCGGCGCTCCCCCGCGACCGTCCGCCGGCAGCACCCCTTGACATAGGATCACTATGTTACACACTGGTGCTATCCGACACTGTCGGATGTTGCAACGCCGACCGTGAGCCGCTACACAGGGGACCGTGAGCACGGAGGAGGAAGGTGAGCGACCGTCGCTGCGCGCTGAACAGGTCGCTCAGACGCGTGCGGCGCTCGTGGCCGCGGGGCGACGCCTATTCGGCGCGCAGGGCTTCGCGGCAACCTCGGTCGAGGAGCTGGCCAGGGAGGCCCGGGTCACCACCGGTGCGCTCTACCACCACTTCCCGACCAAGGCGGCCCTGTTCGAGGCCGTGTTTATCCAGGCTCACGGCGAGCTGCTCGCTGCCGCCGAGGCCGCGAGCGCAGACGCATCCGAGCCGATCGAGCTGCTGTCACTGGGGTTCGAGTCCTTCCTTGACGCCGTAGTCCACCCCGACATCCAGCGCATCCTGATCACCGACGCCCCGGCGGTGCTGGGCCTGGCCCGCTTCACCGAGCTTGATGAGCGCTTCGCCTTTCCCGTTCTCGTCCTTGCGCTGCGCGCCGCGAGGGAGGCCGGGCAGCTGCGGGTCGGCGAGCCCGAGACCCTCGCTCGGCTGCTCCTCGGTACCCTCACCAGAGCCGCAATGCTCATCGCGGGTTCACCAACGCCGGCCGCCACCAGAGATGAGGTCGCCGCGACAATCCGCGGCATCCTGCGCGCGCTGGCCAGCGAAGAGAGGTAGCCCGTCAGGGCTGGCCCGGCAGCTTGTCGTCGCGGTACTCCTGTTGTCGTCGCGGTACTCCTGCGGCAGCGGAAAACTGGTCGCTCCTGACCAGTGGCATCGCCTAGGTTCGCAGGCGTGCGGAGCCCGCCAGCCGATCTCGCCCTGGAGCGCCTGCGCCCGGTGCTGGCTGCGGGCTGGCGTCTTCTGGCGGTGTCCCTGGACTACGTGCCGGAGGGTGCGGGCAGTTACCACTGGAGGCTGACCGGCGAGGACGGCCAGCCTCATTTCGTGACGGTCGACGATCTCGACCGTAAGGACTGGCTGGGCAGCACGAGAGAGAGCGTGTTCGCCGGACTCGGGCGGGCCCTGGCGACAGCCGACGCGCTCAGGCATGAGGCGGGCCTGGAGTTCGTAGTGGCACCCGTCGCCTGCGGTGACGGCGAGTTCCTGCGCCGGCTGGATGGCCGGTACGCGGTGTCGGTGTTCCCGTTCGTGGCGGGCCGTTCCTACCCGTTCGGCTCGTTCCCCCATGCGCGGCTTCGCGAGCAGGCACTGGACATGGTCGCCGCGCTGCATCGGGCCACGCGCGTGCTCGGTGGCCGGGCGCCACGCCACGTCCCGGACTTCGGCGGCCGCGAGGACCTGACCGTTTTCCTCCTCGACCCGGACCGGCCCTGGAACGGCGGCCCGTTCGGAGAAACCGCACGTTCGCTGCTGGCGACCCGCACGGGGGATATCGCCCGGCTCGTCGCGGGCTTCGACCGCCTCGTCGAGGCCACCGTCCCCGCACGGGCGAATCCGGTGATCACCCACGGCGAGCCGCATCCCGGCAACCTCATGTCGGTGAACGGCCGCGTCGTCCTGATCGACTGGGACACGGCCGCTCTTGCGCCGCCCGAGCGCGATGTGGCCGTGATCGCGGCTCCCGGCCGCGAGGACCTCGACATCTATCAGCAGAAGACCGGCCGCGCGCTCGACCCGGCCATACTGATCCTCTACCGCGCGCGCTGGTATCTCGACGACATCGCCAGCGCGATACGCATGTTTCGCCACCGCCATCACGACACCGCTGACACCCGGCTTTGGCGGGACGGCCTGGCCGCCAGGCTCGAGCAGCTGCCCGCGTGGCTGGATCAGCTGGCCTAGCGACCGGAATGGCCGCCGCACTCGACTCCCATTGTCACCGCCACCGCCAGGGGCGTTCTCGATCGTGCTGACCGTCGGTAACGCTCACCAAGCGCATGAGGAACTCATCGCGCGCGGAGTCACGGTGACGACTCCGCTGACCACCGAGCGTGGGGCAGTTACTTCGGCGTCGACGACCCGGACGGGGTTCCGCTGTATTTCGTCGAGCAGGCCCGCAGTCCTAACCCAGTCGGCAGCGCCTAAACCCCGGCGGGCCGTGGCCTACCGCAGACCCGTCGCCGTGAGCCCGAGCCCGGGTTAGCCAGCCAGCACGAGGCTGAACTCGCCGTTCTGCACACCGCCGAGGAACGCCGCCCACTCCGACGGCGTGAACCGCAGCACCGGCCCGCCGGGGTCCTTGCTGTCGCGGACGCCGATGCGCCCGTCGGGCAGCCGCCCCACCTGGACGCAGTCTCCGTTGGCGAAACTCAGCGAGCTCTTGATCCAGCGCGGGCAGCAGCCCGCCGCACTGGCGTCGGAGGTAATGTCTTGCACGGTCCCGACCTCCCTGATCGTCGCGCTGCCGGGCCACGATGGCGCCGACAGGAGCGCACACTTGCCGCACACTGCGATGATGGGCGGGTGGTCTTGCGGACGCGTTGACGGCCAGGTTGACGCCCAGGTCAGGGCGGTGGCCGCCGGACAGGACCGCCGATCGCAACGGCTGATAAGCCACGAACAGGATTGACACGAATAAAAGGCGGGGACTGCACACGGAAGGCAGTCGTGACCGTTACTCGCGAATGACTCCCTAGCCGCAGTCCGGTGTAAACTGCCTAGCGGTGGGTTTGCCGAGTCTCTCTGGGCGGCAGCCACACCGAGCCGAGCGGACATGCATCTTCATGTGGCCTGTTCAGAGTTCGCCGAACTGGGCAGCCGCTGACCGCTGGAGTGATTAGCAATGCAATTGCGTGCCATAACGGTCCAGATGTTCCACAACTTCGTTGAGCCTCAGCGGATAGAGATCGAGCCGGACGTCACTTGTTTAGTCGGAAAGAACGAGTCCGGCAAGACCACGATCCTAAAAGCCCTACATCGCCTCAAGCCTGCCAACGGGTCAGATACCAAGTTCAATCTAACAACGGAATACCCGCGGTGGCGGCTGGCAGCGGACCGGCGGAAGAACCCGGACCTGGCAGCTGTTCAGCCGATCGTTGCCGAGTTCGAGCCCGACGACAAAGATCTTGCCATCCTCGGTGACGCCTTCGGCGTACGGCCGCCAGCCGGGATCCGCGTCTTCGCTTCCAAGTCTTACAGCAATGGCTACTTCGTCTGGACTGCGTGTTCTGTCGACCGAGCGGTGGCCTCAGCCTGGTCAACTGCGGCGGGCGATGACGAGACGCCCGCCTTCCTACTTGGTCATAACAAGCTGACTGGCGCCATCGCAGCGGCACGCACGAACGCGCACGGTCTTCAGGACAGTGGCGATACAGCTGGCACAAAGGTGCTAACCACAACCGCCAGCCTTCTGGAGAAGTACGACCCCTTCGTAAGTCGGACTGCCGTCACACCCGAACAGACCGCTGCCATCGCCGCTCTCGTTCCGAAGTTCTTCTATTTCTCTCAATACAACGTCCTACCTGGCGAGGTTGACCTTACTAACCTGGCGGCCCGGCTTGAGGCGCACGAAGCACCAGCTGATCCAGAACGGACGGTAGTCGCGCTACTCGCACATGCGGGCGAGAAACCATCTGATTTCCTGGACGAGAATTACGATAGCCGCAAAGCAGAACTGCAGGCGGCAAGTGTGGATCTTAGCCGCCAGGTTTCTAAGTACTGGCGGCAGAACTCCGATCTAACTGTGGTGTTCGATACGGACAACGTCATCGTCCAAACAGATCCCGCTGGAAACCAGACCGCGCACAGATTCCTCAAGGTTGAGTTGCGAGATGCCCGGCATGGCGACGTGGAAACGAATTTCTCGACGCGTTCTAACGGTTTCCAGTGGTTCTTCTCATTCTTTGCCGCATTCAGTGAATACCGGGATTCAAACGATTCCGTCGTAGTGCTTCTAGACGAGCCGGGGATGAGCCTGCACGGCGACGCTCAGAGGGACTTCGTGCGATACATTTTTGACGAACTCGGACGGTCCAAGCAGACCATTTACACGACACACTCGCAAAACATGGTCGATCCGACCAGATACGAGAAGCTCAGAGCCGCTCATGACCGTGCAACACGCGAGAATCCGGATCTCGGCGTTGTTGTCACACTGCCCAGCCTGTCTGCGGATCGCGCCACCATCTTGCCGATAGAGTCTGCACTCGGTTACTCATTGAGTCGCCACCTGTTCCTCGGGTCTGGCCAGCACCTCGCTGTCGAGGGAAGCAGTGACTCCGTCTATCTGCAGCGGATTACGGAGCATCTGGACGCACACGGCAGGCACGGTCTGGATCCGCGGCTTGAAATGATTCCGGTCGGTGGCGCGGATAATATGCCCGCTTTCGTCGCGCTCCTGGGCAGGCGACTCAAGGTCTCGGCATTGGTAGATGGCGCGAGTACAAGTTCCAAACTCGATCGCGTCAGGGCGGCAGCAAGAGCCTGCGCGGTGCC
>JASHOV010000280.1 GCA_030038495.1 Streptosporangiaceae bacterium
GGCAGCTCGGTGAAGCCGACCACCGAGCCGTACTTTCCCGATTCCGGGTCGACATCGACGACGGCGATGCCGTCGGGCTTGTCGGCGGGCCGGGCGAACGTCGCGACGTAAGCGAGCTTCTCCGCCGGGGCGGCGGCGGCATCGCGTGGCGTGCGATAGAAGGTCGGGTCGGTGTGGTGTCCCGCGTGATCGTCGTCATGCTCGTGACTCATTGCCCATCTCCTTGTAAAACGCCTAGAAAAATAGGAATAATTCCCGCCGGTCCTGGGTGCGGTTCGTGGGTGCGAGTCAGCTACGACACAGGGCGCTGTGAGCGTGCCCATGATCGATGTGCAGCCGGGCGACGAGCAACGGCGTGCCGGTGGCCATGGCAGGAGTCTCCGGGATGCCGCGCAGCGGTGTCAACGTGCGTGCCTCTGGCGCAACCGGCAGCCTTACGTACTACGGGTGCATTAGTCCGCTAGTTATGGTGTACTTCGCCCCATGACGGACGGGGCACAGCGCACTGCAGTCGAACAACAGCTAGCCGCAGCGGCGCAGGCCGTGCACGAGCTCAAGGCGGCCAGCGGCCGCGTCGCCGAGTTGCGAGCGCGGCACCAGCAGCTCAGTGACCAGCTCACCGCGGCGCAGTCGCAGGTCAGAGACGACCAGCACCAGGTCCGCAGCCTGGACCGAATGACACTCACCCACGTCATGGCCGCGTTGCACGGTTCGCGCGAGGACAAGCTGGCGCGGGCGACGGCCGAGGCGGATAAAGCCGCCTTCCAGGCAGCCGAGTTGGCCCGCCAGGTCCAGGCAATCGAGACCGAACTGATTGCCGCGCAGGATCAGGCGCGCAGCCTGACCGGTGCGCCGGATCAGTACGAGCGCGCGCTGACGGCCAAAGAGCAACTGCTGGAGCAGGCCGGCGACTTCTCCGCACATGAGCTGCTGAGCCTGGCCGATGAGCGCGGCCGACTGACCGGCGAGCTGACTGAGATCGCCGACGCGGAGCAAACTGCGCAGGCGGCACTGACGGCCCTGGGGGCCGTGCAGGACGCCCTCAGCAGCGCGTCCGGCTGGAACACCTTTGATGAATTCGGCGGCGGCATGCTCGCTAGCATGGAGAAGCACTCCGTGCTCGACCACGCGGCTAACCTGGCAGCGCAGGCCGACCAGCAGCTGGCCACGCTGAGGACCGAGCTGACCTCAGTTGGCCAGCTCGCCCCGCAGCTGACGGTGGGGAGCGGCACGCGGTTCGTCGACATCTGCTTCAACAGCATCTTCACTGATATGGCCTTCTCCGCGCACATTAGCCAGGCCCGGCAAAACACCGCCCAGGCGCTGCAGACCGTCTCCGGCGTGACGCAGCGGCTGCAGCAGCAGCGCAGCCAGGCCGAACAGCGGCTGGAGCAGATCGCCGAGCGCCGGCAGCAGCTGCTCGCAAGCTAACCCGGCGGGTAAATGCCGGTGCCGTCCTGGAGGACGAAGCCCTCATCACGCGGCGGGCCTTCTGCCGCAAGGGCCTGCCGCCGCCGTCGGCTATCGTGGGCCGGTGACGGATGATGTGCTGACCAGCCAGGCTGAGTATTACCGCCGTCGCGCTGGTGAGTACGACGCGACCGCGTATGGCGATGTCGCGGCCGCTAGTGCCCGCGCCGCCCGGCTCGTCGCTGAGATGGATCCATCCGGGACGGTGCTGGAGATCGCCTGTGGCACTGGGCTGTGGACCGAAGCGCTTGCGGGTCAGGCTGAGACGGTGACCGCGATCGATGTGGCGCCGGAGGCAGTGGCGATCGCTCGTGACCGGGTGCGATCGAACAACGTCAGGTTCGAGGTTGCCGATGTCTTCTCGTGGACGACGACGGCGCGGTTTGAGGTGATCTTCTTCTCGGCGTGGTTGTCCCATGTGCCGATGAGCCGCTTTGCGGAGTTCTGGCAGTTGCTGCGGGGGCTGCTCGCGCCGGGAGGCAGGGTGCTGTTCGTCGATGAGCACGTTGAGGACCGCGATAAGGAGACTTATCTGCCCGGTGGCGACGAGATCGCCGAACGACAACTACGGGATGGCAGCAAATACCGCATCGTCAAGAACTTCGTGGACCCTGAGCCGCTGGAGCGGCGGCTGCACGGACTCGGCTGGGAGTGCAGGATCCGGCGAGACGACAGCGACTGGGTTTGGGTCTGCGGTGAGGCCCGCCCTGTGACGTAGCCTCACGGCGATGCCGCGCGGGTGCCGACGGGCCGGCAGCGATGCCGCAGGCAGCCTCGGCGTGCCGCGGGCCCGGCCCGGGTGGCCCCTCGGCGCGGCTGCAGGCGGCCAGCCGCTACCTTGGCATGAGGTACTTGGCATGAGGTACTCGGCATGAGGTACTCGGCATGAGGTACTCGCGGCTGCCGCCCCAGCGCCCGTGGTGGGGGGAACGCCGCCCCCTGCTGGGCCAGCTGGCGCGGCGGCGGGACCGCGTCTGCCAGCCACGCGCAACCAAAGCGGGCAAGCGGCAGTCTTTACGCAATGCGGCCGAAACACACCTAGTCGGCCTCGGAGGTATCTGCCTTGCGAACTGAACGACTCTGGCGCCGAGCCGGCGCCGCGGTGGCCGCGGCGGCAATCGCGGTCCTCGCCGGCTGCGAGTCGTCCGGTGGTCATGGCACCTCCGGCGGACACGCGAGTCCGGCCGCAAGCGACGCCACGTCGAGTTCGCAGCCCGCGCGGACGCCGGCCGCCAGCCCGAGCCCGGCGCAGGGAATCGCGGCCAGGGCGGCGCAGGACGTGCAGGGGCCGGCCGCGGTGGCCACGGCCGCGCAGCTCAAGGCACTGGCCGCCGAGCGCGGC
>JASHOV010000281.1 GCA_030038495.1 Streptosporangiaceae bacterium
TCGAGATCCTCGGCCGTCAGCAGCCGGACATTGCCGGTCTCATCCAGCGAGCGCCAGCGCGGCGTGGTCGGAGCCGTCCTGGCCCCGGCGCGGCGGCCGCGGCCGGCTGACTTCCCGTTCCCGCCCACGCGGTCGGCGCTCGCCGCCGCCTCAGCGTTGCCGCGGCTGCCGTTATCCTCTGGGCGATCCGCCGCCATAATGATCCGCCCGATCCCCACGAACACGGCGCGCAGCGCCTCCGTCGGCCCCAGCCTCATCCGGTCGGTGCCCTGCGGGATACCCATGACCTATTTCTCCTGAAGTTCCTAAATATCCGCTAATTCCGAGCTCTGGAGCCGTCGGCGGGGGCAACTATCGGCCCAGTGCTGGAATCCCTCGGATCATTGTCGTCAACCGCCGTCCCGCCGCAACCGGGGGTTGCCAGAAAGTCCCAGCTATCCGCCCCGACCTGGGAGGGTACAGGCAATGCCGTGTTGCTCACGAAGTTTGCCCTGTTTGCGAACTCCGTGAAAAGTCATGCTGCCGCGATCCAGGAAGCCTCGTCCCACGAAAGCCTATAAATCGGGCACATCTCACGGCCCGATCTCGACTTTTCCTCAGTTACGGGGGTACAAAGCGGTCTATATCGGCGCTCAAAGGCCACGTAGCGGAGGAAAAGTCGGGAGCGGGCCGTGGACCCGGCGCCGCTTGGGTCGTGAACTCGGCGCCCAGCGCTCGGCGGGCGCCTAGTCCTGTAGGGGATCACCTAAAATGAGGGCCATGCCTGCCGAGACCCGACGAGTTCTGCTTGCCAAGCCCCGAGGCTATTGCGCCGGGGTTGATCGCGCCGTGCAGACCGTGGAGCTGGCGCTTGAGCGATTCGGCGCTCCGGTCTACGTGCGCAAGCAGATAGTGCACAACACGCATGTGGTGCAGGAGCTCGAACGGCGGGGCGCGATCTTCGTGGAGGAGACCGAGGAGATCCCCGAGGGCTCCGTCGTCATTTTCTCCGCCCACGGGGTGGCTCCCGTAGTGCGCTCGGAGGCCAAGGACCGCCAGTTGCGGACGATCGATGCCACCTGCCCGCTGGTCACCAAGGTGCACAACGAGGCCAGAAGGTTCGCTGCGCAGGGCTATGACATCCTCCTGATCGGCCACGAGGGCCATGAGGAGGTCATCGGCACGACCGGCGAGGCGCCGGGGCACATCCATCTGGTCGACGGGCCGGCCGACAGCGATTCTGTCGAGATCCGCGACCCGGCTAAGGTCGCCTGGCTGTCGCAGACCACGCTCTCGGTTGACGAGACGAACGAGACCGTGACCGCCCTGCGGGAGCGGTTCCCTCAGCTGCTCGACCCGCCGAGCGACGACATCTGCTACGCAACGCAGAACCGGCAGGCCGCGGTCAAGCAGATTGCCAGCAAGTCGGACGTCGTCATAGTCGTCGGGTCCCGGAACTCCTCGAACTCAGTCCGCCTGGTCGAAGTGGCTAAGGATGCCGGAGCGCGGGCGTCCTACCTGGTCGATGACGCGTCAGCAATCGAGCCGTCCTGGGTCGCGGACGCGATGACCGTCGGAGTCACCAGCGGGGCCTCGGTACCCGAGGAACTGGTTGCCGGGGTACTGGCCCGGCTGGCCGAGACGGGTTTCGGTGCGGTAGAAGAGATCGAAGTCGTGCCCGAGCGGATGGTCTTCGCGCTGCCACCCGAGCTGCGCAAGCCCAGGGCCGGCTAGCGTCCCGCTGGCTTTTTCCGGTACTGGCCGGCTCAGCGACGCCGCGGCACCCAGGGCCGACGTTCCCCGAGATCCTGCCTCAGTTCAGCTCGCAGCTCCCTGAGGCACAGCACGAGCCCGCGCGGAACCGCGACGACGACGCCCAGCGCGGTCCCGGCCAGCAGCCATGGTGCCAGCGCGGCCAGGGTGAGCAGCGTGCCCTCGGCCACGGAAAGCACCTTGCCGTGCCGTGATGTTCCCTGCGCGGTCAGCACCTGGACGATGACGAGCGCCGCGAGGAACACCGCAGGTGGGGCTGCCGCCACCCGCAGGAGCGCGTGGCGGCGGACGAAATAGGGGCCGAGAACGCAGCCCGCCGCGAACCCGAGCCCGGCGAGCACCTCAAGCCCGAACCAGTCGGCGATGAGGTCGGAGACCAGGAACAGGCCGAACATGGCCACGATCGCACCGCGGGCCGTGACATACGAGCGCGCGGCTGACGGCTCGGGCGGAGGTTGCCGCCGGATCGCGGTGCCGCTCCGATTAGCGGAACCGGGCGGGCCCGCAAGCGCGAGCAGCGGAGCGGGCCTGTCCGGCCCGGCGGTCCCGGCGGTCCCGGCGGTCCCGGCGGGCTCGACTGACTCGACTGCGTAGTCGGGACGACTCGATGCCGCCGACGCGCCGGCTCTGGGCAGCATAGGCTTAGCCGGCCGCGCTGATGGGTCGGCCGCTCACCAGATGCGGCGCGCCGACGGCGTCACGGCTGCCGCGGGTCGTTGCCACCAGCTCCGGCGCCAGATCGATGATCAGGTCCGGCGCAGACAGCTCTCTGACGTGCTCCTCCACCGGCCTGGGTGCCTCCAGCTCAGCGTCGGTCAGCCCGAGCTCGTTCAGCTTCCGCGCGCTGACCAGGACTCTGCTCTCCAGCGAGCCCACAGTCCGGTTGTAGGCGGTGACGGCATTCGTCAGGGCCTTTCCGAGCCCGTCGACATGCTTGCCCAGCCCGGCGATCCGGTCATACAGCTCGCGGCCGAGGTCGAATACGGTCCTGGCGTTCTCCGACAGTGCCGCCTGCTGCCAGGCGTACTGCGCCGTCCGCAGCATGGTCACGAGGGTGGTGGGCGTCGCGATGTGCACCTTGTGGGCCAGGGCGTGCTCCAGCAGGCCGGGGTCGTGTTCGAGTGCCGGGGCCAGGAACGCCTCGCCGGGGATGAACAGCACGACGAACTCAGGAGCCGGGCTGAGAGCGGTCCAGTACGCCTTGGCGGCGAGCCGGTCGACGTGCTCGCGCAGGTGCCGGGCGTGGGCGTCGAGGCGCGCGTTCCTTACGGTCTCATCGGTGGCCTCGGCGGCTTCCAGGTAGGCGGCCAGCGAGACCTTCGAGTCGACGATGATGTTCTTGCCGCCCGCCAGCCGGACCACCATGTCGGGCCGCTGGACGCCATCGGCTGTCGCGATGCCGACCTGCTCGTCGAAGTCGCAGCGCGCGCTCATGCCGGCCAGCTCGACCACCCGGCGGAGCTGCATCTCGCCCCAGCGGCCGCGGGCCTCCGGCCGGCGCAGCGCGGTGACCAGGGATTGCGTCTGCACGCGCAGCTGCTCGGAGCTCTGCCTGGCGACGCTGACCTGCTCCGCGAGCGCGGCGTGCGAGGAACGGCGGGCGGCGTCGGACTCGCGGAGCTGCGCCTCCATCTTGGCCAGCGTTTCCCGCAGCGGCTCCACGAGGTGCTCGACCGCGATCTTCCTTCGGTCCAGCTCGCCCGCTGCCTTCGCGTTCGCCGCGTTGAGGCGGCCCTCCGCGATGTCGAGGAACGTGCGCACGCTCTGGTCCAGCGCCTGGGCGGACAGGGACTGGAATCGCTCCGAGAGCTGGCCGTCAAGCAACTCGGCCTTCTCCAGGGCGGCGCGCTCGATCAGCGCCGCCCGCGCCTGGGCCGCGTCAGCTCGCTCGTCGGCCGCACGAGCCCGGCCGGTCAGGTCGGCGGCCAGGCTGCCGAGCTTGCCGCGGGCCAGCAGGTAGCCGATTACAGCGCCGAGCGCGACGCCGATCAGGAGCGTGACCAGCAGTGAGATCGCGTTCATATCTAGTCATGCTGGCAGGAAAGGCTGACACTTCCGCGGTCCGACACGCGCCCGCGGGCGGATGCGAGCGGCCCGCCGCCGCGTCGGGACGGGTCCCGCGGGCCATAGACTTAGCGCCCGTGAGCTTGTCTATCGGCATCGTCGGGCTGCCCAACGTCGGCAAGTCCACGCTGTTCAACGCCCTTACCCGGGCCAACGCGCTGGCCTCGAACTACCCGTTCGCCACCATCGAGCCGAACGTCGGCATCGTCGGCATCCCGGATGCACGGCTCGAGGCGCTGTCTGGTCTGTATGACTCTGCCCGTATTGTTCCGGCAACGGTCCGGTTTGTGGATATCGCCGGCCTGGTCCGTGGTGCCTCGGCTGGCCAGGGGCTCGGCAACCAGTTCCTCTCGCACATTCGCGAGACGGACGCGATCTGCCAGGTGGTGCGGGTCTTCACCGACCCGGACGTCAGCCACGTCGACGGTGAGGTGTCGCCGGAGCGGGATATCGAGACCATCGCGACCGAGCTGATGCTCGCCGACCTGCAGACGCTGGAGAAGGCGGCACCGAGACTGGCCAAGGAAGCCAAGTTCGCCAGGGATCCGGACAAGGTCAGGATCGCCGCTGCCGCCGCCAAGGCGCAGGAGATCCTGGACGGTGGCAGCACGCTTTTCGCCGGCGCCGCCGCGGCTGGTATCGATCCTGCCGACGTGCGCGAGCTGCAGCTGCTCACCGCCAAGCCCTTCCTGCACGTCTTCAACGAGGACGACGCCGAGCTCGCCGACGAGGAGCTGAGGAAGCGGCTCGCCGCTCTGGTGGCGCCGGCCGAGTCGATCTTCCTCGACGCCAAGACGGAGGCCGAGCTGGCCGAGCTATCGCCCGAGGAAGCGGCGGAGATGCTGGCGGAACTCGGACTGGGCGAGCCCGGCCTCGCGCAGCTGGCACGGGCCGGGTTC
>JASHOV010000282.1 GCA_030038495.1 Streptosporangiaceae bacterium
GCGCCGCAATCTGCGGCCCGCGGCGGCTAGCCATGCCGCGGGCGCTGCGGGCGCTGGCGGCCGCTTCCGCGCGCGGCCCGGCAGCGCGGGAGCAGCCGGGCGTGGCCATCCGCACGGGCGGGCTGACCAAGCGTTTTCACGCAGGCGGCGTGACCAAGCGGTTCCGGAAGGGCGGGCTGACCAGGCGCTACGGCCCCGTCACCGCGCTGGACTCGCTCGACCTGGAGGTGCAGGTCGGCGAGGTGCTTGGCTTCCTCGGCCCCAACGGCGCCGGCAAGACCACGACCATCCGGCTGCTGCTCGGCCTGATCCGGCCCACGGCAGGCTGGGCGGAGATCTTCGGTCTGGACGCGCAGGCTGACAAGATCGCCGTGCACGCACGTCTGGCCTACGTGCCGGGGGAGGCCACGCTGTGGCCGTCGCTGACCGGCGCCGAGACCCTGGACCTGCTGGCCCGGCTGCACGGGCAGACCGACCTGGCGTACCGGAACGAGCTGATCCGGCGGTTCGACCTCAACCCGTCGGTCAGGGTCCGGGCCTACTCCAAGGGCAACCGGCAGAAGGTCAGCCTGGTTGCCGCCCTCGCCAGCCGCGCCGACCTGCTCGTACTCGACGAGCCGACCGCCGGGCTGGACCCGGTGATGGAGCAGGCGTTCCGCGTGAGCATCCGCGAGGCGGCCGAGCGCGGTCAGACGGTGTTCCTGTCCTCGCACGTGCTGTCGGAGGTCGAGGCGCTCTGCGACCGGGTCGCGATCCTGCGCCGCGGCCGGCTGGTCGAGATCGGCACGCTCGCGCAGCTGCGGCACCTGTCCGCGCTGACGGTCGAGGCAACGTTCCCCGGCCAGCCGCCGGACGTGACCGGGATCGCAGGGGTGAGTGCCGTGACCGTTGCCGGCCGCCAGCTCAGCTGTCAGGTGCGCGGCCCGGTCGGCGACCTGCTGGCCGTGCTCGCCGCGGCCCGGCCCGATTCCCTGCTCAGCCGCGAGCCGTCGCTGGAAGAACTGTTCCTGACGATCTACGGGGATCCGCGGGATGCGTCGGCCGAGCCTGGCGATGGCTAGCGCCCTCATGCCGGGAACGGCGGCAACCTCAGGCATCCGCATTTATCCGGCGCAGCACTGGACGGTGACAAGGTTCGTCGGCGTCCGGGCCCTGCGCCTGGGCGCGGTCGTCGGCGCCGGGCTAGGTATCTACGTCTACGCGACCGCCGCCGGATTCCGTCTTATCGCGCCGACAGCCGCGCAGCGCGTGGAGGTGCTCAGCAACCTGGCCGCCTCGACCGGGCTCAAGGTTCTTCTCGGCCAGGCGGCGCGGATCACCAGCGCCGCCGGATTCATCGACTGGCGCGTGATCGGCGTCGCCGCCATCGTCGGCCCGGTCTGCTGGCTGACGGTCGCCACGAGGACGCTGCGCGGCGAGGAAGCCTCCGGCCGCTGGGAGCTCGTCCTGGCCGGCCAGACAACTCCCGGCCGGGCGACCGCCAGCGCGCTGGCCGGCCTCGGCGCGGGGCTGCTGGCGATGTACCTGGCGGTGACGCTGCTCACGATGTGGTCGGGCACCTCGCCTGGCGTTCATATCGGCGCGGGCCCGGCGTTGCTGTTCGGCCTGGCCGTCGTCGCGCCCGCGGCCGAGTTCCTCGCGTTCGGCGCGGTCGCCAGCCAGGTCATGCCGACCAGGGCCAGAGCCGCGGCGCTGGCCGCGGGCACCTTCGGCGCGGCATTCCTGCTGCGCGCCGCCGGCGATGCGGCCGGCAGCGCGCACTTCCTGGTCTACGTCAGCCCGCTGGGCTGGGTGGAGCAGCTGCACATCCTCGGCCGCCCGCAGCCGCTGTGGCTGCTGCCCATCGCCGGCCAGATCGCCGCCTGCGTCTGGATGACCTTGTTCCTTGCCGCCCGGCGCGATCTGGGCTCGAGCCTGCTGGCCGACACCGACGCCGCGGACCCGCGCATGGTGCTGCTCGGCAGCCCGATCGGGATCGCGATCCGGCTTTCCTGGCAGGCCGCGATGCGCTGGCTGGCCGTGGTTATCGTGGCGGCGGTACTGTACGGCGCCCTCGCCCGCTCGGCCGGCCAGGCCTTCGCGACCTCGGGCACCCTGCAGCGGCTGTCTGGCGACCTGACGCACGCGGCAGCGCCGGGGCTGGTCAGCACCGGGGCGCGCGCCTACGCCGGGATCATCTTCCTGCTGCTGGCGACGCTGCTCATGGCCTTCGCCGCCAGCGCCGTCGGCAAGCTGCGCGAGGACGAGGCCGAGGGTTACCTGGACAATATTGTTGTCCGCCCGGTGAGCAGGCAGCGCTGGCTGGCGGGCCGGGCGGCGCTGATGCTCGCGGTCACAGTCAAGGCCGCGCTGCTGGGCGGGATCGTCTTCTGGGTCGCTGCCGCCGCTGAGCACACCGGGCTCGGCCTCGGGCAGCTCGTGCAGGCCGGCCTGAACAGCGGGGCCCCGGCCGTGGCGCTGGCGGGCACCGGCATCCTGCTGCTCGGGTTCGCGCCCCGGCTCGTCACGGCGGCCTGCTGGGCGATCGTCGCGTGGGCGTTCGTGCTAGATCTGCTCGGCGAGGTCATCCCGGTCAATCACTGGATCATGGACACCTCGCTGCTGCATCACCTCGCCCTGGCGCCCGCGGTGAGCCCGCACTGGCGTATCTGCGCGACGTACCTGGCCATCGGGGCCGCCGGGGCCACGCTGGGCGGCTGGCAGTTCGCCCGTCGCGACCTGCAGGGTCACTAGACGGCGGGCTCTCGCAATCCGCGCTACCGGCGCGGATGACCTGGCAGCGGACAGATCTTGTCCAGGCCGAGCACGCGGTTCAGCCGGCCGAACGCCAGCCAGGAGCCGATGCTCATGCTGAGCTCCACGATCTGCAGCTGGCTGTACTGCGCGGTCATCCGGGCCCAGAACTCGTCGTCCAGGCCGTGATGATCGAGGGCGTAGCGCTCCGCATACTCGGCGGCGAGTCGGCTGCGTTCGTCCAGCGCGCCACTCGTGCGCCACTGCGCCACCGCGTCGGCGAACTCCTCGCCGACCTGCTGCCCGTCCCGCTCGGTGCGCCAGTCGAGGCAGAACTCACACCCGTTGATCTGCGCGATCCGCAGCCGCGCGGCCTCGAACTCGGGCAACCCCAGCGTCGAGTGCGCGTACACCGACATTGCGAACCTGGACGCGGCGACGCCGATGCCGGGCACCATCTCGCCCCAGACGTACTCGATCGCGTCCTTGCCCTCGGGGATGTCGATCCGCACGGCATTTCCTTCCGCGTTAGCTCGCCATCGCCATCATCGGCGAAAAACTGGTGGCGAGGGAAGTCCGCGGTCGTCCATCCTTGGGCACATGTTCGGGTTTGCCGTCCTGACGAAGTCCGCTGCCGCGGGCTCGCTGGCGGCTGCCCTGAAGCTGGCCGGCGACACCCGAAGCTGACCCTTCCCCGGCCCCATCTCAACATTGGCACGATGGGCCACGGTGACCGGGTGGACGTGACCGTGGATCTCGGCAAGCCGGTCGGGCTCGAGACCGGCCCCGGCTTCGCCATCAGGGAGGGCGGCCGGACCGTCGGCGCCGGGACGGTCACGGCGCTGCCGGACTGAGCGACTCGGGTGGCGGTCCCTGCGCATTCATGCTCAGGGACCGCCACCATCGCGTCAGCCCCACTTGGTCCCGGCGGGTATCCGGAGGGTGGTGTTGATGCGGTTGAAGAAGTTGCTGAGCGCCACCATCAGCACGAGGGCCCCGAGTTGCCTCTCGTCGAAGTGCTTCGCGGCGTCGGCCCAGATCTCGTCGGTGACCGCACCGGGGCGGTCGGCGAGCCGGGTCGCGGCCTCGGTGACCGCCAGCGCGGCCCGCTCGGCGTCGTCGAAAATGGGGTTCTCGTACCAGGCCGCGACGGTGAGCAGCTTCTCGGTGCTGACGCCACCCTGGCCCGCGGCGGCGACGCCGGCGTTGACGCACGCGCTGCAGCCGTTGATCTGGCTGGCCCGCAGGTGCACCAGTTCCACGATTTCCCGCGGCAGGCCGCTGGCATACACGGCCTTGTAAAGGTGCTGGACGCCCGTCGTAACGTCGGGGTCGGGGGCGGTGCTCTCGATACGTGCTGCCATTTCTCCTCCAGGGACCAAGATCGTGAATCGGGGGACGGCACTACGACGGATGGCCGCCGCGGAAGGTAACGTCGGCACCCGTGTTACCTGGACGCGTTACCTCGGCACCACTGGGCGCGTCCTGGTAGTGACACTGCCGCTGGGCCGGAGAGGACCGTGACCGAAGCAGAGCAACTCGCCGCCGGGTTCGAGACCCACCGCCCGTACCTCCACGTGCTCGCGTTCCGCATACTCGGCTCGCACGCCGACGCCGATGACGCCGTGCAGGAGGCCTGGCTGCGCCTCGCCCGCACCGGCGGCGCGGGCATCGAGGACCTGCGGGGCTGGCTGACCACGGTGACCGGCCGGATCTGCCTCGATGTGCTCCGCAGCCACCGGGCCCGCAGCGAGCAGCCGCTCGAGCTCAGCGTCGGACTGCTGACGGCGGACACGGCCACGGACGCCAGGGCCAATCCCGAGGACCACGCCCTGCTCGCCGACTCCGTCGGCCTCGCCCTCGCTGTCGTCATGGACGCGCTCACCCCGGCCGAGCGGGTTTCTTTCATCCTCCATGATGTGTTCGAGGTCCCGTTCGCCGCGATCGCCGCGATTTTGGACCGGAGCACCGCGGCCACGAAGATGCTGGCCAGCCGGGCGCGCGGCCGGATCCGGCTGGGCACACCGACGGCGGCGGATTCGGCGGCCTGGGAGGTGGTGGACGCGTTCCTCGCGGCGGCCGGCCGAGGAGACGTCGCAGGCCTGCTCGCCGTGCTCGCCCCCGAGGTCGAGTTCCGGGGGAGCCGCCCCGGCGGCGGGACCCTGGTCGTGCGCGGCGCGAGCGAAGTTGCCAGCCGGGCGACGACAGGCGGGGGCCGCGGCACGCCTGCCCACCGGGTGCTCGTTGACGGCATGCCAGGCATTCTCGTCATGACCGGCAGCCGGCCCGTCACGGTCATGGCCTTCACGGTTGCTGGCGACGTCATCACCGTCATCCGCGCGCTCAACGACCCGGACCGGCTGGCCCAGATCGTCCCGTCCTGGGTCGCGTGACATCCCCCGCGGCTGGTGGCTAGCCGAGGGCCAGCCGTCCGGCGACGTGTCAGCGTCGCAGGAAGCCCTACGGCCGCGCGGATCGACCTCCGGCTGACTCCACCGACCGCGACCGGTAAACCGCCCGAAGATCATCGCTGTGGCGGCCGCCTGCGGGCGGTACCGGTCGTGGCGGACCCCTGGTGATGCAGGAACCGGCTACGGACCATCCGGCCGGCGCATCACGACGTCGAGCGTCGGCCACGGCGGACCCTGGCGCAGAGCGCTGAGGAGTTTGCGGCCTGCTCGCTGCCCGTCAGGGAACTCGTCGCCCGGATCCCAGCGCCACGCGGCGACCATGGCGAGAACAAGGCCCCGGCAGTCACTGAGCAATTTTGCGTCAGCATCCGCATAGCGCTCGCTGACATCTTCGGGAACATGGGCGAGGTCGAACTCGACGGGCCCACGGCAACAGGTCTCGAGATCGATGAACAACAGCCCGGAGGTCGTGCTGAGCACGTTGCCCGGGTGCGGCTCGCCGTGCAGTAGCTGCTCGGCAGCGCCGCGGTCGCTGATCGCTTGCCTCCGGCTCCGCAGCGTGCTGATGAGAAGCTCCCGATCCGCGTCGGCTGGCTCCGGGGTGAGATTACTGCTCTCGGCAAGCTGCTGAGCCTCTTGCACCCGATCGGTGAAGTGCGGCGTCCTGATATCCAGCTTGCGCATGCCGGCATGCAGCCGCTCAAGCGCATTCGCATAGTCGGCTGGTGAGATCTCCTGAGGTGTCACAGTCTCGTAGTAGGTCCACAGCGTTACGACGAAGCCATCACGCTCATAGGCGCGCGGCTCTACTCGGGGTTCCAGAGCAGCCACAGGGCTCTGGGTCTCGGCGAGCCGCTGGGCAAGCTCGACCTCGAACTGCGCGACCTGTTGAGCTGCCGGTGCGACCCGGGCAAAGACGTCACAAGGCAGCAGGCGCACTGCCAGCATGTTCGAATTGTGAAGAACGACCGCGTCATCGACGGTCAGGCCGAGCGCCGACGCGATCGACATGGCCGCAGCCAGCGCGCGCTTAACCTCAGATGACCGCATTCAGCCGATCTTGTCACACTGCCTGCCCAGACAGACCCGAGGGTCCGATACGGTCCCGATATGCCTGTTCCTCCGTGCCGCGCTGGGTAAGGTTCCCGCGTGGGAGCCGAGTCCATGCCCGTCGCGGAGGTCGACGTCGCGCCGGACCTCGTGCGCCGGCTGCTGGCCGGGCAGCACCCTGATCTCGCCGGGCTCCCGGTGACGGTGCTGGCGAACGGCTGGGACAACCTCAGCTGCCGTCTCGGTGAACAGCTGCTCGTGCGGCTGCCGCGGCGCGCCGTGGCAGCCGAGCTCGTCCGGAACGAGCAGCGCTGGCTGCCGGTCCTGGCACCGCGGCTTCCGCTGGCGGTGCCCGTACCCGTGCGCACGGGCGTCCCCGCGATGGGCTACCCGTGGCACTGGAGCATCGTGCCGTACCTGCCCGGCCGGGTGGCGGCCGCGTGCGCGCCCGCCGACCCCGCCGAGGCCGCC
>JASHOV010000283.1 GCA_030038495.1 Streptosporangiaceae bacterium
TCGCGCCCGCCCGCCATCCGGACCGAAATCCGGTGTTCCAGGCAATGTTCAGCCTGCTCGATGAGGCCGTCGACGGCAGCCTGGACCTGCCCGGCCTGCAATGCTCCGAGTACGAGCCCGGGATATCACGTACCCGGCTCGATCTGGAGCTGACGCTGTCCGTCGCGGGCGATCGCCTGACCGGCCAGCTGACCTGCGCCCGTGACGTGCTCGACCCGCCGGCGATGCGGGCGTTTGTCGTGGAATACGCCGAGGCGCTGACCGCGGCCGCGGCCGATCCCGTGATCCGGCTCAACCCATAGCGGAGCGCCGCAGGTCGTTATCGCGTGAACGAGCCCCACCGCACGAGGTCGTAGAGCCGCTTCCCGTTGGACGGCGAGCTGAAAAAGAACCTGGTCTCCTCGGGGCGGTGCAGCACGCCGTACCGCCAGAAATCCCGGATCGTGGCCTTCCAGCACTCCGGGCCGGACGCGATAAGCAGGCCAAGGTAATCACGGAAGCCGAACGGGCGGCCGAACCAGTGGTTCAGCGAGATCGAGGCCGTGTGCGACCGCACGTCGTGCCAGGTGCCCCGCGGCATGTACAGGATGTCGCCGGGCCGCACCGTGCCCGCGTACAACGTCGCCTGGCGCAGCCGGTGAAAGCGGGCCCATTCGACGTCGGCCAGGTCGATCTGGCTGTTGACGATGTTGTCAGGGAAGGGATACGCGAGCCGGCTCTGCTCCCACGGCAGCAGCACGAAATGCTTCTGCCCCCACATCTGGCAGAACAGGTTGTCCATGTTGTCGGAATGCAGCATCGACCGCGTGCCCGCCGACCCGATCCACACTCGGGCGTCGGTCCCGGCCGTGCCGGTGAGCGGCTCGAAGTCATAGTCCGTCGGCGGGAACAACTCGCTGGATCTCTGGTAGGCGAGGTAGCACGGTTCGCTGGCGCTGGCGGTCAGCATCGCGGCGAGGAAGTCGCCGAACGGCATCGTCCGCGCGTATGCATCCTGATCCTGCGGGAAAAGCACGCCGTCGGCGGGCAAGTTCATCAGCGCTGTCACCTGCTTGTCGCCGTGGTCACGGCGAAGGGCGGCCGGGTTCCACGTGTGCCGGGCCGGCCAGTCGTCCATCAGGCCGCGGAAGACCCTCGGTCCGTCCCGGCGCGCGATCGCGGCCTGCAGGTCAGCCGCTTTTGCCTCCTGGACCACGGGGATGGGGCGAACATCGACCCCGGCGTCCCGCAGCTGCTGGCCGATATGGTCCGCGATCGCCGGGTCCGGCGACGCCGTGCTGCCGGGCGTGTGGCTGGCCACGTGTTACCTCCCTGAGACGCTCGATAGCAGATAGCGAAGGGCATCACGTGCTTCCAGCCTCACCCGGGGAATGCCGCAGCGCCAGTGTCAAGCTCTGGCGGCCGGTGTTCGGGCTTGGGCACGCTCCGATCCGGGTCTAGCCCCGCCAGTGGTCCAGTGGCAGCGGGCCGCGGCTGAGGATCGTCCGGATCGCGAACGTGCTCTGGGCCTCGACGACCGAGGGGATGGTGAGGATCTGGCCCAGCAGCAGTTGCTCGTAGCTGGCGAGGTCCGGCACGGCCGCCTCCACCAGGAAGTCGCTGGTCCCGGAGACCAGGTAGCAGGCGACGACCGCCGGGATGGCCAGCAGGGTCTGCTCGAGCCGGGACGAGGTCTCCTGCGAGTGCCCCTCGACCTTCAGGCCGATGAAGACGGTCAGGCCGAGCCCGGCCCGCAGCCTGCTGACCTCCGCGCGGTATCCGGCGATGATGCCGCTGGCCTCCAGCGCCTTCACCCGGCGCAGGCAGGCCGACGGCGACAGTGCGATGGCGTCGGCCAGATCGACGTTGGCGATCCTGCCGTCCTGCTGCAGCCGCGCCACGATGGCACGATCCACTCTGTCCGGAACATGTTCAGGCATGAAAATCAGATTACTGCGATAATCGCGCAATATCATTGCGCTAGGTGCGCCTGCCGACGTCACATTTGCCATCGCGTGCTGGCCCGGTTCGGCCATGTTAGATGCATGGCCCACGCAACCAAGAACCCGGCCGGACCGCGGCACCTGACGACCGCACGCGCCGCCGCCCTCTACATCGGCGCGCTCCTCGGCCCGGGCCTGCTCCTGCTGCCCGGCCTGGCCGCGGCGGAGGCCGGGCCGGCCTCGATCCTTGCCTGGCTCGGCTTGCTGGTCCTGTCCGGCCTGTTCGCCGCCGTATTCTCGGCCCTGGGCAGCCACACCCCATCAGCCGGCGGCGTGATCGGCTATGTGACCTCCGGCCTCGGACAGCGGGCCGGCCTGGCCACCGGCTGGATGTTCCTGGCCGGAGTCGTATGCGGCGCCCCGATCGTCTGCCTGATCGGCGCCAGCTATGTCACCGACCTGACCGGCGGCGGCCAGCTTGCTCGCGCCTGCGTCGCGGCCGGGCTGCTGCTGACCGTCATCGGCCTCGCCGCCGGCGGACTGCGGGCGAGCGCCGCGGCTCAGCTTGTCCTCGTCGGCCTGCTCGCCGGCGTGGTGATCGTGGCGGCCGCCGGCTCGGCCGGAGCGGAGCGAGCGGCCAGCTGGGCCCCGTTCGCCCCGCACGGCTGGCTGTCGGTCGGACACGCGGCGGCAACGCTGATGTTCTCGTTCGTCGGCTGGGAGGCTGTCGCGCCGCTCACCACGCGCCTGGCCGACCCGCCCCGGCAGCTGCCGCGCGTGGTGGCTATCGCCCTCGCGGTCACCACCGCGCTGTACCTGAGCCTGGCGGTCGCCACGATCAGCGTTCTGGGACCGCGGGCCGCCACCGACGTGCCGCTGGCCGGCCTGCTGAGCCGCGCCATCGGCACGGCGGGCCGAGACGTCGCCGCGGTGGCCGCCATCGTGCTGACCCTGGGCACCACCAACGCCTACATCAACGGCGCGGCCGCCATGGCGGGGCAGCTGGCGCCTGCGGCACCAGGCGGCCGGGGATCCGGGCCCCTGCTCCGGCTGCTGGCAGCGATCGGCGCGACGGGCCTGCTGCTGATCACCTTGTACGGATTCCGGATCGTCAGCACCGCAGCCCTGGTGGCCGTACCCACGGCGCTGTTCCTCGCGGTCTACCTGGGGGCCATGACCGCGGCCGCGCGGGTACTGCGCGGCCCGGTACGAATCGCCGCCCTGCCGGCAACGCTAGCCGTCACGGCGATGCTCGGATTCTGCGGCTGGGCGCTCGCGATACCTGCCGCCGTCACGCTGGCCGTCACCTGGCGGACCCGGGAATCACGGGAACGTGAGGCGGCTCAGGTGCCGGTGCACTGCGGGCTGGCATAGACCACGGTCGGGAAGTCAACCGCCTCGGGCCCGCGCGGGCCGCCGTAGACGGTGGCGATCAGCACGCCGGCGTTGCCGGGAAGGGCCGAGGGGTCGATCACTATGGAGACACTGCCCGGGGACGGGCCCGGCACCCGCCGGCCATGGAACGGGACGGACCTCGCGGGCCCGGGGAGTGCAAACAGCCGGGGCAGGCCCCGATAGGGCCTAGGGAAGACCTGGTCCAGCAGCGACGTGCCCTGTGTCCCCTGCTCCGGCGTGCCACCGGGGTAGGGCCGGCACGCCCGGTTCTGCTGGGCGGCGAAGGTGACGCTGGCCGGGACGCCGTCGGCGCGGAGCGTGGCCTGCAGGCCGGCCGGATTTCTCAGCTGGCGGATCGTGACGAAGATGTTGCCGTCGGCCTGCCGGGTTACCGTCCAGGCGGTCAGCTGAGCCGGGCCGGTCCCGGTCTTGCCGCCGCCCGGCACCAGGGCGGCCACCGCCACCGCCAGGCCGGCCGCGCCCGCAGCCGCGCCGACAGCTAGCGACCCCGGCCGGCGGGCC
>JASHOV010000284.1 GCA_030038495.1 Streptosporangiaceae bacterium
TGACGCCGACTTCGACCTGGCGACTGCGGCCAGCGCCGAGGCCGACTTCGCCGTGTTCGGCCGCGAATGCGCCGAGGCTGATGCCGCCGTCGGCCGCCGTTCCCTGAACGAGACCTTCATCCATCCGGGCCTGGACGTCGCGATCGACCTGCGCTGGGTGTACACGCACCTGATCGAGGAGTTCGCCCGCCACAACGGGCACGCGGACCTGATCAGGGAGCAGATCGACGGTGCCACCGGCGAGTAGCGGGATCAGCCCAGGCCGTTCAGCCGGGCTACCGCTGCCTCGTACCCGCTGACCAGGTCGGCCAGCACGTCGGCCACCGGCCTCACCTCGTTCATGCGGCCGACGATCTGACCGACGGGCATGGGGATGACGTCCGGGCGGCCGGACCGCATCAGCCGCTGGTGCGCGTCGGCGACCAGCAGGTTCTGCAGCGGCATCGGCAGCGCCTCGGGCGCGCCGGGCTCCTCCCACGCGTTGGTCCAGTTGTTCTTGAGCAGCCGGGCCGGCTTCCCGCTGTAAATGCGCGACCGCACGGTGTCCGACGACGTCGCCGCGAGCAGCGCCTCGCGCAGCCCCGGCAGCGGCGAGAGGTTCGCGTACTCCTCGGTGACAAGCCAGGCCGAGCCCATCCACACGCCCGACGCACCGAGGGCCAGCGCGGCGGCGACCTGGCGCCCCGACCCGATCCCGCCCGCGGCGAGCACCGGCGCGTCGGTGCCGACCGCGTCGACGACCTCGGGCACCAGCACCATGCTGGCGATCTCGCCGGTGTGGCCGCCGGCCTCGTAGCCCTGCGCGACGACGATGTCGACACCGGCGTTGACGTGTGACCGCGCGTGGGCGGCCTTTCCGGCCAGCGCCGCGACCAGCATGCCACGCTCGTGTGCGCTGTCGATCACATCGGCGGGCGGAGAGCCCAGGGCGTTGGCGATCAGCCGGGCCGGGTGCGCGAGTGCCACTTCGACCTGGGCCCGGGCCACCGAATGCAGCCAGCCGAGCACGCCCTCCCTGGCCTGCGCGTCCTGCGGCAGCGGCGGCACGCCGAGCTTGATCAGGGTCCGTTCCACGAAGTCCTTGTGGCCGTCGGGGATCAGCTTGGTCAGGTCGACGGCGGCGCCCTCGGCCGGGATCTTCGCGGGCATCACGACGTCGATGCCGTAAGGCCTGCCGTCTGTGCTCGTATCCATCCAGTCGAGCACCTTGTCCATCTCGGCCGCGTCGTTGAAACGGACGCAGCCGAGCACGCCGAGCCCGCCCGCGCGGCTGATGGCGGCCGCGACGTGCTCTGACGGCGTGAAGCCGAAGATCGGGTACTCGATGCCGAGTCGCTCGCAGAGCGCGGTCCGCATGGCAGGACTCCTCGGGCTAACAGGCCGGTCAGGCGGGCTGGATCTGGTTGCTGGCGGACTCGTGTTCCTCGGCGTAGCGGCGCGCCCACCGGTAGTCGGCCTTCCCTGCGGGCGTCCGGCCGATCTCTTCTACGATCCACACCGATCGCGGCACCTTGTAGCCGGCGATCTGCGTCCGCAGGTGCGCGTCGAGCGCGGCCAGGTCGACATCGTGCCCCTCGCGCGGCTGGACCAGCGCGGCAACCCGCTGGCCAAGCAGCTCGTCGGGAACGCCGATCACCATCGCGTCGAAGACGCTGCCGAACGACTTCAGCGCGCCCTCAACCTCCTCGGGGAACACCTTCTCGCCGCCGGTATTCACGCAGGTGTTGCCGCGGCCGAGCAGCGTGATCGTGCCGTCCTCCTCGACTCGGGCGAAGTCGCCGGGCACCGCGTAGCGTACGCCGTCGACCTCGGCGAACAGTGCCGCGGTCTTGACCGGGTCCTTGAAGTAGCCGAGCGGAATATGTCCGCCGCGCGCGATCCGCCCGATCTCGCCGGGGCCGACCGGCCGGTTGTGCTCGTCGATCACGATCGTGGAAGGGCCGGCCGTGACGGTCGGGCCCTCGGCCTTCTTTGTGCCCGCCGAGACGAAGCCCAGGCCGGTGAAACCCGTCTCCGACGAGCCGATCGCGTCGGTAATGACGACATTCGGGAGCAGCCTGAGGTACTGGTCCTTGACCGTCGCGGAGAAGATCGAGCCGTTACTGGAAACGGCGATCACAGAAGACGCGTCGTACTGCTCCTTCTCGTAGGCCTCAATCAGCGGCCTGGCCATGGCGTCGCCGACCATGACGATCGTGTTCACCCTGTGGCGCTGCACGGCGCGCCAGATCTCGTGCGGGTCGAACTGCGGCATCAGCACCACGGTGTCCCCGCCGAACAGGGCCGGCAGCGTGCTCCACTGCGCGCTACCGTGGATGAGCGGCGCGGTCGCGAGCCGGACCATGCCGGTCGGCCCTGCGGTTCCGCGCCCGATCTGCTCCCACTCGTCGGCCAGTCGTTCCCCGCTCGCGAAGTCGATGCCGCCGCCGAGCGTCCGCCAGACGTCCTCGTGCCGCCAGAGCACTCCCTTGGGGTACCCGGTCGTCCCGCCGGTGTACAGCATGTAGATGTCGTCCGGGCTGCGCTCGCCGAAGTCCCTTTCTGTCGGCTCGGCGGCGATCGCGGCGGCGAAGCCGACCGCTCCCGCGGGCAGGTCTGCACCGCTGCCGTCCTCGATCGCGAGCACCGCGCGCATGTCCGGGTAGTCGGGCAGCAGAGCGGCAACCTTGTCCGCGAACTGCCGGTCGAACACGAGGCCCTTGAGCTCTGCCTCGCTGAATAGATACCGCAGCTCGGCCTCGACGTAGCGGTAGTTCACGTTGACCGGGATGGCCCGGAGCTTGTAGCAGGCGAGCAGGGCCTCGACGAGCTCGATCGAATTCCGGCCGTAGACGCCAACGTGATCGCCGGGCCCGACCCCGGAGCCCGAGAGGCAGTGCGCGAGCTGGTTGCTCCGCTCCTCGAGTTCGCGGTACGTCACCTGGTTGTCGCCGCAGGCTATTGCCAGGCGCTCGGGTACCGCGTCGACGGCGTGCTCGAATAGGTCTGCGATGTTCAGCGCCATGGGTAAGAAACTAGAACGTGTTATCGTTCTGGGCAACCCCTTCGGCACCTTAGGAGGCATGCGCGGTGAGTTCTCCCGATCCCGGCCAGGAAGAGCAGCCGCACGCACTGGTCGAGCTCCGCGGGCACGTGCTCATTGTCACCTTGAACCGGCCGCAGGCACGCAACGCTCTCAGCGGCCCGATGATGACGATCATGAAACGGGCCTGGGACCGGGTCGACAGCGATCCGCAGGTCAGGGCCTGCATCCTGACCGGTGCCGGCGGCGCGTTCTGCGCGGGCGCGGACCTGAAGGCGATGACCGCGTCGCACCCCGGCGACTCGTTCAAGTCGGGGGCGTTCGATCCCACGGTGATCGAGCCGCTGCTGAAGGGCCGCAGGCTCAGCAAGCCGCTGATCGCCGCGGTCGAGGGCGCGGCGATCGCCGGCGGCACCGAGATCCTGCAGGCCACCGACATCCGGGTGGCAGGGCGCAGCGCGAGGTTCGGTGTATCGGAGGCGCGCTGGGGATTGTTCCCGCTCGGCGGCTCGGCCGTTCGCCTGGTCCGCCAGATCCCCTACACGGTCGCCGCCGACATCCTGCTGACGGGCAGGCACATCACCGCCGACGAGGCGCTCGCGGTCGGCCTCATCGGGCATGTCGTTGACGACGGCCAGGCGCTGGCGAAGGCACTGGAGATCGCCGACATGATCGCAGGGAACGGCCCGCTCGCGGTGCGGGCCATCCTTGCCGCGATCAGGGAGACCGAGGGCATGGCCGAGAACGACGCGTTCGCGCTCGAGGCCAAGCTCGGGATGGCCGTCTTCGCCAGCGAGGACGCCAAGGAAGGTCCGCGGGCATTCGCGGCCAAGCGGAAGCCCGAGTTCCGTGGCCGCTAGCAGCCGCGGACCGGCGGTCCACCGTTAACTGGGAGGATTGCTGTCCGCTCAGGACGGTAATCCTCCCAGTAAGGACTGCTGGCGCCCACTTGGCGTCCTCGCCTAGAACGTGTTTCACTTTCTTCCGTGACGGTGCCAGATTCTTCGCTTCGCGAGGGGCCACTCAGTGCCCCGCTGGAGACCAGCTTCGACTACAC
>JASHOV010000285.1 GCA_030038495.1 Streptosporangiaceae bacterium
TAACGCCACGGCCACCGCCATCATCTTCACGTTCTGTGGAAGGAACCCAAAGATGATCACGCGGTGGCCGCTCGCCATCACGGCGACACGCCGCACAACAGCGAAGATCCACCCCAACAAGCACAGCAGGGTTAAACGACAAGTGACAGGCCCCTAAATCTTCCTCGTAACCGGAGGATACCTCCGTATCGGCTGCCCAGCCGGGATGGCCGCCCGGATAGCCGGTTAGATTCTGGATGCCTGCTTTGCGCAGCGGACAGGTCAGCCCCGAGCACTCGCGGTCAGCCCTTCGGGCCCGCGCCGACGGGCCCGGGCCGACGGCACTGCGCCCGCCTGCCCCACTTTGATAAGGCTGGACTTATCAGTTTAGACTTACCACATGGTGCGGGAGCCAGCCGAAGTCGATCAGGTCGCAGCGGCCCTCCAGCTGAGCATCGGGCTGCTGCTCCGCCGGCTTCGGCAGCTGAAGGCCGAGGGCGAGCTCACCCTCCCGGAAAGCGCGGCAATGGCGCGGCTGGACCGCAGCGGGCCGACGACGGCGGGCGCCCTCGCCCGGCTGGAGCAGATCAGCCCGCAGTCCATGGGCGCGACCCTGGCTGGCCTGGAGGGGCGCGGCCTACTCGAGCGCAACGCTGACCCCCGCGATGGCCGCCGCGTGCTGCTGTCCCTGACCGAGGCAGGCCAGCGAACACTCCGCAGCCGGAGGAACGTGCGGACCCAGCAGCTAGCGAGGGCTCTCGGTGCCGAGTTCAGTCGAGCCGAGCTAGACCAGCTCATGGCGGCCGCGCCCCTGCTTGAGCGGCTGGCGCAGAGCATCTAATGGGAACGGGCGCGCGCAGGCAGGGCAGCACCGGCACGCCGGCGCCGTCCGGGCCAGCCGAGCCAGCCGAGCCGACCGAGCTGGACGACCGCTACCGCTGGGTCGCGCTGGCGAACACGACCGCGGCCGTCTTCATGTCAGCCCTCGACGGGTCGA
Organism: Streptosporangiaceae bacterium; assembly: GCA_030038495.1. Classification (GTDB taxonomy): domain Bacteria; phylum Actinomycetota; class Actinomycetes; order Streptosporangiales; family Streptosporangiaceae; genus JAJYUU01. The sequence continues at coordinate 977 of JASHOV010000285.1, forward strand.
TCGTGATCATCGCACTGCCCGCCATCTTCCGTGGCATACAACTGGACCCGCTCGCACCCGGCAACGTGAGCTACCTGCTCTGGATGATCATGGGATACCGCCTCATACAGGCGGTGCTCGTGGTCACCGTCGGCCGGCTCGGCGACATGTTCGGGCGGGTACGGATCTACAACGCCGGCTTCGTGGTGTTCACGATCGCATCCGTCCTGCTGTCGTTCGACCCGTTCCACGGCGGCCACGGCGCGCTCTGGCTGATCGGCTGGCGCGTCCTGCAGGCAATCGGCGGCTCCATGCTGACCGCCAACTCGGCCGCGATCCTGACCGACGCGTTCCCCGCCGACCGGCGCGGGTTCGCGCTCGGCATCAACCAGGTCGCCGCCATCGCGGGCCAGTTCATCGGCCTGGTCGCCGGGGGACTGCTAGTGACCCTGGACTGGCGCGCGGTGTTCTGGGTGAACGTGCCAGTGGGGGTGTTCGGCACGATCTGGGCGTACAGAAGGCTCCGCGACAACGGCGAGCGCCATCCAGGCCGGATCGATTGGTGGGGGAACGTCACGTTCGCGCTCGGCCTCGGATCGATCCTGGTCGCCATCACCAACGGACTGCAGCCGTATCGGCACCACACGATGGGCTGGACCGACCCCGCGGTCGACGGCCTGCTGCTCGCCGGGCTTGCCCTGCTGGTCGCCTTCGGCGTCATCGAGAGCAAGGTCGCCGACCCGATGTTCGAGCTCGGCCTGTTCCGGATCAGGGCCTTCGCTGCGGGTAACGTCGCCGGGCTGGCCGTGGCGATCGCCCGCGGCGGCCTGCAGTTCATGCTGATCATCTGGCTGCAGGGGATCTGGCTGCCGCTGCACGGATACAGCTACAGCGACACGCCCCTGTGGGCTGGCATCTTCCTGCTGCCGCTCACCGCGGGACTCCTGGTCTCCGGCCCGGTGTCGGGCGCGCTGTCGGACAAGTTCGGCGCGCGCGGCTTCGCCACCGCCGGCATGGTCGTCTTCGGCGCGAGTTTCGTCGGGCTCATGCTGCTGCCGGTTGACTTCCCGTACGGGGTCTTCGCCCTGCTGAGCCTGGCCAACGGCATCGGCGGCGGCATGTTCGCCGCGCCCAACTCCGCGTCGATCATGAGCAGTGTGCCCGCCCGGTATCGCGGCGCCGCCTCCGGGATGCGCTCGACCTACCAGAACTCCGGCACCGCGCTCTCGATCGGGGTCTTCTTCTCGCTGATGATCGCCGGCCTGGCGGGTAGCCTGTCGACGACGCTAACGCGCGGGCTGGTGCAGCACGGCGTGCCGCACGCGGTGGCCCATCAGATCGGCGGACTGCCGCCGGTGTCCTCGCTGTTCGCCGCGGTGCTGGGCGTCAATCCAGTGCAGCACCTGCTGCAGTCCGCGGGGGTGCTCGCCCGGCTGCCCGCCGCCAGCCGCCAGGTCCTTACCGGCAGGCTGTTCTTCCCCGAGCTGATCTCCGGGCCGTTTCATCAGGGACTGGTGGTGGTCTTCGCCACCGCGGCCGGACTGGCCGCGGTCGCTGCCGTCGCCTCGCTCCTGCGCGGCGGGCGCGCAACCGCCGGCCGGTAGCCGAGGTCAAGCTCGGCCCGCTCACTCTGACAGTGGCAGGACTTGTTACCGGCTGGTAAGGGCTAGCGGTTGGCATGCAATCGCGCGGCTGGCAGCCTCCGCATGACCGCGCCAGCGGCGTACGGTCAGTTGTGTCCGGCGACCACGGGGGCTGCCGGGCCAGTCCAGGCAGAGACACCGCCTGGACGACGGGGAGGGGAGGGGGGATTCCCCAATGCACAGCAAGCACGTTCGAACTGGCCTGTTCACCATTGCCGCAAGCACCGGCGCTGCCACGTTCGCGGTGCTCGCGGCAACAGGCGCCGCCTCGGCGGCGGCCGGAGGGCCCGTCGGCTGGCGCCCTCACTTCAACGGCTCCTGCATCCGGGTTGCGGCCCGGACAAGCGGGGCCTTTTCCAATAACCAGGACATTCTGTCAGGCTGGGTAGTGCCCGGCAGCGTGTCAGTGGTCGCGACCCAGGGCACGACGCCCGGGCAGGACACTCCGCCCGTGACCACGTTCGGCCCCAATACCGGCTACACCGTAAGCCCTAACTGGCACACGGTCACGCTGCAATCTCCGTACGCCGGCAGCAACGACGGGTTCACTACTTACTACTCGGTGTTCAAGCGAACCTGCTACCTGCCGGGGTCCTACCGGCTCCGGACCGAGACCAGCGGCGCGTTCAGCAACAACGAGGACATCCTGAACGCGAGGAACATCATCCGCGGCAGCGTCTTCGTCGTCGCCACTCAGGGCCAGACGCCCGGCCAGGACAATCCCTCGGTGAACGGGTTCCTGAACGGCCACGGCTACACCGTGACCTATACGCGCAACGGCGCCATCGCGACGCTGCAGTCGCCGTTCGCTGGCAGCAACGACGGGTTTACTACCTACTACACGGTGCTGAGGCACTTCTGAGCATTCAGATGGCCTGGCGCGTTACGCCAGGCCATCTGGCCGGCGCGCGGACGCGAAGGTTATGGCTAGTCCGGAAGCATGGCCAGGCGCAGCCGCCGCAGCCGGTCCGGATCGGCGACTATGTCGATCGCCGTGATGCGACGCCGCGCACTGACGGTGAAGATCAGCACCAGTTGCAGCCGGCCGGCCGGCGCGTAGACAATGCCGACCGAGTCGTCGATCAGGGCTAGCTGCGAGTCCGTGGCCCGAGCGCCGGACAGCACTGCGCCCTTGGCGACCATTTCCGCGCCGTGGAGCTCGGTGGGCCTGCCGGATGGCACGACGAAGGCGTCCGCCGTCAGCGTGATCTCGGAGTCCAGCAACGCGACCAGCGCCCCGAAGTCGCCACCACGGGAGGCGGCGAGGAAGGCGTTTGCCACCTCCCGCTGGCGGGCGAGATCGGCTGCGCGGTCCGGACTCGGTGCTCCGCGAACCCGCCGCCGGGCCCGGCTGGCGAGCTGGCGCGTCGCATCGACAGAACGCCCCAGAACGGCGGCCACCTCGGTGAACGGCATGGCGAACATGTCGTGCAGCACGAAAGCGAGTCGTTCGGCGGGAGCGAGGGTGTCGAGCACGACGAGCAGCGCCAGCCCGACCGAGTCAGCCAGTACCGCCTCTTCCTCCGGATCCTCGGGCCGGCTCACCGGGCCGGGCCCGGCCGGGCCTGCCGGTCCCGCGGTCCTGGCAGCCGCCTCGGCCACGGTTGGCCAGGACGCTCCGACCGGCTCCTCATGCCGGTGCCGGCGCGCGCGGAGCATGTTGAGCGAGACCCGCGCGACCACGGTTGTGAGCCAGCCGCTGAGGTTTTCTACCTCGCTGGTATCGGCGCCGGTCAGCCGCAGCCAGGTGTCCTGAACTGCGTCGTCGGCGTCGGCCGCCGATCCGAGCAGCCGGTAGGCCACCGCCCGTAGGTGATCACGATTCTCCTCGAATGCCGCAGCAAGCACGTCGCTGTCGCCCATGTGCCCACGTTCCCATCCCAGCCGTGTGTCGCAACGTTGACACCAGGCACCTGACTGATGTGACACAGGCGGCGGAGTTCAGGCGGGGCTGTTTGTCGTGAAACAAAACATAGGCGCGAAGGGGATGCCGACGATCAGGCCGTCCTGCGCGGGCAGCCCGGCGGCCACTCACCTGCTGGTCGTGCTGAGAATCGCGGACAGCGCATCCAGTGCGGCGGGCACCAGGGCGTAGTAGGCCCACTTGCCGCGCTTATCGCGGGTGAAGATCCCGGCATCGACCAGGATCTTGAGGTGGTGGGAGATCGTCGGTTGGGTAAGGGCCAGTGGCTCGGTCAGCTCGCACACGCAGGCCTCGCCCCCTTCGTGGGCCGCGACCATCGAGACCAGGCGTAGCCGGGTCGGGTCGGCCAGGGCCTTGAGGATCCGGGCCAGGTCGTCCGCTTGCCTCTCGGACAGCGCCGCACGCAGCAGCGGACCGCAGCACTCGCCGGCCAGGAGCGGCAGCTCAGGCCGCCGCTTGATGGTCAGGGCCGTGGGGCTCACGTCCTCCAGTATGCAGTACGCATTGACAATCGTCTATTCGTGAGCAACCCTTAACGCATCGAGAAAGGTCTATGCATGGGAGAGATCGTCATGACCGACCAGACCGGCACCGAGCTGCGCGAGGAAGTACGGTCCCGGTACGCGCTGGCCGCCCGCTCGGTCCTGAATCCCGAGAATGCCACTTCGGCCGCATCCTGCGCAGGCCCGACCGCCGACCCCTGCTGCGCCGGCTCGGCCTCCGGGGAGCGGGAGAACTGCTTCGGCGGCCCGCTCTACGGCGAGGGCGAGATCGACGGGCTGCCCCAGGAGGCCATCCTGGCCAGCCTCGGCTGTGGCAACCCGCTCGCGGTTGCCGACCTGCGCGAGGGCGAGCGCGTGCTGGACCTGGGCTCGGGCGGCGGCATCGACGTGCTGCTCTCGGCGCGACGGGTCGGACCCACGGGGTTCGCCTACGGGGTCGACATGACCGACGACATGCTCGCGCTGGCGCGGGCCAACGCCGCTAAGGCCGGCGCACGGAACGTGGATTTCCTGAAGGGCCAGATCGAGGCCCTGCCGCTGCCCGACGCGTCCGTGGATGTGGTGATCTCCAACTGCGTGATCAACCTGTCCACCGACAAGCCCGCGGTGCTCTCGGAGATGTTCCGCGTGCTGGTCCCCGGCGGCAGGATCGGCATCTCCGATGTTGTGGCCGAGGACCACATGACGGCGGCGGACAGGGCCGCTGCCGGTTCCTACGTCGGCTGCATCGCCGGTGCGCTATCACGGGCGGAGTACCTCGCTGGCCTGGCCGCGGCCGGCTTCGCCCAGCCTGAGGTCATGTTCACCACAGAGGCCGCACCCGGCATGCACTCGGCCATCATCCGCGCCGTTAAGCCGGGCCGGTGATCGCGATGCCCGGAGCTAGCGAACAGACAAGCCAGGTCAAGGTGCTGAACGTCAACTGGGCCGCGGGAACCGACGGTGGCGACGGCGCATTCGAGGTCATGATCGTGACGGCCGATGACCAGCAGCACGCGGTCAAGGTCAGTCCTGCCTCGCTGACGCCTCTGCTGGCTATGGCCCGGGCCCATGCCATCTTGCTGTGGGATCCCGCGGACCGCACTCTCATCGCCGCCAATATCGTCGGCACCTGGATCGCCCCGGCCGGACTCGCCCGTGTCGCCGTCACCGCACGCTGACGCAGCCGGATGAACTCGGCCAGCGCCGGTCGTTGCTGCCCGCGACGGCCGCGAGCAACAGCAACAGCAACAGCAACAGCAACAGCAACAGGCTAATGGTGGCCGATCGCTACCAGCACAAACATGACGACGACCGCGGCGAGGACTAGGCCCATGATGGCTACCCCGACGCTAAACAGGCTGATCAGGTGCAGCCGGGCTACGCGAGTCTCGGCGCGAGCCTCGGCACGCGCTTCCTGTTCGCGCTGAGCCTTGCCTAGCTTCGGCGGCGGCCCCGGCGGCCCCGGCGGCCCCGGCGGCACTGGCATCCGCCACTTCGCGCCCTTGGCTCCAACCCACCGCCACCGGCTGGCGATCGGCCGCCGCTCGGTGTATGCCGAGGCTCTCCGGCCGCTCGGATGCTTCTCCATCGGCGCCTCCCGGCAGGACGGCTGCTCAGCTCCCGGTAAGACCTGGAATCTACTTCACCAGTTCGAGGCCGGCCAACCGGCCATGACAAAATCAGCCAGGTGCAGATCGGGATACTTGGACCGTTCGAGGTTCGCTCGGACGACGGCGTCCTCGCCGACGTGCCGGGTGGCCGCCTGCGCGGGCTGTTGATCGCCCTCGCGCTCGAACCAGGTCACGCAGTCCCGAAGGCGACGCTCGTCGACTGGATTTGGGGTGAGCATCCACCCTCCGAAGTGGCGAATGCCTTGCAACGCCTGGTTTCCCGGCTGCGGAAGGCGCTGCCGGAAGGGCTGATCGAGGGGCAGACGGACGGCTACCGGCTGACGGTGGAACCCGACGCTGTCGATGCGGTGCGGTTCGAACGCCTCGTCGGCCAGGCCCGCCACGACCAGAATCCACGGCGGGTACGGCTGCTGCGCGAGGCACTCGCACTGTGGCGCGGTGCGGCCATGCAGGATGTCGGTTTGCAGGAAAGTGCCGCGTTCGACGCGGCGGTCACCCGGCTCGAGGAGCTACGCCTGACTGCCACGGAGGATCGGTTCGATGCGGAGATCAGCCTCGGCCACGGTGTCGAGCTGGTCACGGAGCTGACTGACTTGGTGGCCGCGCATCCGGTGCGAGAACGGCTTGTCGCTGCGCTAATGCGTGCCCTCGTCGCGTCCGGTCGCGTTACCGAGGCGCTGCTCGTCTACCAGCGCACGAGAGAAGCCCTGGCCGACGCGCTGGGTGTCGATCCCTCACCGGAGCTGTCCGCTTTGCACGTCGCGCTGCTGCGGGGCGAGCTGGGACAGCGGGGCGAAAGCCGCAAGACAAACTTGCGGGCCGAGCTGACCAGCTTCATCGGCAGGGACGCTGACGTCGCCGCGGTCGGCAAACTCATTGCCGAGCATCGGCTCACCACGCTGATCGGGCCGGGCGGCTCGGGGAAGACCAGGCTGGCCACGGAGACCGCGCGCACGCTGCTCGGCGACCTGCCGGACGGTGCCTGGCTGGTGGAGCTTGCAGCCATCGGCGCGGATGATGACGTGGCGCAGGCGGCATTCGACGGGCTCGGCCTCCGGGATGGCCTGCTCGCCGCGGCCCCAAGTGCGGAGCTGACGGACCGGCTCATCGCCGCGATCCGCGAGCGGGAGATGCTGCTGATTCTCGATAACTGTGAGCACGTGATCGAGTCGGCGGCGGCGTTCGCCCATCGAGCGCTCGGGGAGTGCCAGCGGCTGCGGATCCTGGCGACGAGCAGGGAACCGCTCGGAATCACCGGTGAGGCGCTATGGCAGGTCGAGCCGCTGGCGTTGCCGGACGGGGACGCCAGCCCGGGCGCGATCGAGGCCTCGCCGGCCGTCCGGCTGCTGCGGGACCGAGCCAGCGCCGTCCGCAAGGACCTCACCATCGATGCCCGCACGTCGGCGACCATGGCGCGTGTCTGCCGGGCGCTGGATGGGATGCCGCTGGCGATCGAACTGGCCGCGGCCAGGCTGCGGACCGTCTCCCTGGAACAGGTCGCGAATCGGCTCGACGACCGGTTCCGCCTTCTGACCGGCGGCAGCCGGACCGCGCTGCCGCGGCACCGGACGCTGCGCGCGGTAATCGACTGGAGCTGGGAGCTGCTCACCGACGCCGAGCGAATGGTTCTCTGCAGGCTGTCGGTGTTCTCCGGCGGAGCGAGCCTGGAGGCGGCCGAGTGGGTCTGCGCGGGAGATAGGGAAGAGGTGCCCGAGTTGCTAACCGCGCTGACCGAGAAATCGCTGCTGTTCACCGAGGGCGACGAGGTCCCGCGCTACCGGATGCTCGGCACGATCAAGGAATACGCGGCCCACCGGCTCAGCGAGGCGGAGGAGTCGGACTCCGCGCGCCGTGCGCATCTCGCGTATTTCACCGAACTCGCCGAGACCGCGGAACCGCATCTTCGCCGCGCTGAGCAGCTGGAATGGCTTGCCGCGCTTGAGGTGGAGCACGACAACATCAGTGCCGCCATGCGTGCTGCGATCGCGGCCGGTGACGCGCACGGGGCGATGCGGCTCGCGGCGAGCGTCGGCTGGTACTGGTGGCTCAACGGGCACAAGGCGGAGGGCAACGAGCTGATCACCGCGGCGACCACGCTTCCCGGTGAGGTGCCCGACGAGATCCGGGCGATTGTGTATGCATTTGTCGCGAATCTCCTGAGCTCCGGGCGAGGTGACCAGCGCCAGGCCGCGGAGTGGATTCACGAGGCCTACCGGCTCAGCCAGCGCAGTCAGTACCGCAACCCGGTGCTGGCATTGATAGTCCCGCTGGAGCGCATGCTCCAGGGGCCGGACGAATTCCTGCCCGCGTTCGAGGCCCTGCTGGACAACGAGGACCCCTGGGTACGGGCACTGGCCCGGCTGCAGCTCGGCAAGATGCGGATCGTGCTCGGCCAGGGCGGGCGGGATGCGGACGCGTACCTCGAGATGGCGCTTGCCGAGTTCCGCGCGATCGGCGAGCGGTGGGGGATCTCGTTCGCGCTGGACGAGCTGGCGGACCGGATCGCCGTGCGCGGCGAGTTGGCCGGCGCATGCGAGCACTACGAACAGGCGATCGCGGTCGTCACCGAGGTCGGCGTCATCGAGGATGTCGTCCGGATGCGGTCGCGACAGGCGCAGCTTTATTGGCTGCTGGGCGACGAGGACGCCAGCGCGGCCGCCATCGCCGAGGCGCAACGGTGCGCGGAACGGGTCGCCTGGCCGGAAGCGCTGGCCGAGCTGGCCCTCTCGAAGGCGGAACTCGCCCGGTGGGTCGGCAATGCCGAGGAGGCAAACCGGCAACTCGACATCGCCAATTCCCTGCTGGGTGACGAAGCGGAGCAGCCCTATATCCGCGCGATGACACATGATCTGCTTGGCTACCTTGCCGACGACCTCGGCGAAGTACGGGTACACCGCGTCGCTGCCTGTGAGGCGGCGGCCGAGGCGGGCCACGCGGCCGCGATCGCGCGGGTGCTCGTCGGGATTGCGGACCTGGCACTGCGCTGCCAACAGTACGAGCAGGCCGTGCGGTTGCTCGCGGCAAGCGCCGGCGTGCGCGGACTGCCGGATCGGTCGCAACCGGACGTGGCCCGGATCGAGCGGGCGGCGCGGCGTCGCCTCGGCGAAGCAAGGTTCGCCGAGGCGACGCAGGAGGGAGCGCAAGCGAGCTGGCCTGAGCTGGTCGCGGCTACGCTCGCTTGCTGAACGTGGCCCGCGACCACAAATACCCGACCAGGGCAATCCCGGCGCACCAGGCGAGGGCGGCGCCGGCGTAGCCGCCCGACGGGTGACCGGCGAGCAGTCCGCGCACCGATTCGATGATCGGGGTGAAGGGCTGGTACTGGGCGAATTGCCTGACACCCTGGCCCATCTTGGCGGCCGGCACGATCGCGCTGGACAGGAACGGCAGCAGGAGCAGTGGCACCACGGTCAGGCCCGCGGATTCCGGGGTCTTCGCGAACATGCCCAGCGCGACCGTGAGCCAGGCGGCCGCGAAGGCCGTGGCCGCGATGATGCCGATCGCGGCGAGCCAGTCCAGGGGGGTCGCAGGCGACCGGAACCCCAGCGCGAAGGCCATGCCGATGATGACCGTGATGGCGACCGTGCTGCCCAGCATGGTCGCCAGTACGTGACCGGTCAGTACGGCACCGCGGGAGACATTCATAACCTTGAACCGGTTGATGATGCCCTTGGTCATGTCGGAGTTCACCGATACCGCGGTCGCCGACAGCCCGTAGGTGATCGCCAGCAGGATCAGGCCCGGGGTTGCGTACTGGATGTAGCGCTCGCCGACATTGAAGGCGCTGCCGAACACGTACACGAGCAGCAACATGAGCACGACCGGCATCAATGTCCCGTTGAATAGCGTGACTGGATTCCGGAGGATGTGCCGGAAGTTGCGACGCAGCATGATCCGCGCATCGGTCAGCGGTGCTGAAGTGGTGCTCATGGTGCGATGGCCTCCGTGCTCGCGTGACCGGTCAGGGAAAGGAAGACGTCATCGAGATCCGGCGTGTGCACCGAGAACTCCGCAACGTCGATCGAATGCTCATCGAGCCGGTTCAGCAGAGCGCGCAGCGACTTCACCCCGCCGTCTCCGGGAACCTGCAGGGCGAGGTTCTCGTCATCCCGCGTGGAGCCGGTCAGGATTCGCGCCGCCGCGTCCAGCGCAACGGCGCCGGAAAACCGGAGCCGGACGTGGCTGCCGGGGACCCGGCGCTTGAGCTCGCCGGGAGTGCCCTCGGCTACCAGGCGACCCTGGTCGAGGACCGCGATCCGGTCGGCGAGCTGATCGGCTTCCTCCAGGTACTGGGTCGTGAGGAACACGGTCACGCCGTCGGCCACCAGCTCGCGGACGATGTCCCACATCATGCGACGGCTGCGCGGATCCAGTCCCGTCGTCGGCTCGTCCAGGAAGATGATCTGCGGGCGTGTGACCAGCGTCATTGCCAGGTCCAGCTTCCGGCGCATACCTCCGGAATAGGTCGCCGCCATCTTCCGCGCCGACTCCGCCAGGTCGAAACGTTCCAGCAGCGAGATGACCATCTGCTTGCCCTCGCCCGCCCGCAGATGGTGCAGATCGGCCATCAGCTGCAGGTTCTCCTGCCCTGTGAGCAGATCGTCCACCGCCGCGAACTGACCGGTTACCCCGATAGCCGCGCGCACCGCCCTGGCCTCGGCCGCAACATCGTGCCCGGCGACGCGTGCCGTCCCGCCGTCGGCCTTTATCAAGGTGGTCAGCACG
>JASHOV010000286.1 GCA_030038495.1 Streptosporangiaceae bacterium
CTCCCCGCATCCCGCCGCCGTGCCGGCAACGGCCGCCCCGATGACACTGCCTCCGATCCCGTCACCGGCGCCTGGCCCGTCACAAGTCTTCTGGCAGGGGCCACCCGCGGCCGCGACAGCCAGGCAGATTGCCATCACCATCGATGACGGCTACTGCGCCGAATGCGCTCACGCCTACGCCGCCCTCGCCCAAGCCACCGGTATCCACATCACCTTCAACCCCAACGGCTGCTACGGCTCCATCTGGACCCCGCTGGCCAAGACCCTCAGGCCCCTGATCGAAGCCGGACAGGTCCAGATCGGCAACCACACCTTCAACCACTGGTGGCTCACTGATCTCACTGACGCCCAGATCACCGCCCAGCTCGAGCAGAACGAGGAATGGATCGAGCAGACCTACGGAATCACCGCCCGCCCCTGGTGGCGCCCACCCTACGGCGCCTATGACGAGCGCACAAACGAGCTCGCCGCCTCCATCGGCTACACCAATGTCTTGATGTGGAACGGTAGCTACGGCGACTCCACCCTGCTCCGGCCGAGGACTCTCCTCGTGCTGGCCAGGGAGTACCTCCATCCCGGCGTGGTCATGCTCGGGCACGCCAACCACCCCACCGTCACCCACCTCTTCCCCCGGATCGCCGAGATCATCGCCTCTCGCCGCCTGCACCCCGTCACCCTCGACGAGATGTTCGGGACCAGCCGCAGCACCGGCAGATCAGTATGAACGTCGCCTGGCAGCCCTCGCGCGGGCGGTCCACGTGATCTACTCGGCACGACCGGGGCGGATCAGGCTACACGGGACAGCGCGTCGGCGGGACGGAGCCTGGCGATCCGCCAGCTTCCGAACGATCCGGCCAGCAGGCCGCCGGCCACGGCCAGGATCACCGCCAGCACGATTACGCCCACGCTGACCGACGGGTGCAGAGGGACGGCAACGACGCGCGATGTCGCGGCGCCGGGGCCGTGCGGAACGCCGCCACCCGGGCCTGGGCCCACCGCCTGGCCCGCCGCCAGCGAGAACCCCCCGGAGGGCCCTGGGACCATGGCGGACAACGACGGCGCGACCGCGGAGATGATAGCCGCGCCCGCTAACCCGAGGCCGACCCCGGCCGCGGCGCCGGCGATGCCCATTGCCACCGACTCGCCCAGCACCTGCGCGACGATCCGCCAGGTCCGCCAGCCGATCGCCTTGAGCGTGCCGAACTCGGCCACTCGCCGCGCCACGGCCACCATCGTCAGCAGGCAGGCCACGGCGAACGCGGCGATCAGCACCAGCACCGCCAGCCACCGGCCGAGGTCGCCCGCCAGCCTGGCCGCGCTGGACACCGACCCGGTCACCTCGCTGGCCAGGCTGGCCTCGGTGGTCACGGTGGTGCCGGGCAGCAGCCGGGAGATCTCCTTGCTGACCGCGGGGATGTCGGCGGCGCTGGCCGCGGCCACGTAGATCGTGGTCACCCCGCCATTCAGGCTGCCTGCATACAGCGACAACGCCTGGGCTCGCGCCAGCGGGACGTAGACATCGGGCGGGCTGCTGGCCTGCGCCTGGCGGACGATCCCGACGACGGTGAACTTGATGCCGGCGATGGTCAGGACCGACCCGACCTTCAGGTTCTTGGACGTCGCGTACCCCGAGTCCACGACCGCGACGTCGGCATCGGCGTCGGCCGCGGTGAACGAGTGACCCGAGGTCAGCGAGGCGCTGCTCAGCGGGCCGAGCGAGGTCTTGGCGGTGTCCACGCCGTCCAGGGTGAAGCTGTTTGACTGCGGCAGGCTGCTGCTCGACTGGCCGAACGTCGTCGTGTCGTCGGTGAGGCTGATCCCGCCGGCCGCCGCTGTCACGCCGTGCAGCCGTGCCGCCTCGGCCACCTTCGACTCGCCGATCCCCGAGTATGACGCGGTCAGCTGGTCGATCGTCTTCCCGGCCGCGTTAATGCACTTGCCGCTGCTGTAGCAGATCTCCGTCTGGCCGTTCGATCCCGCCTGGAGTCCGTAGTTGTTCTGATCGTTGTTCGATTCACTGCCTGGCTGGGGCGGGCCGGGCGCCGCGCCGGTCACGGTCACGTCGGTGCCCACCCCGTACAGCGCGCTGAGCACGCCGGACTCCGCCTTCTTCACCCCCGCCGATGCGGCGGCCACGGTAACTACCAGCCCAACCCCCAGCGCCAGGCCCAGTGCGATGACGATGGCCTGGCGCATCCGGCGGCGGAGCTCGCGCCGCAAGTACGTAACGAAGAACATCGACTGCTCCTATTCGCCTAGCCCGGAACGAAGGCCGGTGCCGGCATCAGTGACCGGCAGGCTCGCTGTGCCGCCTGCCACTGGGGCGAGCCCGGGCTAGGACCGCTAACTGGGGCGGCGCCGAAGTGCTGGCCGCCCGGGCTAGGCACGCTGCCGGGCACGACGCTGGGAAAGGAAGTGGGGACGCCGGGCACGCCGTGCGAGCGCATGCACTTCGAGTAGGCGAGTTGCTCCTGGTCGGTCGGCGAACCTGCCGCGGAGGATGAGCCGCCGGAACCACCCGCGGGCGTGCTGGCGGAACCACCCGCGGCGGGTGCACCGGAACCGCCCGCGGCGGGCGGGCTGCCGCTGCATGCCGTCGTCAGCAGGGCGATGCCGACCACGATGGCCGGCAATCCGATCCGTGGCGACCAGATCCGCCGCAGCCCGCGTCCGCCGGTAACGTCATTCATGTTCATCCCGGGATGGGTTGCATGGACGGCGGAACCGCGGAAGCGAACGGGACCCGGCGGAACCCGGCGGGGACCGGCACAGC
>JASHOV010000287.1 GCA_030038495.1 Streptosporangiaceae bacterium
TAACGATTCCTCGGGTGCTTCCACCATAGTGTCCGCCGCTGGCGGGGTGGCGGTAGCGCTGGCCGGCCGCGGTCGCGGGACGGTTGGCTCAGCGCGAACCCCAGCTGTGGCAGGCCCGGCCACAAGCTAGGCTTAGCCTGCCGCCGAAGCGCTGCGCGCGGCGGGCAAGGCCCCGATAGCTCAGGCGGATAGAGCGACTGCCTCCTAAGCAGTAGGCCGCAGGTTCGAGTCCTGCTCGGGGCGCAGATGTGCAGGTAGAGAGAATTTCTCGTCATTCAGGTCAGAAGCATGCTAATTGCCTGCGAGCAATCGCTCCTTCGTGAGATCTTGCGGCGGGTGCGGCGTCGACCTGTGAGGTTGAATGTCGGCCGGTGATGCTCAACGGCGCGCCAAAATAGGACGTATGTTCGAATCCGTGTGCGGTGGGAGCCAAACTGGGAGCCAGTCAGTTTCCGGCAAGCCGATGCCAGATGCAGCATCAGCAGGCGGGCTCAGTTCACCGCCGCACGGTAGCCCGCAGCGGCAGGTAAGTGCGGCGAATCGTGCCTGGTGCAGTCAGCGTGCGCCTGCGAGAACTGTCTCGCGGTCCGCCGCGAGAAGCGGGACGTCATAGCGATCTGCAAGCTCGCGCGCCCTGGGGTAATCGACCGAGTAGGCCACGACTACCGATCGCACCCTCGATGTCAGTAACGGGAATCCCGCGTCGGCAGCTGCCAGCGACCGGTACTTGATCGCCTGGTGAACGCCGATGCACAACTGGCGCTCACCCTCAACCTCCACCTCGACGACGGTGCGGTCGGGCAGGTGATTCTCGAACATCACGTCAACCCGGTCGCCAGTGGCGAAGGAGTACTCGACATGCGCGACTGCGGCGGCGCTCAGGCCGAACTCGAGCGGGTGACCGGCGACGTAGAGCTTCAGCATCCGGTGCGCGGCCGACTCGCCGCCAGGCCCGAACCCGCCGACGTGCTGGCCGACCGGGACGGGCGGTCCGGCGGTGGCGAGGTTGTCGACGTCAAAGACGCGGCCGGGCTGGTCGTCGCGGCCGGGCGGCTCATCTCCCCAGCGAAAGTAGCCGGTTTGCTCGTCCGGGTACAGTCGGAGGTCGCACCGCCACTGCTTGTGGTCACGGTGATCCTTGCCCAGCGGGGCGGCGAACGCCAGAACCCAGTCCCGCACCTGCAGGTAGTCGCACAAGACGTAGTGCGCCGCCCGAAAGCGCCGTCCAGCCGGGACTGCGAACACGTACCAGTAGAACGGCGCGTTGTTGATCGTTGGCTGGTCGTAGCTGCCGGAGAACCAGGCCCTGTTGATGGGCGCGTACCAGCCATCAAAGTGATGGATTGCCCGGGCGACCTTGTCGGCGATCATGAACTTCGCTGGATCCCCGTCCGGCGAGACAGGATCAACCAGGCCGAGAGCACTACCGGGATCGGGGCTGCCCGCCATCAAGCTGAGCACGAGCTCTTTTGCCTCTTCAGCCCGCATCCCGCCTCCTGGCCGGATCGTAACCGATCTTGGATGTTATGTGTAGCTCACGGCACCAGAGGCGTTCCCGAACGACCGTGCCGTCCGTCAAGCCAACCCACCAGCGAAACCGTCAGCGGCATGTGCGGATGGGACGCACGAGCGGATCGATCCTGGCGCGCCATGGCCGCACTGTCCGATCAGGTATATAGGTTGCGAGCATGGACTGGAAGATCGAGCTCGTCGCCATCCCGGTAACCGATGTAGACCGGGCAAAGGCCTTCTACGTTGACAAGGTCGGCTTCCACGCCGACCACGACTACCAGGTAACAGACACGCTGCGGTTCGTCCAGCTCACACCACCAGGTTCAGCGTGCTCCATCGTGATGGGAACCGGCATAACCGAGATGGCGCCTGGCTCGCAGAAGGGCGTGCAAGTTGTTGTCGCTGACGTGGAGGCCGCACGGCAGCAACTGATCTCCCGCGGCGTCCGCGCCAGCGAGGTTGACGTTCAGCCATGGGGGTCATTCGTAACCTTCAGCGACCCCGACGGCAACACCTGGGCACTGCAGCAGGTGCC
This sequence comes from Streptosporangiaceae bacterium, assembly GCA_030038495.1. GTDB lineage: Bacteria > Actinomycetota > Actinomycetes > Streptosporangiales > Streptosporangiaceae > JAJYUU01. The sequence goes on from JASHOV010000287.1 coordinate 2,048, forward strand.
ACCACGACCGTAGATCCCGCGCAGGAAGTGGCAGATCCGCATGTCTAGAGCAGCGCAGATCACTGCTTCGGTTCGCCCGGGAGGCTGCACAAGATCGTCTGTACGGCAGCTTGTCCGCTGTGCTTGGTGTGGACCTGCTTGCCGCCGCCGCTGGAGGCGTCGTCGCGGCCATCGGCGGAGTCCTGTTGCTGCTCAGCTCCCGGCCAGCTTCGCGGTCGGCTTCGTCCATTCCAGCGTGTAGCGGTAAAACAGCCGGCGCCGAACACGTGCCCCAGGCAGGGTCCGCCGCGCGACCGCCTTGATCTGGTCAATGGTGAGACTGGGGTCCTTGACCGGGACCATGATCACCCGGCCGCCGCGCGCGGCTCTGGGATGCTTCAGCACACCCACGACCGGGTTCAGCGCCGACGACATGACGTCCCAGGACATGTCGAGCAGTGTCTCCGGCCTTGCCAGCCCGACGATCAGCAGCCGACCTCCTCCTGCGAGCAGGCGGCGGGCGTGCCGCAGAGCCTGTTCCTCCTCCATGTGGTGCCAGGAAGCGACCATGGTGATGGCGTCGTATTCGCCCTCGGCCGCCTCAAAGGGAAGCTGCCTGACGCTGACCGTCGGGTCGGCCGCAAATCGCTCGCCGCTTATCAGCGCCATCTGAGCATCGGCATCGATCCCGTCGACTTGGCGGCAGCGGGACGACAGCATGGCGATCAGCGTGCCGCGCCCGCATCCGGCATCCAGCACCCGGCCCGGCCGATCAGGCAGGTGGCGCAGGATCCAGCCGTGGAAATGCTCATTGTGATTCCATGGGTGACGCTGATTGAACGCGTCCAGATGTACGGCAAGTCGCGCAATTAGACCGCCAGCGTTGCGTATGTCCATGACAGCATCGTGGCCGATTGCGGAGCTTAACGATCAATGTTCCGATTAACCGTGCAGGCCACGTGGTCGGCACCACACCGCGACAAAGAACTAGCAGCCACGCCGACGCGGCGGCGGCCGTCCCCGATCTGACAGGAACAACCGGCCGTGCCCGAGGGAAAGCCGCTGGCCGCCTGACGGAGGTGCGCGTACGGCCAGCGAGATGCCCACACGGCTGGGCGGGCAACGCAGGCCGCGGGCCGCGGCCTGGGTTCGCCCGGCTATTGTAATGTTGGTGCAACACGCAACTCGCGGCATGATGCGGATGGCGGTTCAGAGATCCTGATCAGCGAGTCCGTGGTACGGCGAAGCTGCTCCGTTTCGCGCCAAGCGGCGGCGGAGGCGGTGGCGCTCAGCTTGGCAACGAGAGGTATTGCCGCACAGATCCTTCCGCGAGCGCGGTTAGACCACGCGGAGTTGCGCGCAGAATCGCTAGCCTTGCCCCAACCTTCACCCGTCCCCGCTCGTTCTCAATCAGGCCCGCAT
>JASHOV010000288.1 GCA_030038495.1 Streptosporangiaceae bacterium
GCGACTGCGAGTCAGCCCGCGACACGCCGAGTCGTGGTTTGGTAAATCCGGCGCCACCGCGGCCGAAACAGGTGCATCGTGGTGTGTCGATAGCACCGAGCGTGCTTGACGTATCACTGAGCGTGATCAGCGCGGGCCCTGAACCTGCCCGGCGTCGGCATGCCGCTGGTCGCTTCACCGATCCGGCCAGCAGGCGGTGACAGACACAGCGCCAGGTCGCGCACCGACAAGAAGGCATGCCGTGTCCAGAACCTCTGGCCACAACCGGAAGCCGTCGCGACAGCCCGCAGCCGCCGTCACCGGCGGGCGCGTACGGCACCACCGGAAGCGCTTACCCAGCCCGACGGCCAGCCCCCGCACCGTAGCCGGAAGCACGGTAGCCGGAAGCACGGGGCGTGCGGCCGCCGTCACACTCCTCGTGGCCGCCACCGTCATCGCGATCTCCGCCCGCAGCTTCTGGCCCGCGCAGAGCGCGCATGCACAGCCCGCGGCGCGCCACTCCGCCCTCAGCCGGCCCCCGTCCCGCGGGGCCCGATTCGCCGACCATCTCGCCGTCGGCTTCACCGGCACGATGGATCTGGCCGCCGGCACCCACCCCGGCCTCGCGCTCGCGCGTAATAAGCCCGCCCGGCGCCCGGTCTACCGCAATCCGCTGCGGGCGGTCTCCGGCCTGATCCTTGAGCGCGTCGATATGGGCTGCGACTTCGGCGGCGCGGGCCCGGTCTACGCGATTGGCCGCGCGGTCATCACAAACGCGACGGCCGACAACTCTGGCTGGCCCGGCGGCGGCTGGATTACCTACCAGCTCACCGCCGGTCCCGCGCGGGGCCTGCAGGTGTACGTGGCCGAGGACGTGACCCCGGCAGTCGCTGTCGGCGAGCACGTGTCCTCCACCACCGTGATCGCGCACATGTATAACGGCGGGGACGGCATCGAAACCGGCTGGGCCATGCTCGACGGCGTGTCCGCCGAGTCGCAGTCGCCCGCTGCGGGCGGCATCAGCGGAGGCGGCCCGTTCCCCACTGAAGTCGGGCTCGATTTCGATGCGCTGCTTCAGGCTCTCGGCGTACCGCCAGCACCTAACTTTGACCAGAGTGGCTTCGGGATCCTGCCGCCGTTCTACCCGACGAACTGGTCGTCGGTCCGGATCAAGAAGTAGCCGCCTGCTTACGGGCCCGGTAGGCAGCGACGTGCAGCCGGTTGCCGCACGTCTTGCTGTCGCAGTACCGGCGGGAGCGGTTGCGCGACATGTCGACGAACACCTCGTCGCACGTGGGGGACTCGCAGGTGCGAATCCGGCTGGCCTGGCCCGCAACCACGAGCCAGGCCAGTCCCATGGCGAAGTGCGCTGCCATCCGGTTGGCGATCGGCGCGTCGTTCCGTGACACGTGCAGGTGCGGGCCACGGCCGTCATGCGAGGCGATCTGCGGGCTCGCCCCGGTCCGCGCGAGCAACTCGTTGAGCGCGTCGATGGCGCTGCCGATGTCGCCCGCCTCGCAGGCCCGGGCGACCTGGTCCAGACGGGCGCGGTGGCTGCGCAGCCGGGTCAGGTCGGCGGGCCCCGCCGGCGCGCCGTAAAACAAGTACCGGTCGGCGAAAGACTGCACGGCCTCCACGTCGGGCAGCAGGTCGCCTGAGCTGGACCGGCCGGAGTTGATCAGCTCGGCGCAGCCAGCCATGGCCTCCAGCTGGTCAGCATCAAAATGACTTTGACTGCTGTCACCGCGGCGACCTAGAGTTGTGGTCATGTCAGTACCGTACGACGAAACAGTCCTGACAGCCAATGTTCCAGATGCCGAGGGCTCAGGGGCCGGCAGTGCCGGACCGGCTCGGACGGGCGGGACGGGCGGGCGGTCCGGACTCAGCAATCCCGCGGTGCGCGCGGCGATGGGCGCGGCCTTCATTTCCTCGTCAGCCATCGTGGTCACGCTGGCCCACACCGGGGCGGCCACCGCCGCGTTCTACCGGTGCGCGCTCGCGCTGCCGGTGCTGATCCCGCTGGCCGTGCTCGAACAGCGGCAGCGCGGGCCGCGCTCGCTGCGGACTCGGCTCGCCGCCATGTCGGCGGGGCTATTCCTGGCCGGTGACCTGGTGATGTGGAATCACTCCATCCCCGACGTCGGGGCCGGAGTCGCGACAGTGCTGGGCAACCTGCAGGTGCTGTTCATCGCCGTGCTGGCCTGGCTGGTGCTCAAAGAGCGCCCGAATCGGCGGTACCTGACCCTGCTCCCCGTGATACTCACTGGCGTGATCCTGGTGTCTGGCGTCGTCGGTGGCAGCAGGACAGGCGTGAATCCGGTGGCCGGGACCTGGCTGGGCCTGGGTACGTCGCTCGCCTACGCCGTGTTTCTGCTGATCCTGCGGCAGACGGCCGGCCAGACCAGGCACGTGGCCGGCCAGCTGGCCGACGCGACCTTCGGTGCCGCTGCCGGCGCACTGCTGCTGGGCCTCGCGCTTGGTAGCTTCCAGTTCCGCATTCCGTGGCCCTCATTCGGCTGGCTCGTGGTCCTCGCCCTGGTCAGCCAGACCGTCGGGTGGCTGTTCATCACCTCTTCGCTGCCACAGCTGCCCGCCGCGGTTTCCTCGCTGCTGCTCTTGCTGCAGCCTGCCGCGTCTATGGTCCTGGCTTATCTCGTTCTCAGCCAGCAGCCAACGGATTTGCAGATCCTCGGGGGCGTCCTGGTCTGCGCGGGCGTGCTGGCGGTCAGCTGGACGAGGCGTGTCCCGCCTCAGCCCGGCCCATCTCAGCCCATGCAACCTCAGGCGGTTACGGCAAACAGCACGTAGCCGTAGGTCAGGCCGGTCGCCGCCGGATGACGGCTCAGCCACGCGTCGGCGACCGCGGCAGGGAACTCGATCCGGAGCACCGCGGCGAGGTCCGCGCGTGAGGCGAATCTGAGTTCCGACCGTACCTCGCGCCGGGTGGCTCCGCGTACGGCCCACCACGCGTCGGTCCTGGCGGCGGTCTGCACGGGCGGGTTCGCGGCCGAGGCGGCCAGTAGCCGGGAGAACTCGCCCCAGCGGTAGTCGTTGTCGACTGCGACGAGCCGGCCACCCGGCCGCAGTACCCGGAGCGCCTCGGCCAGGCCCGCGTCCGTGCCCGGCGGGAAGAAATAGGCGAACCTGGCGTGCACGACGTCCGCGGAGTTGTCGGGCAGCGGGATGTGCTCGGCCGAGCCGGCCAGCAGCTCGACCACGGGCCTCCGCTGGACCACGGGCAGGCCGGCGGTGCGGCGGGCGGCGGCGGCCAGCAGTACCTGGTCCGGCTCGACGCCGACAACCCGCCTGGCCTCAGCGGCATAGACCGGCAGCCAGAACCCGCTGCCGCAGCCCAGGTCCACGATGGTCCGCGAGTCCCAGGGGGCCAGGCCGCGCATCGCCGCCAGCACGTGTCCGGCCCGCTCAAGGGCCCGGTTCTCGAGCTCGTAGACCGGCGCGTGACCCCCGATGTTGGGCGCGAACCGATAGTCGGGGAACGGCGAGCGCCGCGTCCCTTCCGAGCTGCGGGCGGCCACAGCCGAGGCGGTCAAGGGCACGCCGAACTATCTCCCGCCGCTACTTGGGCCGCGTGGCCCGGTAGATGTCGATGTTGATCGTGTACGCGGCCTTCTCGATCGTGGTGATACCGTAGGCCATCGTCGGGTTTCCGCTGGTCAGGATCGCGATCTCATAACCGACGTTCTTCCCGCGGAATACCCCGATGCTGTTGATGTGCCAGAGCCCGTTGTTCGGATCGGGAAGCCAGCCGTTCTTCACCGACACGGTGACGCCGGACGGCGCGCCCGCGGGCACGCCCCAGCGCTGGCTGGAGATCACGTGCGCCATGAGCGACAGTACGTAGCCGCGAGATGCGGCGCTGAGGACTTTGCCCGGCGTGGCCAGCAGTTCGAGCAGCTTCAGCTCGTCCTGAGCCGTGAGCTGACTCAGGCCCCACGCGTAGTTATCGAGGACCGTGTGGGTCATGTCCGCGGCGTCCAGGAAGCGCTGCAGGCTGGCAAGGCCGACCTCGTCCCACAAGGCGGTGGCCGCGTCATTGTCGGATTCGGTGATCATCTCCCGCGCCAGCCCGCGCTGGGCCTTGGTCAGGTGGCCCGGGCCGTGCTCCTTGTACAGCAGGGCGCTGATGATGGTCGCCTTGATGGCACTCGCCGAGTCGAAATGGCGCGTCTGGTCCAGCGCGCAGGTCAGGCCCAGGCGCGGGTCGGCGACCGTAAGGCCAACTGCCGATACGCGGCCGGCCAGCGCCTTCTCGATTCCGCCCGAGAGCCGGGCCGCGAGCCTGGGCCGGATCGCGGACTTGCAGATCGCCGCGGTGGTCGCCATGGTGCTGCCAGTGCTGCCGACCGCTGGCCCGGCCAGCGCAATGGTGGCAGCCAGTAGCCCGGCGGCCGCGGCGGCGGTGGCCCGGACTCTGCCGGGCGCTGGTCGCGGCATGGCGTTTCCCCCTCGGTTCTCATAAGGTGAGACGCCTGGCAGGCGCCCGCGGTTAACCGCTTTTCTGGGCAAATATCAGGCTGGCGCGCCGCCGCGCCCGGCACCGCCCCGGAACCTGGCAACCCCCTCGAAGACGCCGGGATCTGTGAGGGTGGCCATGCCGTGGCTGAACTCGTTGGCCATCGCCTGGTCGAATCCCGCCGACACACTGTCCAGCGCCGAGGCTCTGTCGCTGCGGACGCACGCCTGCGGGAACGCCGCGATCTGGCGCGCGAGTTCTTCGGCGGCCTGCCGGGCGTGGCCCACCGGGACGAGCATTGTGGCCAGGCCCATCTGATAGGCCTCGGCTGCGGGCACCGCCCGGCCGGTGAGGATCATGTCCAGGGCCCTGCCCATGCCGACCACCTGCGGCAGCCGGACCGTGCCGCCATCGATCAGCGGAACGCCCCAGCGCCGGCAGAAGACCCCGAATACCGCGTCCTCCTCGACGACCCGCAGATCGCACCAGAGCGCGAGCTCCAGGCCGCCCGCGACCGCGTGCCCGGCCACGGCGCCGATGACAGGCTTCGAGAGCCGCATCCGGGTCGGGCCCATCGGGCCGTTGCCGTCGGGCGTCACGGCGTTGCCGTGCTCGCTGCCCATGGCCTTCAGATCGGCGCCGGCGCAGAACGTGCCGCCGGCGCCGAACAGGACCGCTACGGCGGCGTCGCTATCGGCCTCGAAATCGGCGAACGCCTCAGCCAGGGCTGCGGCCGTAGGACCATCAACGGCGTTGCGGACCTCGGGGCGGTCCAGGACGACGGTGGTTACCGGGCCTGCCCGGTCGATCTGAACGGCATCGTTCCGCGGGATAGATCCGCCGGAACGGCCGTTCGTCTTTGCCCGGGCGGACACTGCATTCCCCGCGGACATCGCGGCTAGCCAACCTGCCAGGTGTCGCTGCCCGCGAGCAGGTCGGCCAGGTCGCCGTCGCCCTGCTTCTGCCGGGCCGCCTCGATCTGCGCCGTCATCAGGTCGTCATAGCTCGCGCGCTCGACCGAGCGGAAGACGCCGATCGGCGAGTGCGCGAAGTCCGAGGTGTCCAGCCGGGAAAGCGCGAACGCGTACGAGGGATCCGCCCGCACATCGTGGCTGACGAGCGTATCCGGGTCGGCCTCGGCGACCGGCACGGCCTCAAGCGCGCCGAACCGGCCGAACCGCAGTCCCATGCTTCCGTCGGTGCCGAACCGGACCGGCTGGCCATGTTCGAGTCGGATCACGCGCTGCTCGCGCTCGCCAGGCTCGGTCACGGGCAGGAACGCGTCGTCGTTGAAGATCGGGCAGTTCTGGTAGATCTCGATGAACGCGGTGCCCTTGTGGTCGGCCGCGGCGCGCAGCACGCTCGTCAGGTGCTTGCGGTCGGAGTCGATGGTCCTGGCCACGAAACCGGCCTCCGCGCCGAGCGCGAGTGAGATCGGGTTGAACGGGGTGTCGAGCGAGCCGAACGGGGTCGACTTGGTGACCTTGCCCTGCTCCGAGGTCGGCGAGTACTGGCCCTTGGTCAGCCCGTAGATCCGGTTGTTGAACAGCAGGATCTTGATGTTCACGTTCCGGCGCAGCGCGTGGATCAGGTGGTTGCCGCCGATGGACAGCGCATCACCGTCGCCGGTGATAACCCAGACCGACAGGTCGGGCCGGGACGCGGCCAGGCCGGAGGCGATCGCCGGCGCGCGGCCGTGGATCGAGTGCATGCCGTAGCTGTTGACGTAGTAGGGCAGCCGGGACGAGCAGCCGATGCCCGACACGATGACCAGGTTCTCGCGCGGGATCTCCAGCTCGGGCAGGAATGACTGGAACGCGGCCAGGATCGCGTAGTCGCCGCAGCCGGGACACCAGCGGACCTCCTGGTCGGACTTGAAGTCCCTCGTGGAGAGCTTGTCATCCGCCTTGGGAACCAGGGTCAGCGAGCTGAACCGGTGCTGCGGCTCGGGAAACTCCGTCTCAGACATTGGCGATCACATCCTGGATGACTTTGGCGAGCTCCGAGGCACGGAACGGCAGCCCCCGGACCCGGTTGTAAGACACGACGTCGGCCAGGTAGCGGCCACGCAGCAGCAGCGCGAGCTGCCCCAGGTTGATCTCGGGTACCAGCACCTTGTCGTAGGAGTGCAGGACCTCACCGAGATTGGCCGGGAACGGGGACAGGTGCCGCAGGTGCGCCTGCGCCACCGCGCCGCCCGCCTGCCGGACGCGCCGCACGGCGGCCCCGATCGATCCGAACGTCGAACCCCAGCCCAGGACCAGCACGCGGGCGTTACCGTCCGGGTCGTCGACCTGCAGCGGCTGGATGTCGCTCGCGATCCCGTCGATCTTCGCCTGCCGCAGCCGGACCATCCGGTCGTGGTTATCCGGGTCGTAGGAGATGGTCCCGGCCACGTCGGCCTTCTCGATGCCGCCGATCCTGTGCTCAAGGCCAGGCGTGCCGGGGATCGCCCACGGCCGGGCGAGCGTCTTCGGGTCGCGCTGGAACGGCTGGAACTCGCCGCCCGCGGCCACCGACTGACCGCTGGCGAAGCTGAACTCGTCGCGCAGCCGGGCCAGGCCGTCCACTCTGGGCACCCGCCACGGCTCCGAGCCGTTGGCCAGGTAGCCGTCGGAAAGGATGATGACCGGCGTGCGGTACTTGACCGCGATGCGCACGGCCTCGATGGCGGTCTCGAAGCAGTCGGCAGGCGTGGAAGGAGCCAGGACCGCCACCGGCGACTCGCCGTTCCGGCCATAGAGCGCCATCAGCAGGTCGGCCTGCTCGGTCTTGGTCGGCATGCCGGTCGAGGGCCCGGCCCGCTGGATGTCGCAGACGATCAGAGGCAGCTCGACCGAGACGGCCAGGCCGATCGTCTCGGCCTTGAGGCACATGCCCGGCCCGGAGGTGGTGGTGACGCCCAGGCTGCCGCCGAAGGAGGCGCCGAGTGCGGCGCCGACGCCGCTGATCTCGTCCTCGGCCTGCATGGTGCGCACGCCGAACCGCTTGAGCTTGGACAGCTCGTGCAGAATGTCGGACGCCGGGGTGATCGGGTAGGAGCCGAGGAACAGCGGCAGCCCGGAGCGCCGGGACGCGGCCACCAGCCCGTAGGCCAGCGCGCTGTTGCCCGTGATGTTCCGGTAGATGCCTGCCTGCAGCGGGGCCGGCGCGACCTCGTACTGGACCGAGAACGCCTCGGTGGTCTCGCCGTAGTTCCAGCCGG
>JASHOV010000025.1 GCA_030038495.1 Streptosporangiaceae bacterium
GCCATGGCCGTGGCGGGCGGCAGGCGCCGGACAGCCCGTTCAAGATCGATAAAGACGGTCGTGTCTAGGAGCGTGCCCGCGGGTCACCTGGAACTGGCCGGTATCGGCGAGCACGGCCTCCATGTCGTCCGCGAAACCCGGATCTGGCAGCGCGGCTGGCGCTGGCAGACCTGGCCGCCGTGCCGCTGCAGCGGGCGGCCCACCGGCCGTTGCTCGTCCGCTGCTGGGAGCTTCACGACAACCTGACCGTCTACGACGCGAGTTACGTCGCCCTGGCAGAGGCCCTGGACGTGCCGCTGCTGACCGGTGACCGAAGACTGGCCAGCGCTCCCGGCCCGCGCTGTCACATCGAGGTGCTGTCTCCAGCCTCCTGACAAATGCACCCACGCGCGCTTGTGCCGCCGCGAGGGTTATCGCTCGGGGCCGCCGGATTACAGGAGTCCCGCGAGGCGGTAGAGAACGAATGTCCCGTGACACGCAAGTCGGCCCATTGCCCGTCAATGCGGCCCGCTCGCTGGTTCTAGCGTCCGCGTCGCTGATCGTCACGGCTAGATGATCAGAGCCGTCCTGAGCGCGGTCAGCGTCGCAGGCTCCATGCCGCAATGACCGAGCAGGTAGCCGTCGATGCCGTCATATATTTCGTCCAGGCTCTTCAGCGCCTGCGCCATTGCCCATCTCGGCGCGCTGAGAATTCCCTCGGCTGCATCCCGGGCGATGCCGGACTCGACGAACGACTGGACGACCTCGGGAATGCGGGCAGCCGCGAGGCAGTCGTTAGTGAGCTGGTAATCGTCGAGCACGTCCTCTCGGCGGACGCCCAGGGCAGTCAGCAGCAGGGCGATCGCCAGGCCGGTCCGGTCCTTACCGCCCAGGCAGTGGATCACCGCCGGCAACCGCTGCGCGTCGGCCAGCCGCGAGAAGAGGACCCCGAACGGCGCCGCCGCGCCGGTCAGCATCCCGAGGCACTCCGACAGGAGCCACTGCTCTCCTTCCAGGCGCGTCTTCAGCCCCGAGACCTTGCCTTGGTCCAGCGGGTCGGCGCTGGGCAGCTCGAGGTGGACGCACGGCCGCGGCCCTGGATGCAGCCGGAGCTCGCTGGCCCGCCGAAGGTCATATATCGCCTCGATGCCCAGGGCGTCGAAAGACGGCAGGTCCTGCGGCGTGAGGTAGTGCAGCGAGTCGGAGCGGTAGACGGCGCGCCAGCGCGTGTGGCGTCCGTTGCTGGTCGGGTAGCCGCCGATGTCCCGGAAGTTCAGCGCCCCCGCGAAGGGGATACGGCGATTCATCCCGGCAGTTTCGCACAGCGCGATATGGTTTGTCCTCCGAGAACGGGCCCGTGAGAGCCGGCCTGGCCTTCCCGCCGGCAGCGAAGACGGGACTGCTCGCTGCCGACTCCTGACGTCCCCTCGGCCCGCGGGCGAACTCCTGCTCCGCGCGGGCGGCCGGGCCAGAATGACTGGCAACGATGGCCTCAAACCGGCCGCGGACCAGATCAACCAGCGATCAGAACCCCGCCGGCTTGCCAATCGACTGGGCCGTGCGACGTCAGCGGACCGTGGCGGGCCGATTTCGCTGGCACGGGACACCGAACACGTCGTCCGTGATGACGGCGGCGCCGCCCTTGATCACGGGCACGATGACGTGCCGGTAGACGGCCCGGGTCACGCTGGTGGACTTGTGACCCACGATGTCGGCGAGGTCATTGGCAGCCTCGCCGTTCTCACGCTTCGGCTTCGCGCGCGGCCACGGCTGCAACCCCAACGACCTAGTACGGCCACTCGCGAGAGGCCGATGCCGACGTCCGCCACGGGCCGAACACGGCGGGGGTGTTCCCGGAGACCAGGGTCGAACCGCAGGACGCGAACGTCTGCGGGTGTGAACTAGCCGGCACACCGCAAACAAGCGCGCTTGCTGGGGGCAATTAGCCTGTCACAGCTGCTTTGGCGGCTTGCGTGATCATTACCGTGGGCGCTGTGCTGGGTGCTGGCTGGACTGAACTCGTTGCCCTTGCCGCCGCGTTCGCGGTATCGGCGGTGTCGGCACCGGGGGGTGTATCCGGGGCGGTGCTGCTGTTGCCGTTCCAGGTGAGCGTGCTGGGGACTCCGAGTCCGGCGGTGACTCCGACGAATCTGCTGTACAACGTCGTGGCCACTCCGGGGGCTCTGTACCGCTACTGGCGGCAGGGACAGACGGGCGGGAGCCTGGCGGCAGTCTTGATCGCGGGAACGCTGCCCGGGGTCGTTGCCGGGTCTTTCATCCGGGTGAAGCTGCTGCCCGGGCCGCGCCTGTTCGACCTGGTCGTCGGAGCGGTCCTGCTGCCGCTGGGCTGCTGGCTGGCGCTGACGCGTCCGAGGCCCGAGTCGGGAGATCGCGGTAGCTTTCATTTGCCGTGGCCGGTTCTTGTGGCGCTCGCCATGGCGGTGGGATGCGTGGGTGGCATCTATGGCATCGGCGGCGGCTCGATCATCGCGCCCGTCCTGATTAGCGCTGGGCGGCCAGCGGCTGACGTAGCTCCGGCGGCGCTCGCATCGACGCTCGTGACGTCGGTCGCCGGCGTTGTCACCTTCACGATTCTGGCCGCGCAAACGCGCGGTTCTGTGGCCCCGAGCTGGCCTACGGGCATCGCGCTGGGTGTCGGCGGCCTGCTCGGCTCCAACGTCGGCGCGAGGCTGCAGTCGCGCCTGCCTGAACAGCTGATTCGCCGGCTGCTCGGCGTGCTGGAGGTTGCCATCGGGATCCGCTTCCTGCTTGCAGGACTGCTCTGACCACCCGCACGCGCAATGCCCCGGGCTCAAGCAAGCTTCTCAACTGTGCCTGTGCGGGTGATCTCGTGGCCGCCGAAAGCTGTGACAGCGGACTGGACTGCGGCGGTCGGCGAGGAGCACAGGATCGGCATCGGGTCGATCCCGAGCAGGGCGCGGCTGGCGGCTTGGCCGGACCGCGGGTTCCGGCTGAACGTCCCTGGCGACGCGGAGTGGCCGACGCAGCTGGACGATCTCGGCGACGCGGTCCGACGATGCGCGCTATGCCGTAGCCAGGCCATGCCTGGGGAGGACGCGCGTGGCAGGCAAGCACTCGTGGCTGGCGGCGCTATCGTGGCTGGCATGACCACGCAGTCAGCTATGCCGGATCCGGGTGGGACGTATCAGGTGATCCATCTGGGCGGGCAGGAAGCGGCAATCGTGCCGGTGGCTGACCTGCGGCGGCTGCAGGCGGTCGAGCGACTTGCCCCGGCCGAGGTTATCGAGTCCGCCGAGGTCGAGACCACGATCGCCGTGCACCGCGAGTGGGTGGCGGCGGGACGGCCCGGCGCAGTGTCTCATGATGAGGCCATGGCCGAGCTACTCGCTGAGCCGTGACGATCGAATGGTCGCCGATGGCACGGGCGTCTGCCCGCCGCTTCATGGCCGACCAGGCCGGAATGCGCGCGATCGGTGTCGCGGTCGCCGCGCTGACCGACAAACCGTTACCCGCTGACGGTTTCCACGCCGGTGAGTATCACCGTCTGCGCGTCGGCAGCTACCGGATTGTCTACATCGTCGAGGGCGATCTGATCACCATCAGCAGAGTCGATCGCGTATCAGCCTGACCCGGTGAGATAGCTGGCCTGTGGGTCGGTCAGCAGGAGTGCGGCGCCGGTAAGCTCGCTGAATTCGGCCCAGCGGCCAAGGGGAATTTCGGTCGCCAGGAAGCGCCGCCATCAAGCCCGCCGCGTGCCTGCGCCCCGGCGCTTGTCACCAGGACGTCCAGGCGACCGTGGTCAGTGAGCACCCGGTCGACCAGCGCCTGGACGGCACCCTCGTCAGTGACGTCGCACTTCAGACCACTCACCCGCCGGCCGGTCTGAGCGGACGTGCGGGCGGCGGATTCCCGGCCGCGCCGAGCCGCCGGTGACCAGCGGCACCTGACCGGCACGTGAACTCCATACCTGCGGAACGGCGGCCCCGCCCGCTGGTCATGATCGTTCCCGGATGTCATTGGCTGATCACGCGGCCGTCGGCAAGGTCGATCCGGCGGTTAGTCGTGACTGCTTCGAGCATCCGGCGATCGTGGGTGACGAGCAGCAGCGTGCCTGGATAGGACTCGAGCGCCGCCTCGAGCTGCTCGATGGCTGGCAGGTCCAGGTGGTTCGTCGGCTCGTCCAGGACGAGCAGGTTGACACCGCGGGCCTGCAGCAGCGCAAGCGCGGCCCGCGTGCGCTCGCCGGGCGAGAGAGTCGCCGCCGGCCGCAGGACGTGAGCGGCGCGAAGGCCGAACTTCGCGAGCAGGGTGCGCAGGTCGGCGGTGACCATGGCGGGCACCGCGGCCCCGAACGCGCCCATCAGCGGCTCCTCGCCCAGGAACAACGCCCGCGCCTGGTCGACCTCGCCGACGACGACGCTCGGGCCGAGCTCTGCGTGTCCCTCATCCAGCGGTATCCGGCCGAGCAGCGCGGCGAGCAGCGTCGTCTTGCCCGAACCGTTCGCGCCGGTGATGGCAACCCTGTCGGCCCACTCGATCTGCAGGTTCACGGGCCCGAGCCTGAACGCGCCGCGCCGGACCACCGCGCCACGCATCGATGCGACAATCGCTCCAGCCCTGGGCGCGACAGCGATCTCCATCCGCAGGTCCCACTCCTTACGCGGCTCATCGACGACTTCGAGCCGCTCCATGAGGCGCTCGGTCTGGCGGGCCTTCGCTGCCTGCTTCTCGGTCGCCTCCGTGCGGAACTTGCGCCCGATCTTGTCGTTGTCCGGCTGCTTCCGCCTGGCGTTCTTGACGCCCTTCTCCATCCACGCGCGCTGCGACCTGGCCCGCTCCGCCAGGCTCGCCCGGATCTCGGCATACTCGTCGTACTCCTCGCGCGCATGCCGCCTCGCCACCTCCCGCTCGGCCAGGTAAGCCGCGTAGCCGCCGCCGTAGGTGGTCACCTGCTGCTGCGCCAGGTCCAGCTCGACTACCCTGCTGACAGTCCTGCTGAGGAACTCCCGGTCGTGGCTGACCAGGACGACTCCGGCCCGCAGGCCCCGGACAAACTCCTCCAGCCGGGTCAGGCCGTCGAGGTCCAGGTCGTTTGTCGGCTCGTCGAGCAGGAACACGTCATAGCGGCTGAGCATCAGCGACGCGAGGCCGGCCCGCGCGGCCTGGCCGCCGGAAAGCGCCGTCATCGGCTGGTCCAGATCCACCGTCAGACCGAGCCCGGCAGCGACCGCCTCGGCGCGCTCATCGAGGTCAGCGCCGCCGAGCCCGAGCCACCGGTCCAGCGCGTGCGCGTAATCGTCATCGGCGCCGGCCGCCGCGCCGGCAAGCGCATCCGCAGCGGCCTGCATGGACTCGCCCGCAGCGGCGACGCCTGTGCGCCGGGCGACGAACTGCCGTACGGTCTCCTGCGGGCGGCGCTCCGGCTCCTGCGGCAGGTGCCCGACGGTCGCCGTCGGCGGGCTGATCGTTACTGTCCCTGCATCGGCACTGGCCAGGCCGGCCAGAATGCGCAGCAGCGTGGACTTGCCCGCGCCATTCACGCCGACCAGGCCGATCACGTCGCCGGGGGCGACTACCAGGTCAAGGCCGGAGAACAGGGGACGGTCACCATGCGTCGCGGCGATGCCCTTGGCGACCAGTGTGGCGCTCATAGGACCAGATAGCCTACCGGCCGCCGGATCATGGGCCGGCTCGGCGTCGTCAAGGGTCCGTTTACGCAAGCGGCCAGAGCCACATGACAAACTGAGGCGGATCGGTGTAGCACACTTTTCGCGGGGTGCGCGGGAGAAGAATAGATATGAGAAGAAATTCTCCGACGCAGGGCAGCGACGTCTCGAAGCCGTACGTGCCAGTGACTGGTCTCAGCCACCGCCGCGTGCTGGTCATCATCGGCGCCCTGATGCTGGGGATGTTCCTGGCCGCTCTCGATCAGACGATCGTGTCGACTGCGCTGCCGACGATCGTCGCCGACCTGCACGGCGCCTCGCACCTGTCCTGGATCGTCGTTGCCTATCTGCTGGCGGCCACGGTCTCCACGCCGCTGTGGGGAAAGCTCGGCGACCAGTATGGCCGTAAGGGCTTCTTCCAGGCGGCCATCATCATCTTCCTGGCCGGCTCGATCTGCTCGGGCCTCAGCCACAGCCTGATCGAGCTCATCGCCTTCCGGGCCGTGCAGGGCCTGGGCGCAGGCGGGCTGATGGTCGGCACCCAGGCGATCGTCGGTGACGTGGTCTCTCCCCGCGATCGCGGCCGCTACCAGGGCTTGTTCGGTGCCGTATTCGGCGTCGCGAGCATCATCGGGCCGCTGCTCGGCGGCGTCTTCGTCGAGCAACTGTCCTGGCGCTGGATCTTCTACATCAACGTTCCGATCGGTGCCATCGCCCTGGCCGTTGTGGCCGCCCGGGTTCCCGGCCAGTTGCGCCGGGTCCATCACGTAATCGACTACCTCGGCACGGCCGTCCTCGTCCTGGCCGTGAGCTGCCTCGTGCTCTTCACGAGCCTTGGTGGCACGACCTATCGGTGGGGCTCGGCGACAATCATCGCTCTGGGTATTGCCGGCGGCGTGCTCGTCGTGATCTTCGTCTTCGTGGAGCGGCACGCGGTCGAGCCGGTGCTGCCACTGCACCTGTTTTCCATCCGGGCGTTCTCGGTCACCAGCGCCGTCGGCTTCATCGTCGGCTTCGCGATGTTCGGCGCCATCGTGTACCTGCCGGTGTTCTTCCAGATCGTGCACGGCGATTCGCCGACGATCTCCGGTCTGAGGCTGCTGCCGCTGCTGGCCGGCATGGTCGTTTGCTCCACCGGTTCGGGGCTGATCATCAGCAAGACAGGCCGCTACCGGGTCTTCCCTGTCATCGGGACCGGCCTGATGACCGTCGGGCTCCTGCTCTTGTCGCGGATGGGAGTGAGCACCGGCTCGCTCGTTACGGCCCTGTACCTGTTCGTGCTCGGCGTTGGTCTCGGCTGCGTGATGCAGGTGCTGGTGCTCATCGCGCAGAACGCCGTCCCCTACTCCGAGCTCGGGGTCGCCACCTCGGGTGCGACGTTCTTCCGGTCCATCGGCGGATCCTTCGGCACCGCGATCTTCGGCGCGATCTTCTCCAACGTGCTCGTCGGCAACCTGATCAGGCACCTGCACGGCGCCAGGCTGCCGAGCGGGTTCTCGACCTCGAGCGTCACCCCGGCGCTCTTGCACACGCTGCCCCCGGCGGTCCACGACGGCCTGGCCGCCGCCTACGCCGAGTCGATCCAGACGGTGTTCGTGATCGCGGCACCGATTGGCCTCATCGCGTTCCTCGCGTCCTGCTTCATTCCGCGGCTGGAGCTCCGGCGCGGGGTGGGAGCCCCGCCGAGCAGCCCGGCAGGGAGCGGGAACGACGCCCCAGCGCCGCAACCCGCCGCAGGTCTGCCGGAGCCGCTGGCCCCTGAGGACACGCGCCGGTCAGGCTGACCGGCCGTGCAGCTCACGAGCAAGCCGCGCGAGTAGCAGCGCAGGCGGCATGATGGATGCCTCAGCCCGGACTACAGGAGGCGATCGGCGGCGTGGACGAGCGGATCCGGCGGGCCAGGCAGCTGTATGAACGCGCCGTCTTCGGCGGCGACGAGGG
The DNA here is from genome assembly GCA_030038495.1 of Streptosporangiaceae bacterium. Classification (GTDB taxonomy): domain Bacteria; phylum Actinomycetota; class Actinomycetes; order Streptosporangiales; family Streptosporangiaceae; genus JAJYUU01. The sequence goes on from JASHOV010000025.1 coordinate 7,569, forward strand.
CTCGCTGGCAGATGCAGACCGCAACCTGGATGCGGTGGAAGCCGATCTCGCGGTGGCGCGCGGCATGCTCCTGCACACGCGATTCCTGCTGCGCCGTGACGACGCTCCGGATCAGGCCATCGAGGACGCGGGCGAACTGGCGTTGTTCGAGCGCGCGGCACAGCTGTACCGCGCGCTGGGTGACCTGAGCGGCGAGGCCGAGGCCCTTTTCTGGGTCGGGTGTTTCCACCAGGTTGTCCGGCGTGATGACGACTCCGCAGTTCCCGCGCTGGAGCGCTCGCTGGAACTGGCGTCGCAGGCCGGCGACAAGGTGACAATGTCGGAGGTCCTCCGGCACCTGGGCATCCAGGCACACCGGGACGGGCGCCTGGACGTGGCCCGGCAGCGGCTGGAAGAGTCAACCGGGCTGCGCCGCGAAATCGGCCTGCTGCCCGGGGCGGCCGCCAACATGGTGGGACTGGCCTACATCGCCGCGGCTCAAGGGCGGCGTGAGGACGCGCTGGCGATCCTCGAGGAAGCCAGCACGATCGCCGAGGCTCACCAGGCCCCTCGCATCCTGGGCCAAGTCAACGAGGCGCGCAGTACCCTCTGACCCGTCGCGGTCACCAGGGCCCAGCGGCGCGGACTGCGCCGCAGTAAGGCGCGGTGACCATTTCGGGAACGGCGGCCCCCGCGCCGACCCGCCGAATCGCGCAATCGCCCAGTCGCGAGTTCCTGCCGATCGGCGCGGCCGCCGCGCAGGACTCTCATCGGCTCCGGTGGAATCACCCCGACCTTGTGGCGGGTTCCTGCCCGGCGCTTGTCGGGCATCGAGGTATTCATCTAGCGTCTTGGTTGTAGCTGGATGATCAGTGGCAAAAGCCGCGAGACGTGCAGATATTTTCCTGGGAGGCCCTCACATGGTCGTTAGGTCCCGTCGCAGGCCCCTTCTCATCGCCGGCGCCGGCGTATTGGTTGCCGGCACGGTGCTCGCAGTTCCGACCCTGGCAAGCGCCGTCACACCGCCCGGCCAGACCCCGGGCGTCCCGCCGCCGTCGGTGCGCATAGCCGCGACGACCGCAACGTACAACGCGATCGAGGCGAAAATCGCCGCGGGCGAGTCGCTGAGACTGCGCTACCCGGACCCGACCGCACAGGAAGACATCATCGACTACGGCGTCAACGACCTCTGGCAGAACGGCATCGACGGCGCCGGCGTGACGGTGGCCTACATCGTCACCAACCCCGACCCGGGCCTGCAGGCGTCAATGACGGCGTACGACACGGCGATGGACCTGCCGCCTGCCAACATCACCCAGATGAGTCTGCCGGCACCGACGAACCCGACCGCGACCTGCCAGGTCGAGTGCAGCCCCGGCGAGGACCGGCTAGACGCCGAGGCGATCCACTCGATGGCGCCCTACGCCAACATCCTGTTCGTCAGCCCGCCGGTGCCGGAAACCATCGGCATGCAGGGCTGGCCGCAGGTGGCACAGGCCATCGAGATGATCGCCAACGAGCACCTGGCCGACGTCATCACGGTGAGCCTCGGCGACGGCGAGGCCGACTTCATCAACGACCCGACTAACCCGACCGCCACCCAGGACGCCGCCATCCACTCGCTGGACCCCGCGTTCCTCGACGCCGCCGCGCACAACATCCCGGTGAGCTTCGCGGCCGGTGACTGCGGCCCGACCGACCCGACGGTGCTGGGCGACACCGGCCAGTGCACCCCCACGGTCGGCCTCACCGCCGATCACCCCGCCGACAGCCCGTGGGTCACCGCCGTCGGCGGCGCCATCCCCAACGCCGGCCTCGCCACTCCCGGCGGGCGCACGGCCCCGGACGCGCTGTGGACCGCGCCGAACGACAACTCCGACGCCGAGAGCGCGGGCATCTCCACCGTCTACCCGAAGCCCTGGTGGCAGCGGGGAATCCCGGCGCTTGACGGCGTCACCGGGCGCGCGTTCCCCGACGTCGTGATGGATTCGGACGACGGCACGTCGCAGGCATCGCCCACCTGGGCCGGCATCATGGCGCTGGCCACGCAGTTGCGCGGCCGTGACCTGGGCACCGTGAACCCCGCCCTGGCGGCGCTCGGGCCGCACGGCGCGGCGGACGGGATCATTAATATCCCGGCCGGCTACACCGACAGCGCCTACGGCGTGACCGGCTACTCGACCGGACCCGGCTACAGCATCGCCGCGGGCTGGGGCACCATCTACGCGCCGACGTTCGTGCCCGCGCTGGTCCGGCAGCTTAACCGGGAACGCGGGCCGTTCCAGCCGAGCCGGATCGCTCAGTTCGACCTGAACCGGCTGGAATCCAACATCAGCGAGTCCGCCTTCAGGGTGGCGAGCGGTCAGACCGTCACGGTTACAGGGAACGGCTTCATCCCCGGTAGCACCCCGAACGGCACGACCGTCCTGGACGGCTTCGGCGTGTACCCGCCGCTTCCCGGCCAGTACGGGGTGTCGGGCCCGCCGTACGCCGACCCGACCTCTACGGTGCCGGGACAGACCTGGGATACCGTGACCGCGACCGTGGCCGGACCGGGAAGGAACTCGACGCCGCAGCCGGTCGCCGTGAGCGGCCCTGACGGCAACGGCACCGTCACGGTCAGCGTCGACACGACCGGGATGGCACCGGGCGCCTACACGGTGACGATCACCGGCGATCTGCTGACGCAGAACATCACGTTCCAGGTCGGGAACTTCAACTTCGGCCACTAATCCATACGGCCGCTGACGACCGACCGGGGGCGTGCCGCGCGTTGCGCGGCCCGCCCCCGGCGTCGGCCCGCCCCCGGCCCGTCTCCGGCGTCGGCCCGGTTCCGCGGCT
>JASHOV010000289.1 GCA_030038495.1 Streptosporangiaceae bacterium
GGCATCCTGCACGCGCTGGCCAGCCGCAACCCGCCCGAGGCGGCCCGCTACGTGGCGGCCGCGACCGGCATTCAGTTCGCGGCGGCCGAGTGCGGCTGGGACAGCAAGGCCACCGCGATCGGCCGGATCGCCGCCGCGCTCGCCATCGGCGAGGATGCGGTGGCGTTCGTGGACGACGACATGATCGAGCGGGCCGAGGTGGCCGCCAGCCTGCCCGAGGTGCTGGTGCTGACGCCCGAGGACGCCGCGGAGATCCCGCAGTGGCCGGACTTCAGCCCGCCGGTCGTCACCGCGGAGGCGCGCCGCCGTTCTCAGCTGTATGCCGCCCGGCAGCGACGGCAGGCCGAGGCGGCGGCATTCGGCGGCAGCCGGGACGAGTTCCTCCGCCACGTCGGCACCCGGGTCGTGATCGCCCCGGCCGTCCCGGCCGACGTACCCCGGCTGCACGAGCTGTCTGTCCGCACCCACCAGCTCAACTCGGGCGGCGCGGCGCTCACCGAGGCCGAGATCGCGGGACTGGTCGGCTCGCCCGCGCATATCGTCGCCACCGTCGCGCTGAGCGACAGCTTTGCCGACGATGGCACCGTGGGCTGCGCCGTGATGGAGCGGAACGGTGCGGCCGCGTGGTCGGTCCCTATCGTCATGATGTCGTGCCGGGCGCTGGGCCGCGGCGTCCTCGACGCCCTGCTCGGGTGGCTCTGCCGGACCGCCGCCGGTGCCGGAGCCACCGGGCTGACCGTTCCCTGCCTGGTGACGGACCGGAACGTACCGATGCGGCTGGCTTTGGCCGCGGCCGGCCTGCGGGCGGAACCAGGGGCGGTGCCGGCCGGCGGGCGCGCCCTGTTCACCCGGTCGCTGGCGGGTCCGCTGCCGGAGCTGCCGGACTGGGTGCACGGCTGGGACGGCGCGGTATGAACGACACCAACCTGGAAAGGGAACTGGCCCGGTTGCTGGCCGAGGTCACCGGCCGCCCGGAGCTCGCGGGCCTGCCCGCCGACGTGCGATTGTTCGGCGGCGAGGCCGGGCTGGACTCGCTCGCGGGCACGCTGCTGCTGCGCCGGGTGCATCAGGGCTACGGCGTCGATGTGGCCGCCGAGGACCTCAACCTGGATGCCCTGGAGACGCTGGGGACGCTCGCTGCCTTCGTCGCGGCCCGTCAGTAAGGCGGGCCGGCCGCGGCGGTGCAGCGCGATGGCGATCGCCGGGTAGACCAGCACCGACAGCACGCCCGCCCCGACGAGAGCGGCGGAGTTGGCGGGCAGCATGACGCCGTCGCTCTGCCCGATCTCGGCCAGCGCGATCAGCAGCGGCATCGTCGTGGCCGTGATGAAGGTCATCTCCACGCGCTGCTTGACCGGCAGCACGTGCAGGTAGACCAGCAGTGACGGCAGCCCCCGCACCACCAGCAGCAGGCCGAAGAACAGCAGCATCCGGAGCGGATTGTGCAGGATCGACTGGATGTCGAGCGTCATTCCCGAGGACACGAAGAATATCGGGATGAACAGGCCGTATCCGAGGGCGTCCAGCTTGTCCTCGAAGTGATGCAGGTCCATCTCGACCTTGCGGGTCCAGCTGCGCAGGACCATGCCCGCGAGCATCGCGCCGAGCACCACGTCGTCGCCGAACCGGTCGGCGGCCAGGAGCAGCAGTATCAGCAGCACTATGGACCAGCGCAGCGTGGTCTGCGCGGTGGCCTGCTGGCCCTGCTGGACGAGCACGTTCAGCCGCTGCCGGCCGAGTATCCTGGGCGCCGCGGTGAGCAGCAGCGCGGCGGCGGCCACCGCCAGCAGGGAGCCGAGCGCGACGAACTGGTTCCGCTTGGTGAGGAACAGCGAGATCGCGATGATCGGGAACAGCTCGCCGACCGCGCCCGCGGCCAGGACGGACCGGCCGAACTTCCCGCCCAGCATCTCGTTGTCGGACAGGATCGGCAGCAGCGTGCCCAGGGCGGTCGTGGTCAGCGCCAGCCCGATCGGCACGAAGTCACGGATGAGGTGCACGTCGGCGAGGATCCCGACGGCGGCGACCGCGAGCAGCGCGCTGATCGCCCAGCCGATCATCGCCAGCCGCCCGGATCGCTCACGGAACAGCTTCGGGTCCAGCTCATAGCCCGCGAGCAGGAACAGGAATCCGAGGCCAATGTTGGCCAGCAGCTTGATGCTCGTGTTATCGGCCAGCCCCAGGCCCTGCGGGCCGATGAGGATCCCTGCGAGGATGAGCACCACGACCTGCGGGATCTTAGGCCCCGGCAGCGCTGCCACGATCATGGGTGCGATCGCGGCCACGAGCGTGACCGCGAGCAGCGTCTCCAGCGACCTGGCACTCACCGTGGGCGCAGCGCGAGTACATGCGTCGGCGTTACCAGCGTCCTGCCCCCCGTGGCATCAGTCCAGGCGCACCGTCAGCCCTGCGCCCCGTCCACCTCACACCGCGCAGGCGGTCTGGTGATCATGCCCGGGCCAGGGCCGGGCGAACCGCTACGGAACCGGGGCCCGGCGAACCGCCGGGCCCCGGCTACCTGGGGGGCTGTGAACACGCGGCCCCGAAACGAGCCGACTTGCAGATCAGCCCGTGTAGATGTGGACGTACATGACTCCGCTGGTGGTCGGAGACACGTTGACGAGCGTGCCGCCCAGCAGCGCCGGGCCGATCGCCGTCGTGTTGTCCCGGCCCGAGACGAACCCGACGGGGCTCCAGCTGATGGTCCCGGTCGAGCTGAGCGTCAGCAGCTGGTAGCGGATGAGGTCACCGCCCGGGCCCTTGTAGGCGAGCATGAGCTGGCCGGTGCCCTGCACCGGGTTGAGGTTCGAGGCGACCGGTGCGGACGTCGAGTCCGCCCCTGGCACGCCGCCCCGCAGCCTCCAGTGCACCTGGCCCTTGCCGTTCACGGCCAGGCCGCCCCTGTTGTCCGGGATGCTGGCGTAGCTGATGGCCTTGCCGTTACCGTCGGCCTTCCAGAACACGTAGACAGTGCCGTTGCCGTTGGCGCCGACCTGCTCGGCCAGCGATGGCGTTCCGCTTGTCGTCGTGCTCTTGGTCTTGGTACCACCGCTGATCCAGTTAGACGCGTCGAAGGTGAACAGACGGTCGTTCTTACCGGACTCGGAGCCCAGCTCGTACCGCACGTGGTGGCCGGGACCGCGCCAGGCGATGATCACCCGGGCGCCGGGTGAGTTGATCGGGAAGAGGATCGAAGGGCCGGTGTCGCTGTAGGCGAGCTTGTCGCCCTTGACCGCGATGCTCCGTGGGCTCGTCCAGCCCGTCAGGGCGCCGCCAGGGGCGCTGCCGATCAGGCCGGTGGTGTACCAGATCGTGGTGCTGTGCAGGGCCTTCCACGCGACGAGCTCTGACGGCTGACTCTGCGCGTTGACGTAGAGCGCGGCCGCCGGGCTGGAGTTGGTGTGCGCGCCCGGGATGGCCCGTACTGGCGACCACTTCCCGTCGACCTTGTAGCGGTAGTAGACGTCGTTGCTGAGCTGGCCCTTCCAGACGACGAACGTGCCGCCGAAGACGCTGTTCTGCTCGAAGCTGGCCAGGCCGGGAGTGGCGTTGGTGTAGCTGTGCGGGATGGTCGACGGGTTCGACCAGGCGGTGCCGGCCGACGCGGCACCCGCGGCGGCGAGCGCACAGACCGTAGCGGTCACGGCGGCCGCCGCGACCAGCCCTGATTTCTTCAGACGCATGCAGTTCCTCGCGTTCTTGGGTTCGTTGAGGCCCCCGCCCCTGCGGCAGGCAGTCTGAACGGTAAGGACGCTTCCTGGCACCCCGGCACTAAATCGTTTGGACTTGGCTGGGTTTTCCCTGAGTGTCCGCATAGGCTGGCCCGGCCTGGGTGAGGGCCGGTGCCCTCGATGTCAGGAGGGACAGGCGGGCCGGGCCTGGGGCCGGGCGGGTCGACCTGCATGATTGGTCTGCTGGCAGTGCCAACCCGATGGGAGCGCCGAGGTGGCGGTCACCCCGACCTTTCCCAGCCGGGAGAACCTGAGCCGTCTCAGGTTCCGCCCGCTGGACATCGCCGTCGGCCTCGCCGTGGTGCTGCTGATCTATGCCGTCGTGCGGGTGGGCGCGGGGGCCAAGGCTTCCGTACACCACGCGACGACGCTCGACACCGCCCCGTCCAATCTGCCCTACTACGCGGCCCGCAGCCTGCTGCGGATGTTCATCGCGCTGTTCTTCTCGTACTCGTTCAGCCTCGGCTACGCCTACATCGCGGCCCGCAGCCGCCGGTGGCGGCGGGTCCTGATCCCGGCCCTGGACATCCTCCAGTCGGTGCCGGTCCTGGGCTTCCTGGCCGTCACCGTCACGTTCTTCGTTGCGCTGTTCCCCGGCTCCGAGCTGGGCCTAGAATGTGCGGCTATTTTTGCGGTTTTCACCTCTCAGGCGTGGAACATCACGTTCTCCTTCTACCATTCGCTGATCAGCCAGCCGCCCGAGTTCAATGAGGCCAGCAAGCTGATGGGGCTGTCGCGATGGAAGCGGTTCTGGACCGTCGACGTCCCCGGCGGTGCGATCGGCCTGGTCTGGAACGGCATGATGAGCTTCGGCGGCAGCTGGTTCTTTCTGACCGCCTCCGAGCTGATCACCGTGCCTGGCACGGCGAACAGCTCGCACGTCTACACGCTGCCTGGCGTCGGATCCTACGTCGGCGTGGCCGAGGCTCAGGGCAATCTCGGGCACGTCGGGCTCGGCATCGCGACGATGATCATCATGATCCTGGTGGTGAACTTCTTCTTCTGGCGGCCGCTCGTCGCCTATGTGGAGAAGTTCCGGGTGGAGCAGTCCGAGGGCAGTCAGAAGGCGAAATCGCTGATGCTGACCGCCTTGCGCCGGTCCAGCTGGCCGGTGGCGCTGGGCCGGGGTCGCCGGGCCCTGGCCCAGCCGGTGAACCGGTTCATGGGCACGGTCACCGGGGTCGATGACCAGCAGCTGGCCATCCACGTAACGCGGCGTCGGGCGGCCGACATCGCGTTCCTTGTCGTGGTCGGGGTGGTCCTGGTCTACGGGCTGGCCAGCATGCTCGCCTACATCAACTCCGGCTCGGACGGGCTGGCCATCTTCGGCACGGCCTTCGCGGACGGCTTCTTCACGTTCCTGCGGGTCGTGGTCGTGGTCATCGCCTCCACGATCATCTGGGTGCCGGTCGGGGTGTGGATAGGCTTCAACCCGCGCGTGGCTCAGTTCATGCAGCCCGTGGTCCAGGTCGCGGCCAGCTTTCCGGCGAACTTCATCTTCCCGTTCGCCATGGTTGTCTTCCTGGACCTCGGCATCAGCCTGAACTGGGGCAGCATTGCGCTGATGATGCTGGGCACGCAGTGGTACGTGCTGTTCAACGTGATCGCCGGCGCCAGCGCGGTGCCCTCGGACCTGAAGGAAGCCATGGACAACCTGGGTGTGCACGGCTGGGACCGATGGCGCCGGCTCATCATCCCCGGCATCTTTCCCGCCTACGTTACCGGCGCGATCACCGCCGCGGGCGGCGCCTGGAACGCGACGATCGTCGCCGAGTACGTGACGTACAAGGACCACCTCTATACCGCTCGCGGCCTGGGCGCGTTCATCGCCGAGCAGAGCGCGCTGCCGCACGGCTTTCCGGCGCTTTTCGCCGGGCTGCTGGTCATGTCGGTGTTCGTCACCGGCATTAACGCGCTGGTCTGGCGCCGCCTGTACCGGCTGGCCGAGACGAAATTCGCGCTGGCATGAGCACCTCGGCAACCGCCCTCGCGCCGGCCGGCGAGGCGGCAGGTCCGCCGCCGCTGCTGAGCGTCCGGGGGCTGAGCAAGTCGTTCGAGGGCCGCGGCGGCCGGCCGCTCACCGTGCTCGACGACATCAACCTGGACGTGCACGAGGGCGAGTTCGTCGCACTGCTCGGCCGCAGCGGCAGCGGCAAGTCCACGCTGCTGCGCTGCATCGCCGGGCTGATGGCACCGACCGAGGGCCAGGTGCTGTTCCGCGGCGTGCCGCTGACCGGGACGAATCGCGAGACTTCCATGGTGTTCCAGACCTTCGCGCTGATGCCGTGGCTGACCGTGCAGCAGAACGTGGAACTCGGCCTTGAGGCCCGCGGCGTCGACCCAGCGGAGCGCAACGAGCGGGCCCTGCGTGCGATCGACATCGTCGGCCTGGACGGCTACGAGAGCGCCTACCCGAAGGAGCTATCCGGCGGAATGCGGCAGCGCGTGGGCTTTGCCCGTGCGCTCGTGGTCGAGCCGGCCGCCCTGCTGATGGACGAGCCGTTCAGCGCGCTGGACGTGCTGACCTCGGAAAACCTGCGCGGCGAGCTGCTGGAGCTCTGGGAGGGGCAGAAGTTCCCCACCAAGACGATCGTCATGGTGACGCACAACATCGAGGAAGCGGTGATGCTCGCCGACCGGATCCTCGTGCTCGGCACCAACCCGGGCCGGATCCGGTCCGACCTGGTGAACCCGCTGCCGCGGCCCCGCCGCCGGCGCACGCCCGACTTCGACGAGCTGGTGGACCAGATCTACCGGATGATGACCCAGCGCGATCAGGCCCCTGTCGCCGCGCCTGCGGCGGTAACCGACGGCGCCGGCACGGTCAGCGATACTCCGCTGCCGCTGGCCAGCGTGGACGGTCTTTCCGGCCTGGCCGAGGTGCTGATTAGCAGGCATGGTGGCGCGGCTGACCTGGCCGACCTGGCCGACACGCTCGGCCTGGAGGTGGACGACCTGCTGCCGCTGGTCGACGCGCTGGTCATGCTCGGGTTCGCCGACCTGCGCGACGACCGGCTGGAGCTGACCGGGAGCGGGCAGGTGTTCGCCGGCGCGAGCATCCAGGACAGCAAGGAGATATTCGCGCGCGCGTCACTCGCGCGCGCCCCGCTGGTCCGCACGATTTACCGCGGGCTGCGGGCCAGCCAGGACGGCAACCTGCCGGCGGCGCTGTTCACCGACATCCTGCGCACCAATTACGGCGAGGAGGACTCCGCCCGGCAGCTGGACGTGGCCATCAACTGGGGCCGGTACGCGGAGCTCTACGACTACGACTCGGCGCGCGGCCAGATCATCCGCGAGGAGCAGGGCATCGGCGCGACGATCGCCGAGGCGCCCGAGCCGGTGCGGCGTGGCTCGCTGACGGTGTACCTGGGGGCCGCGCCCGGGGCCGGCAAGACGTACACGATGCTGCGAGAGGGCCGCGTCCTCCGGGCCCAGGGCGAGGACGTGGTGATCGGGTACGCCGACCCGCGCGGCCGGCCGCACACGGAGGAGGCCATCGGCGGCCTGGAGATCGTCCCGCCGCGGCGGCTGGAGGGCACCCCGGCCGACCCTGCGGGCGGCGAGGAGATGGACCTGACCGCGGTGCTGGCCCGCAAGCCCGCGGTGGCCCTGGTCGACGATCTGGGCATGCACGCCAGCGCGATCAGCGCGCTGCGAGCCGCGGGCATCGACGTCATCAGCACCGCCGACGTCGATGACGTGGCGGCGGTCGCCGACCAGGTGCGCGCGATTACCGGGGAACCGCCGGCCGCGACGATCTCAGACGACGTGCTCCAGGACATCGACGCGATCCAGTTCGTGGACAGCTCGCCGGAGGCACTGCGCAAGCGGCTCGGGCACGGCAACATCTACCCGGCCGACCGCGTACAGGAGGCGCTGCGCACGGAGTTCCAGCCGGCCAGGCTCGCCGAGCTGCGCGAGCTCGGACTGCGGCTGGTGGCCCAGTCGGTGCCGGGAGCAGGCACGAGAAGACCGCGCGACCGGCACGACGTGCTCGTCGTGGTGTCCAGGTCCGAGCACGCCCAGAGGCTGATCCTGCGCGGCATCCGGCTGGCCCGGCGGCGCGGGGCCCGGTGCTATGTCCTGGTCCTCGGCCAGCCCGGTCAGCCGGCCATGACGCTGCCAGACTCGGCCGCCGACTCGGCCGCGGCGGCCGGCGCGACAGTGCTGGCCAGGGACAACAGGGACGCCGTAGCCGCGATCGGTTCGGCCGTGCAGGAGACCGGGGCGCGGCACGTCGTGCTGGCGGTCCCGGCGGTTGGCCTGCTCGAGCGCTGGCGCGCCACGCTCATCGAGCGGCTGACCAATCAGCTTCCCGATGTGCACCTGCACGTGGAGACCGCGGCGTCCGTGCCCGCGCCGGGCGGCGAGCCGG
>JASHOV010000290.1 GCA_030038495.1 Streptosporangiaceae bacterium
ATCGCACGCCGAGGCGGCGGCCCGGGCGGCGGCGCTCGGCGTGCCGGTCAAGGGCAGCCTGCTCGTGCCCCTGGTCGTCGAGATGACGGGGCCGGGCCGGGAGTCGGCCGGTGACCTCGTAGCGGAGGCCGCGCGAGCGGCGGGTCTCCGCGCCATCACCGGCGACCTGTCCGGTGCGCGGGTCGGCGCACTGCTCAGCCTGCTGGCCGCCGGCGACCGGGAAAACGGGCTCCTGCGCGCGCTGACGGCGTTTGCCCAGCAGGTGAGCAGGGTGGCGGGCGGCAGTTTCCAGCTGATAGGGGTCGGCCCCGCGGTCCGCGGGCTCGCCGAGCTGCCGAGGTCGTACCGGGAAGCCGAATACGTCGCTTCGGCCGCGCGCTCGGACCAGGGGGCGAAGCCTTTCTACCAGATGCGCGATATCCAGCTGCACGGCCTGCTGCACGCGCTCGGCGATGACTCCAGGCTGCATGAGTACGTCGAGCGGATGCTGGGCCCGATCCTGGCGCACGACTCGCGGCACGGTACTAGCCTGGTCGCCGCGCTGCGCGCGTACCTGGCGGACGGAGCACGCAACAAATCGGCGGCCGCGGATGCCGCGTTTTTATCGCGGCAGGTTTTCTACCGACGGCTGGCTGCGATCGAGCGGGTCTTGTCGGTCGATCTGGGCTCGGCCCGTGATTGCACATCCCTGCACGTCGCGATCCTGGCGCTCGACGTGCTCAAGTCAGGTCCGGCCTCGAGCTGATCAGCCGGGGAGGCGCACCAGCGTCCGCCCCTGGTTCGCGCCCGCGAGGATCCGGTCCAGCGCCCCGCCGACACCCTCCAGAGTGATCTCGGTGCAGGCGATCATGTCGAGGCAAACCGGCAGCAGGTCCGTCGCGAGGCGCTGCCATACCGCCCGCCGGGTGTCGATCGGACACTGCACAGAGTCGATGCCCAGCAGGGCAGCCCCGCGCAGGATGAACGGGAACACTGTGGAGGTAAGTCCGCTGCCGCCGGTCATGCCGGTGGCGGCCGCCGCAGCCCCGTACCGCAGCGTGCGGAGAATATAAGCAAGCGTGGCACCGCCGACGCAGTCGACTGCACCGGCCCACCGCTCGTGCTCGAGTGGCTTTCCGTCAGCGCTGGTCTCGGTCCGGTCCACTATCTGCGCGGCGCCGAGGTCACGAAGCCAGCCCGCGGCCGAATCCTTGCCAGTCGAGGCGACGACGTCGTAGCCGCGTCCGGCCAGGATGTCGACAGCGATGCTGCCGACACCGCCGGTCGCGCCCGTGACAAGCACCGGGCCGTCGCCCGGCCGCAGCCCGCGTTCCTCGAGCTGCAGAACGCTGAGCGCGGCGGTGAACCCTGCCGTCCCCAGGCTCATGGCCTGCCGGGCGGTAATCCCTGGCGGCAGGGGGACGACCCAGCTTGCAGGCACCCGGGCGTAGCTTGCATATCCGCCGTGATGACCGACACCGAGGTCGTAGCCGTGCGCCAGGACCTGCGTGCCGGCCGGGTAGGCACCGTCGATAGCCGTTCCCGCCAGGTCGATGCCGGGTATCAGGGGCGAGATGCGAGCGACCCTGCCGTCTGCGGATGCAGCCAGCCCGTCCTTGTAGTTGATGCCGGACCAGGCCACGCGGATGGTGACCTCACCTGGTCCTATATCGGCCGGGGTCAGCTCGCGGACCTCGCGGGTGACGCCCGCGTCGCTGCGCTCGGCGACGAACGCGGGAAATGCCTGCGGCAGCCTTGCCATGCGGGATCCCTTCTTCCGCAGCCTTGCCGAGTAGCTGAGCATGCCCGCCCGTTACCCGGCGGGGAAGGCAGCAACTTGTACGGCAGTCACCCCAAAACGAGACAGGCTGTTCCTAGCTGTCGCGCGGACCGGCCGCCGATATTCATGTCATGGACCTGACGCCGCTGCTGCGGCCCCGATCGATCGCCGTGGTTGGCGCGTCGCCGCGATCGTTCACGGGGCGGATTGCGCTGGAGAACTGTCGCGGCCGCGGATTCTCAGGCCGGCTGTCCCCGGTCAACCCCCGGTACGCGGAGGTTGCGGGCTTGCCTGCCGTCCCGTCGATCGCGAACCTCGATGAGCTGCCTGACCTGGCGGTGGTCCAGGTTGGGGCAGCACGAGTTCTCGGCGTTGTCGCGGACGCCGCAGCCGCGGGCGTCCGCAACTTCGTGATACCCGGCGGCGGATTCACTGACTCTGGCTCTGCGGCAACTGTTCTCAACCAGGGCCTCGACGAGCTGGCCGCGACCCACGGAATTCAGGCGGTCGGGCCGAACTGCATGGGCGTTGTCGACCTGATCACCGGAGCCGCCCCGTACGTCGGCACCGTGCCTGCGCACGTCCGCATGGGCGGCGTCGCCGTCGTGGCCCAGAGCGGAGCGTTCGTCGAGGCCATCGTCAACGCGGGCGGGCGGGTTCCGCTGTCGACGGCGGTGTCCTCCGGATCGGAAGCGGTCACCGGGCTCGCCGATTATCTCGACTTCTTCGCGGACGACCCGCATACCGACGCCGTACTCGCGATGATCGAGGCGTTCGGGAACCCGGAGCAGGTGATCCGCGCGGCTCGCCGGCTGGCTGAGCGCGGCAAGCAGCTGGCCGTGTGCCTGACGGGCCGCTCTCAGCAGGCCAGGGATGGCATCGCAGCGCATTCCGGCCGGCTCGCGGCGTCGTACCGCACCGCGGCCGCGGCGCTGGAGCAGGCCGGAGCGGTGCTCGCCAGTGACCTCGATGAACTAATCGCCCTGGGCGAGATCCTCGGCACCGGCTGGCTTCCCCGCGGCCGGCGGCTGCACATCGTCACGAACTCCGGCGGCGAGGCGAGCATGCTGGCCGATCTCGCGGCGGAGGCTGGCCTGGAGCTTCCGGATCTCAGCCCCGCGACCGTCAGCGCGCTGCAAGACCGCTGGCCGACGTTCCAACCCCGCAATCCGCTCGACCCGTGGGGGGTCGATGAGTACCAGGATGTTTACCCGGCGGCCCTCTGGGCTGCTGCCGCCGAGGGCGGTGACGTCCTGGTCGTGGCTATCGACCAGCAGCTGTCCTGCGGTGACCACGAGACGCAGCTAGGCCGCGATCTCGCCAGCTACCTCGCCGATGCCAGCGTCCGTACTGCGGCCATGCCCTTGTATCTCAGCCCATCCAGCCAGGACCCGGATCCGCAACTGGCCGAGTTCTGCCGGCACAGGCAGATCCCGCTGCTGCGTGGTGCCCGGACAGCGCTGAACGCTCTCGCGAAGCTGGACCGCGCGGGCGAACGTCGCGCCGCAGCCGCGAAAGGCAAGGCCGGCCCCTGCGTTGGCGCACCCCGCCGCGCCGCGGTAGCCCGGGCACTCGCGGATGGGCTACCCGACAGCGAGGCGGCTGCGCTGGATCTCCTGGCCGGAATAGGCGTGGCTGTGCCCGCGAGGTGCATGGTGACGACCGCCGACGCCGCCGCCGAGGCAGCCGAGGAACTCGGCCTAGTCGTCCTCAAGGTCACCGCGCCGGGCCTTCTGCACAAGACCGACCGCGGCCTGGTCCGCGTCGGGCTCAGCGGAAAGGATGTCGTGCGCGCGGCCGCCGACGAGCTGCTCGCCACGGCTGGCGCCGCCGGGCTGGATTCGCGGCTCCTGGTCATGCAGCACGTTCGCGGCGAGCTGGAAATCTTCGTCGGCTACAAGCGCGATCCCGCGTTCGGACCGACTGTCGTCTGCGGACTCGGTGGCGTCTGGGCCGAGGAACTCGACGACGCAGCGGTGCACGTCGGCGCGCCCACCGGCGCGGAGGCGGCGCATCTGCTCAGCCGGACGCAGGCCGGGCGAATGCTCGCACGTGCCCGCGGCGGGTCGCTGCCCGCCGCGGCAGTCGCCCAGGCGATGTGCTCAGTCGCGGCTCTCGGCATCGCCCACCCGCGGATCACGGCCATCGACATCAATCCGCTGATCGTCGGCCGACACGGCACCTGGGCCGTCGACGCCGTCATCGAAACATCGCTACCTAAGGACGGACATGTTGCCCCCAATCACCGCGACGCTTCGCCTTCGCCTCGGCCAGGAGGACGCGCATTACGGCGGCAACCTGGTGGACGGAGCCCGGATTCTGAAGCTCTTCGGCGACGTCATCACCGAGATCGCAGTCATCACCGACGGGGATGAGGGCCTGTTCGTTGGCTACTCAGCGGTCCATTTCATCGCCCCTGTCTACGCCGGCGACTTCATCGAGGCCACCGGCACCGTGACCAGCATCGGCAACACCAGCCGCACGGTCCAGTTCGAGGCGCGCAAGGT